>CAZTZM010000390.1:0-10039 GCA_964618005.1 uncultured Myxococcales bacterium
CGGCGCCTCGGCCTCGAACACCGCCCGCCCGGTCAGGCACTGGAACAGCACGCAGCCCAGCGAGAAGACATCCGCGCGCGGCGTGATGTCGCGATCGCCGCGCACCAGCTCGGGCGCCAGGTACCCGGGCGTGCCGATGACCGAGCCGGTGCGGGTCAGCTTGCGGGCCCCCTGCGTGAAGCGGGCGATGCCGAAGTCGAGCACCTTCAGCCGCGCGATCTCGCCGTTGGGCAGGAACAGGTTGCCCGGCTTGACGTCGCGGTGGACGATCCCCGCCGCGTGCGCGTGGGCCAGCGCCTCGCAGGTGCGGCGGCCGATCGCCACCGTCTCGGCGACCGTCAGCCCCTCGCGATCCAGGCGGGCGGCCAGGTCCTCGCCGTCCAGCCACTCCATCGCGATGTAGCGGGCGCCGCTCTCGCCCACCCCGTGCGCGATGTAGCGGACGATGGCCGGGTGGACCAGGCCGGCCAGGATCGAGGCCTCCTGATCGAAGCGCTGGGCTTCGCGCAGATCGCGGCCGGTCAGGATCTTGACCGCCACCGTGGCGCCGGTCGCCAGGTCGCGGGCGCGGAAGACCGCGCCCATCCCGCCCGCGCCGGCCTCGGCGAGGAGCTGGAACCGGCCGGCGATGACCCGGTTGATCACATCGCGGTCTTCGGCAGAAACACGGTCACGCTTTCGAGATAAGTGAGGCCCGTGCCGATGCGTCCGGCGTCACTGCAGACATCGTAGTCGCCGAACAGGCCCTGCGTGAGGCAGTCACGCGCACATGAGCCCACCACCGTCATCGGGCAGTCGCTCATCGAGTCGCCGCACACGCGGTCGTCGGAGGTGGCGCCGGGCGGCAGGCAGAGGAACTTCGGCTGGCCGGGGGCGAAGACGTTGCCGAAGTAGGTCGCCTCGCGCTGGGTGTAGGTCGCAAGCTCGCTCCAGCTGGGGAGCAGCGCCAGGTTCGGGCCGCGGACGGAGATCGGGCGCTCGACGCCGGCCGCGTCGACGCGGGCCAGCACGCAGGCCGACACCCAGCGCTGGCAGGAGCCGTCGCACGAGCCGTTCTTCAGTCCCCACTGCGGCGCCAGGCCCAGCGACCCGGGCAGCGTCACCGTCGAGCTGCCGGTCCCCACCGTCAGGCTCTGGTTGTCGTCGAGGGCGCACGACACCACGTATTTGAGGAACTCGATCGCCAGCGGGTCCATGAGCCCGTTGGCGGTCAACGCGTTGGCGGTGAGCGCGTTCGCGGTGAGGGCGTTCGCCGTCAGCGCGTTCGCCGTCAGCGCGTTCGCGGTGAGGGCGTTCGCGGTCAGCGCGTTCGCGGTCAGCGCGTTCGCGGTCAGCGCGTTCTCGGTGACGGCAGCGATCTGCACCTCACCGATGTCGTGCGGCTCACTGCCACCGCATGCGAGGGCGCCCGTCGCGAGGAAAAGGACACCCAGACCTCGGGCGAGACGATTTGGCACCATGCATGGGCCATCGGCACCGTCTTCTCAGTACTTTAGATAACTTACGAAGTTTTTATAACATCGTTTAAGTAAGCTTACTTACTCAGTTTTCTACGCGGTTTTCAGCGACAGATCTTTGACGACCTCGTTGGCCAGGCGGCGGATCTCCTCGTCCAGGATCCCCTTCTGGCGGTCGGCCAGGGCCGTGAACCGGGTGTAGACCTCGTCCAGCTCCGCCTTGTCGAGCGTCAGCCCCAGCTCCACGCAGCGGGCCTTGAGCGCGTGGCGGCCGCTGTGCTTGCCGAGGACCAGGCGGCTCTCGGGCACGCCGACGCTCTTCGGCTCGATGATCTCGTAGGTGGTGCGCTCCTTGAGGAAGCCGTCCTGGTGGATGCCGGCCTCGTGGGCGAAGGCGTTGCGCCCGACGATCGCCTTGTTCGGCTGCACGCCGACGCCGATGACCTCGGTCAGGAGCTGGCTGGCCGGGAACAGCTGCTCGGTCTTGATCCCGGTCGCGTAGGGGAGCTTGTCGGCGCGGGTCTTCAGCACCATCACGATCTCCTCCAGCGAGCAGTTGCCGGCCCGCTCGCCGATCCCGTTGATCGTGCACTCGACCTGGCGCGCGCCGTTCTGGATGGCGGCCAGCGAGTTCGCGACCGCCAGCCCCAGGTCGTTGTGACAGTGGACGCTCACGATGGCCGACGACCCGAGCGCGCGGGAGACCTGGCCGATCAGCGCGCCGTACTCCTCGGGGATGCCATAGCCGACGGTGTCGGGAACGTTGACGGTGCCGGCGCCGGCGGCGACGACCGCGCGCGCGACGTCGATCAGGTAGTCGACCTGCGTGCGCCCGCCATCCTCGGCGGAGAACTCGACGTCATCGACGTACTCGCGCGCCAGCGCCACCGCCGCGGCGGCCTCTTCCAGCACCTGCGCGCGCGTCTTCTTCAGCTTGTACTTGAGGTGGATGTCGCTGGTCGCCAGGAAGACGTGAATGCGGGGCGCCGTCCGGGCCCCCTCCAGCGCCTTGGCGGCGCGCTCGACGTCCAGCGCGGTGGCGCGGGCCAGCGCGGCGATCTTCGACGGGACCTCGCGCGACACCTTCTGCACCGCCTCGAAGTCGCCGGCCGACGCGATGGGGAAGCCCGCCTCCATGATGTCGACGCCCAGCTCCGCCAGCTTGTGCGCCATCCGCAGCTTCTCCGGCATCGTCATGCTGCAACCGGGGGCCTGCTCTCCGTCGCGCAGCGTGGTGTCGAAGATGTGGATTTTCTCGGGGGCGGCGGGCGTCGTGGTCATGGGGCTCAACCTTGGTTCTGTCGGATTGATTGCGCAAATTTATAATTATTCTTGCTCCGATAAGCGAACGTTATGCTCTACCATGCCGCGCCATGGAGCTCCACGCCCTGCAGGTCTTCGCCACCGTCGTCGGCGAGCGCAGCTTCTCGCGCGCGGCGGAGAAGTTGTTCCGCACCCAGCCCGCCGTATCCCTGACCGTGCAGCGGCTGGAGAACGAAATCGGTGAAAAACTGATCGATCGCGGCGCCAAGGAGCTGGTGCCGACGGACACCGGCCGCACGGTGCTGGACTTCGCGCGCCGGTTTCGCAACCTGGAAGAAGAGCTGGCGGGCGCGCTGGCCGAGCTGCGCGACAAGTCGGCCGGGCGGTTGGTCATCGGCGCCAACGAGTCGTCGACGCTGTACCTGCTGCCGTACATCCAGCGCTACCGCGGCCGGTTCCCCAAGATCAAGGTCCAGGTCCGCCGCAGCCAGTCGAGCCGCATCCCGGTCGAGCTGCTGGAGGGGGACCTCGAGCTGGGGGTGGCCAGCTTCGATCCCGGCGACGATCGGCTGGTCGCCAAGGTCATCTACACCGACGCGCTGGCGTTCATCGTCTCGCCCAAGCACCGGTTCGCCCGCCGCCGCTCGGTCTCGATCGGCGAGCTGGGTGAAGAGACGTTCATCGCGCACAACGTGCTGTCGCCGTACCGCGACGTCGTGCTGCGCGAGTTCCGCCGCCACAAGGTGCCGCTGCGCATGGACGTCGAGATGCCGACGCTGGAGACGATCCGCCGCCTGGTCCAGAGCGACGAGGGGGTCGCGTTCCTGCCGCGGATGTGCGTGCGCCAGGACGTCGAGAGCGGCGCCGTGCGCGAGATCCACGTCAAGGAGCTGCACGTCGAGCGCAAGGTCCGGCTGCTCTACGCCAAGGCCCGCACGCTGAGCCACGCGGCGCGCGCATTTCTGGAGTTGGTGTAGGTCTTCCGAGGATGAGGTAAGCGCGAAGATTTCAGGGCCTCGCCCCGTCGAGGCGGTTATAGTTAAGGTTGTTCCGTGAGCGGTTCGCTACCGAAGAAGAAAGCGCCTGAGCACGCGGCGCAGGACGAGGACCCTGACGAGGTCCCGCACCACGCGGAGTACCGGCCGTCGAAGCCGATCCCCGATCCGACGATCGATGATGCGGCGGTCTGGGCGGCGCGCATGGCCGCGCGACGCTCGCACGGCACCTCGCGCGCCTCGGAGAACGCGCGCCGCCATCGCATCACGCTGCGCCGGTTCGCCGGCCCGGCGGCCTACCGCCGCCAGGTCAGCCATCTGAGGATCGCGCACCTCACCGACCTTCACGTCGGGCGCATCACGCCGTTCGAGGTGCAACGGACCGCGGTCGAGATGACCAACGCCGAGAAGCCCGACCTGATCCTGATCTCGGGCGACTTCGTCTGTCACAGCCAGATGTACCTGGATCAGCTGACCGAGGTCATGCGGCTGTTCGCGGCGCCCGTCGTGGCGGTGCTGGGCAATCACGACTACTGGTCCGGCGCCGACGAGGTCCGCGTGGCGCTGGAGCGCGGCGGGGTCGAGGTGCTGCGCAACCGGCACACGGTGATCACGCTGCGGAACGAGCGCCTGCAGGTGGTCGGCCTCGACGACGCGTACACCGGCCACTGCCGCCGCGACGAAGCGGTGAAGGGGCTGCGCCACGATCTGCCGTCGATCGCGCTCTCGCACATCGCCGAGGAGGCCGACGGTCTGTGGCGCCACGGCGTCCCGCTGGTCCTGTCGGGGCACACGCACGGCGGCCAGGTCACGCTGGCGCGGCTTCACGAGCTGGCGGTCGGCATGATCGCCGGGCACAAGTACGTGCACGGTCTCTACGGCTCGCGCGCGCAAGAGGGAGAAGGAAACGGCACGCCCGAGGGCGCGGTCTACGTCGGCGCCGGGATCGGCGCCGCGGTGGTGCCGTTCCGGATCGGCGATCGCGGCAAGCGCGAGGTCACGATGTTCGAGCTCGGCTGCGCGCCCGGCGACTTCGTCGAGCATCACGCCGAGCAGGAGCCGATGCGCGGCCGCAAGCCGACCCAGGCCACCATCGAAAAACGCGCCGCCGCCGTCCTCCGCAAGCGCCTCAAGCGCGAAAAGCGCCTCGTTCGTTCCTGAAATCGGTCACCTCGGGAACGATCCCGGCTTTCGCCGGTTTCGCGGCTATCAGCTTGCGCCTGAGCTGGTAATTGGCATATTCGGGCGCATGTCAAAGTACACCCTCCCTGAGCTGGCCTACGACTACGGCGCGCTGGAGCCGCACGTATCGGGCAAAATCATGCAGCTCCACCACGACAAGCATCACCAGGCGTATGTGACGGGTGCGAACACCGCGGCGGAAGGGCTCGCCGAGGCACGCGCCAAGAACGACTTCGCCAAGATCGCCGCGCTGGAAAAGGCGCTGGCCTTCCACACCTCCGGTCACGTTCTGCACTCGCTGTTCTGGCAGAACCTGGCGCCCAAGGCCGGCGGCGAGCCGACCGGCGCGCTGGCCGAGCAGATCAACGCCGACTTCGGCAACTTCGCCGCCTTCCGCGCGCAGCTGACCAACGCGGCCATGACGATCATGGGCTCGGGCTGGGCGGCGCTGACCTGGGAGCCGCTGGCCAAGCGCCTGGTGACCACCCAGATCTACGATCACCAGAGCAACATCAACCAGGGTGGCGTTCCGATCCTGGTGCTGGACGCCTGGGAGCACGCCTTCTATCTCCAGTACGGCCCCGACAAGAAGAGCTTCTTCGAGGCGGTCTGGAACATCTGGAACTGGATCGACGTCAGCCAGCGCTTCGACAAGGTCCGGGGCCTCGACCTCGGGCTGCGCGGCGCCACCGACGCCAAGTAGCGTCCGGGCGCCTTTTTCCACCGGGCCGCCGCCTCCTGAACTAAAATCGGGCGGATGCGGCGGCTCGGCCTGGTGGCGCTGATCCTCGGTTGCTTGGCCGGCGCCTGCGAGGACGACACCGGCTACAAGGCCGGCCCGTCAACGTTCCAGAACGACACGCTCGACGGCGGCGCGGCAGGCGCCAGCCCCGACGCCGCCGCGGGTGGCGGCGCGGTCGCCGGTGCCACCGGCACGGGCGGCGTCGTCGGAACCGGCGGCAAGACGGGTACCGGCGGCAAGACGGGAACGGGCGGCAGCCCGGGCACCGGCGGCGCCACCAGCACCGGTGGTAGCCCGGGCACCGGCGGTGCCCCCGGCACGGGCGGGACCACCGGCACCGGCGGCAGCCCGACGGACGCCGGCCAGGACTGAACCGGCCGGGCCGGCCGCACATTTGCTGGGCCTTGGCGGGCTGACGTACTTTAAGCGCGGGGCCGTATCGGCCGAGGAGATATCGCGCATGGTAGATCAGCGTTTCGTACCGAGGTCGGCCTACAGGGGTTCCGGTGGGCGAGGATTGCTCACCGCCCTGGCCCTGGCTGGCGCGATGTTCGGCTGGGCCTGCACGAACACCGGCGACGGTGGAAAGTTCGTCGAGCCCGTGCGCTCGTCGGCGGACGGCGCGACCGATGCGCCGGTCACGGCTGATGCCGCGACGGATGGCGCCGCCGGCAGCGGCGCGGCGGGCGCCACCGGAGCCGCCGGGAACGACGGAACCGCCGGTAGCGCCGGCAGCGCCGGAACTGCAGGTAGCGCCGGGGCCGCCGGTAGCGCTGGGGCCGCCGGTAGCGCCGGCCTCGGTGGCGTTGGCGGCATCACCGGCGTCGGCGGCATCACCGGCAGCGCCGGCGCCGGCGGCATCTGATCTCGAGCCTCGCTTCGCGCTTGAATTCAAGGTCCGGATGCCGGGCCATGCCCCTGGGCCGTTGCTGGTCGCGGTCGCCGACCGCGCCGAGTCGCTCGCCGTCGCGGCGGCGATGGCGCCGCACGCCCGGCCGTTCGATCTCGTCGAGGCCCGGGTCGATCTGTTCGCCGAGCAGCGGCTGGACGCCGGCGCCGACGCCTGCCGGGCCCTCGAGGCCAGCGGGACGCCCGTGCTGGTCACGATCCGCGCCGCCAACCAGGGCGGCCGGTTCACCGCCGGCGAGGCCATTCGGCTGGAGCGCTTCCGCGCCGCGCTGGCGGTCGCGTCGTGGGCCGACGTCGAGGACGACGCCGCGATCCGCGCCGACGTTGCGGCGCTGGTGCGCGCGCGGCCGGCGGGCCAGCTGGTCGTCTCGCACCATGACTTCACGGCGACGCCCCCGCTCACCGAGCTACGCGCCGTCATCGCCGGCTGCCATGCGGCAGGGCCGGCCGCGATCGCCAAGCTGGCCACCCGCGTGAACCAGCCCAGCGACGCCGCGGCCCTGCACGCTCTGCTGGCCGAGCACCCGGCGCGAACCGCCGTGATCGGGATGGGCGGCACCGACGGCGAGCTGCGCGTCCAGCTGGCCGCCGCCGGCTCGCGGTTGGCCTACGGCTTTCTGGCCGACTCGACCGCGCCGGGTCAGATCTCGGCGGCCGCGCTGCACGCCCGGTTGCTCGCCGCCTCGCCGGCTTACGCCGCCCGCTGCCGGGCCCGCGCGGCTACCTGATAAAGCAGCCGGACAACCGCGGCGCGCCCATCAGAGCCCCCTGCCCCGCGCACAACAGCGAGATCGGGCGCCCCTTGATGATGGTGGCGAGGATCGGATCGTTGCGGGTCGCCAGCGTCGCGTTGACCGTGTCGAACGCGTCGCCCGTGCCCAGCCGCACGACCACGTTCCCCTCGTAGTCGCGCTCGGCGACGCGCACGATCCCGGAGACAGCGACGGCCCGATCGCGGTAGAGGCGATCGGCGGCCGCGGCGTCGTGGCTGTAGGCGGCCCACAGCTCACCGGCGGTGACCGTGTGCGCGTACGGCAAGGCGAGCTGCGCCTCCTTGGTCAACACCGACGGGGTCAAGCCGGCCTCGGCCGAGTGGGCCTGAGGGCCCGGGGTCGCCGCCACCACGAACATCGCGACCAGGACAGCCACGGACATGACGAAGAGAATCGTCCGCGGGCGAACCTTCTGGGACTTGCCGCAGCGACGGCAGGCATAGGCGGCGCGGGAGACCAGTTTTCCGCACTTCCCACAGCGCCGCTGCTGGGCCCGGACGGGGTAGGGAGCTTGACGGGCGAGCGCAACGCTCATGGACAGTCGCATCGTCCGGACGCGCCCAGATCTTGACCGCCGTGGCGAAACGAAAGGTGCTGTACACCTTTTACTTACCGGGTACCGGGACGTGCGTTTTCGGGCACAGCGCGTCTTGACACAGCAGCGGACCGGCCAATGTTTCCCTGTATCTTGGCGGGCGCGGCGCGAACCATCCTGGTCATCGAGGACGATCCCGATGTCCGTTCCGCGCTGGCTGAGCTTCTCGCCAGCGAAGGCTACGAGGTCGCGGCCACGGCGGACGGCGGCGAGGCGCTCGACACGCTCCGCGGCGGCCTGCGCCCGTCGGTCATCGTCCTCGACCTGATGATGCCAAAAGTCGACGGCTGGGACTTCCGGCGCGCGCAGCTGGAGGACCCGGTGCTGGCGACGGTGCCCGTGGTCCTGGTGACCGCGGCCGGGTTCAGCCCGGATTCGATGCGCAGCCAGCTGGGCCCGATCGAGCTTCACCCGAAGCCGATCCAGCCCAACGTGCTGCTGGCCACGCTGGCGCGGCTGGCCGACCAGCACGAGCCACAAACGTCATATAGTTAGCGGCTCCATGGTGGAGCCGGTCTCGCCCGCACGAATCAACTTCGGCTGGCTGGTCCGGTTGCGGTTCGCGACGGTGGCGGGACAGGCGATCACGATCGCCGGCGTGCGCTGGGGAATGGGCCTGGAGATCCCGCTCGCGCCGCTGCTGGGACTGGTCGCGCTGGCGCTGGCCTCGAACCTCGCCTGCCTGGCGCTGGCGCGCGAGCGGGCGCCGCAGGACTGGTGGCTGCTGGCGGTGATGGGGTTCGACGTCCTGACCTTCACCGGCTTGCTGTACCTCACCGGCGGTCCCGAGAACCCGTTCAGCTTCCTGTATCTGGTGCCGATCGCCATCGCCGCGATCACGCTGCGCTCGGCCTGGACCTGGGCGCTGGTGCTGCTGTCGCTGGCCTCGTCGGCGTTCCTGTTCACCTGGCACCAGCCGCTGCCGGCGGCGGGCGGCCACGCGGGGCACATGCGGCTGCACCTGCGCGGGATGTGGGTGGCGTTCGGCGTCGCCTCGGCGTTCATCGTCTACTTTCTGCTCCGCGTGCGGCGGGCGATGGAGGCGCGCGACGACGAGCTGGCCGCCTCGCGCAACCTGGCCGAGCGGCAAGCGCGACTGGCGTCGCTGGCCACGCTGGCGGCCGGCGCCGCCCACGAGCTGGCCACCCCGCTGTCGACGATCGCGGTCATCGCCAAGGATCTCGAGCACGAGGTGGCGGGCACGCCGGGCGCCGCCGCCGACGTGCAACTCATGCGCGCGGAGGTCGAGCGCTGCCGCCGCATCCTGGCGCGCATGCGCGTCGACGCGGGCGATCCGGCGGGCGAGCGGTTCGCGCGCGTCTCCGTGCGAGACCTGGTGGACGACTGCCTGACCGACGAGGATCGACCGGCGACCGCACGCTCGCCGGTCGACGTGGCGGTCGACGACGCGACGGCGGCCACGACCACCGCGCTGCCGCGCCGCGCGTTCGCCCAGGCGCTGCGCGGCCTGGTCGACAACGCGCGCCAGGCCTCGCCCGCCGGGCAACCGGTCTCGCTGCGCGTGGCGGCCGCCACCGACGGCGGCGCGCGCCGACTGGTGTTCGAGGTCGCCGATCGCGGCGCGGGGATCTCACCCGCGACGCTGGCGCGCGTGGGGGAGCCGTTCTTCACCACCAAGCCGGCCGGCCAGGGGATGGGGCTGGGGATCTTCCTGGCGCGCGCGATCGTCGAGCGGCTGGGGGGCGAGCTGTCGATCCGCTCGACGCCCGGGACGGGGACGACGGCGACGGTCTGGCTGCCGGTGGGGGGCGCGTCGTGACCACCGCCGCGGCGCCGGCCGGCGCGCTCCTGCTCGTCGACGACGACGAGGTCTTCCGCGAGCGCCTGGCCCGCGCGCTGCGCGCCCGCGGCTGCGAGGTGGCCACCGCCGCCGATCACGACAGCGCGCTGGCGGCGGCGCGCACGCAGCCCCCCGCCTTCGCCGGCGTCGACCTGCGCATGCCGGGGCCGCCGGGCACCGCGCTGATCGGGCCGCTGCACGCGCTGGCGCCCGAGGCGCGCATCGTCGTGCTGACCGGGTACGTCAGCATCACGTCGGCGGTCGAAGCGCTGCGCGCCGGCGCGCACGACTATCTCAGCAAACCGGTCGACGCCGACCAGGT
>CAZTZM010000391.1:0-7553 GCA_964618005.1 uncultured Myxococcales bacterium
TGACGCCCGCCTCGTCACCGGTGATCGGGCAGACCCCGTTCTTCCCGGTGTTCGGGCAGTACGCCTGCTGGGGACCACAGCTCGCGGCGATCGCCAAACCTGCCGAGAGAGCAAACAGGATCCAAAGCGACTTCATGGTGGGCAGATGATGATTGGCAGCGGCGCCGGGTGTCAAGACGGGGGCGTCCGGGCGGGCTCAGCTCGACCGGAACAGGCCATTTTCTCGGAAAAAGCAAGCGGGTCGTTTGACGATTCCCGATCCGTTTCCTACCCTGAATGTCCCGTGCGGCGCACTTTGCTGGGTCTGTTTTCCGCGGTGTTCCTGGTCTTTTTGCCCGTCGCGGCGTCGGCAGCCAGCGGCGTCCGGCTGCGCGCGGTCGTCCCCGCGGGGCCGCCCCCGGCGATCATGCCGCTCTCGGACGTGCGCCCCGGGATGGTGGGGCAGGCCCTGACGGTGTTCCAGGGGACGAAGCCGGAGCCGTTCAAGGTCCGCATCGTCTCGGTGATGCGGAACTTCCTGCCCAAACAGGACATCATCCTGATTCGCGCCGAGGATCCGCGCGTCGAGTGGAGCGGGATCGTCGCCGGCATGAGCGGCAGCCCCGTCTACGTCGACGGCAAGCTGGTGGGCGCCGTGTCGTACGCCTGGAGCTTCGCCAAGGAGCCGCTGGGCGGCGTCACGCCGATCGAGTCGATGCTGGCCGAACGGCGGCGCCCGCGCCGGATCGCCCCCGAGTATTTCGCCGAGGGCGGCCCGGGCCCGGGGGGCGGTGCCGCACCGATGCGGATGCCGATCAGCGCGCACACCGTCGCCTCCGAGGGGAGCGTCGCCGGGATGCCCGACGCGCTGTCGCGCGGGCTGGGGCTGCCCCCGGTGGCGCCCGTGGCGGACAACGGCGAGCCGCGCTTGATCCGCGCCTCCGTCCCGCTCTCGGTTTCGGGGTTCTCACAGCGCACGGTGGGCGAGCTCGCCGATGCACTGCGCCCCACGGGCCTGGTCCCCATGCAGGCGGGCGGCGGACGCCGGCCCGGTCCGCCCGCGGCCGGCCACGTCGAGCCGGGATCGGCCATCGGCGTCGAGCTGGTGCGCGGTGACGTCAGCACCGTCGCCACCGGCACCGTCACCTATCTCAACGGGCCCGACGTGCTGGCGTTCGGCCACCCGCTGTTCGGCATCGGCGAGGTCTACCTGCCGCTGGTCGACGCGGAGATCCACGCGATTCTCCCCAGCGTGCAGCAGTCGTTCAAGATGTCGTCGCCGCTGAACGAGGTCGGGACGCTGGTGCAGGACCGCCCGTCCTGCATCATGGGCGATCTGGACGCGCGCACCACCATGCTGCCGGTCGACGTGCGGGTGACCGGTCCGGGCGTCGAGCCGCGGCTGTTCCACGCCGAGGTGGCGCGCAACCGGCGCCTGACGCCGATGCTGGCCTCCACGGTGGTGAGCAACGCCATCGCCGACGCCGAGCCCGACGTGACCGATATGATCGTCACCGTCACGTCGAAGGTCGGCGTGAAAGGGTTCGCGCCGCTGGAGCTGCGCGACCAGATCTTCTCGCCCGAGGGCGTCTCCAGCCACGCGCTGTCTTCCTCGCGCGGCCTGCGGGCGATGGACGCGCTGCTGTTCAACCCGTTCGAGCCGGTGGTGCTGGATCGGATGGACGTCGACGTGCGGGTCGAGTACCGGCGCGACGTGGCCGAGATCGTCGGCGTGTCCGTGCCGACGGAGGACGTACACGCCGGCGACACCGTCGACCTGCGCGTCACGCTGCGCCCCTACAACGGCGCCGAGTACGTCGAGACGGTGCCGGTGATCATCCCGCGCACGGTGGCCGGCCAGAACGTGAAGATCGAGGTTTCGACCGGCGCGTCGGTGAAGCCCGACCTGCCGCAGGCCGAGACGCTGCCGGTCTACATCGATAACCTCCGCAAGTCGTACTCGGCCACGGCGCTGGTGGTGACGGTGCAGACGCCGGACGACGGCGCCTCGCTGCGCGGGCGGCTGATCTCGGGGCTGCCCGACTCGGCGCTCGACACGCTCCGCCCGGGGAACCAGACCCGCCGCGCCGGCGCCTACCACATCGCCGACCGCACGATCTTCCCGGCGCGCCAGCTGGTCAGCGGCAAAGAAGAGCTGACCGTCGTGGTCAAGGACGACGCGCTCGGCGAGCGAGGCTCCGCGCCCTGAGGCGCGCGGCCACCACCTCTCGTACAATACTCGCCCCATATGCCACGATCCGGATCCTTGCTGGCCGCGCTGGCGGCCCTCACCGCCCTGGCGCCCACCGCCGCCTTCGCCGCCACCAAGACCTTCCGCCAAACGACGTCCAAGGACTTCGAGGAAGGTGAGGCCACCGCCAGCATGATCCTGCCCGACGGGACGGTGGTGCCGGGGATGAAGCCCTCGCCGGTGTCGCTGGACGCCGCGTTCGTCTGGTGCTCGACGCTGTCGCCCGACGGGCGCACCGCCTACTTCGGCACCGGCGACGAGGGGCGCATCTACGCGGTCGAGGTGACGGGCAAGGAGTCGCACGCGCGCAAGGTCGCCACCCTGGACGCGGCCTGGGTGACCGCGCTGGTGGCGCGCCCCGACGGGACGTTGGTCGCGGGCACGACGCCGGGCGGGAAGCTCTACACCGTCGATCCCAAGAAGGGCGACGCGCGGCCGCTGGCGACGCTGGGGACCGACCACATCTGGGCGCTGGCCCTGGACGCCAAGACCGGCACCGTCTACGCGGGGACCGGCGGACCGGGGAAGATCTTCGCCGTCGAGCGCGACGGCCGTTCGCGCGAGGTCTGGAACTCGGGCGACAAGCACGTCGTGTCGCTGCTGCAGGCCGACGACAAGCACCTCTACGCCGGCACGTCGGAGGAGGCCATCCTGTTCAAGGTCGGCCTGGACGGGCACGCCGAGGCGGTGGCCGACTTCGACGCCGAGGAGGTGCGGGCGCTGGGCCGCTCGGGCGGCGCGCTCTACGCCGCGGTCAACGACTTCGAGCGCGGGTCGGCCTCGCCGGCAGCCGGAGCGGCCCCACGCGGCACCCGCGTCACCGTCGCGCCGTCGGGGTCACCTGCCTCGGCGGGGACGTTGCCGCGGCCCGGGCAGCGCAAGGCCAAGGCCGCCCTCTATCGGATCGATCCCGACGGCCGGATGGAGCAGGTGTTCTCGATCGGCGACGGCTACTTCACGTCGCTGGCCTTCGACGACAGCGGCCACGCCTTCGTCGGCACCGGGACCGAGGGGCGGGTCTACCGCGTCAACAGCGACCGGACGGCCGCGCTGGCCATCGACCTGCCCGAGCGGCAGGCGCTGACGATGGCACGGGTTGGCGAGACGTTCCTGGTCGGCACCGGCGACGTGGGGAGCATCTACCGCGTGGTGCCCGCGCCGGCCAAGCAGGCCACCTACCTGTCGCGCGTGCTGGACGGCGAGTTCCGCTCGCAGTGGGGCCTCCTGCGCTGGGTCGGGACGCACGCGCTGGGGGTCGAGACGCGCGCGGGCAACACGGCGCGCCCCGACGCGACCTGGTCGGCGTTCGCCGCCCTCGATCACCCGCGCCCGACCAATGACGGCGGCGTGGGCGGCGTGGCCAGCCCGGCCGGGCGCTACGTGCAGTACCGGGTGACGTTCGACAACCCGGCCGCGCGCCTGGGCCAGGTGACGCTGGCCTACCTGCCGCAGAACCAGCGCGCGCGCGTCACCGAGGTCACCGCCGGCGACGGTGGCGGGACGGGGATCGCGCCGATCGGGACGACCCTGGGCAGCCTGGGCTCCTCCCTGTCGCCGGCGTCGCCGGCGGCCGCGCGGGCGCACAACCCGACGATCAAGCTGCGCTGGAAGGTCGACAACCTGGACGGCGACGACCTGGACTACCGGCTCTGGTTTCGCGAGGAGCACGAGGCGGTCTGGCGGCCGCTGGGCGGCCCGGACCCGCTGACCAAGACCGACTTCGACTGGAACACCGACGGCCTCCCCGACGGCAGCTACGTCGTCCACGTGACCGCCAGCGACGAGCGGTCCGAGCCGCGCGACCGGGTGCTGGAATCCAGCCTCGACTCGGCGCCGATCCTGGTCGACAACCGCAAGCCCGAGGTGGCGGGCCTGGTCGCCAAGTACCCGTTCGTCTCGGGCCGCGCGCGCGACGAGCAGAGCCCGATCAACAGCCTGGAGTACGCGATCGACGGCGGCGACTGGCAGGTGCTGGCCCCGGCCGACGGGATCGCCGACGACCTGGTCGAGTCGTTCACGGTCCGGCTGCCGAACCTGGCGCCCGGCCCTCACGCCGTCACCGTGCGGGCCTGGGACAGCGCGGACAACGTGGGCGCGGCCTCGACCACGGTCCGGGTCGGACCCGAGGCTGCACACAACAGCCGCTGATCCGCCTCCAGCATCGTAGACTGAGGGAGCCGTGCTAACCGAAGCCCCAGTCGCACCGAAGGATTACCCGGACCCGCGCACCAAGCAGCTGATGCTCGAGGCCTTGCGCGGGCGCAACGCCAAGCTGACGCGCGCCGACGCCGTGGTCGCCTCGGGCCTGCCCGAGGCCGAGGCCGAGCGCGCGCTGACCGCGCTGCTGAAGGAGTATCGGAGCCACCTCAGCGCCACCGAGAGCGGCGAGCTGCTGTACGAATTCGACCCGGCGTTCGAGCGGCGCAACGCGCTGTCGCTGCGCGAGCGCGTGAACGCCGTGGCCAGCCGGCTGTGGAAGGGCTTCACGTTCCTGTTCAAGGTCACGATCGTCACCACGCTGGTGGCCTACTTCGTGGGGTTCATGGCGATGATGCTGGCGATGATCTTCGCGCGCAGCAATTCGAACAACCGCGACGACGACAGCGGCTTCGGTCTGGACGGCCTGTTCTGGTTCTGGGGCTGGGACATGGGCTCGAACGGCTATGGATACGGGCGGCCGCGATATCGCGTCTCGGCGCGCCCGCGCGAGCCGTTCTACAAGCGGGTGTTCGCCTTCGTGTTCGGCCCGCCCGCGCCCGTCGTCGATCCGCTGGAAGACGAGAAGCGCATCGTCGGCTACATCCGCGCCCAGCGCGGCCGGATCGCCGCGGTCGACCTGGTGCGCCTGATGGGCTGGACCTTCCCGCGCGCCGAGCAAGAGGTGACGCGCCTGATGGTCGACTACGGCGGCGAGCCCGAGGTCACCGACGACGGCGTGGTCGTCTACACCTTCCGTGAGCTGCGCAAGACCGCCGGCGCGGGCGTGGCCGTCGCGACCCGCTGGGCCTCCGAGCAGGTGGAGTCCGCGCCGCCGCTCACCGGCAACGAGCCCGGGACGAACGCGCTGATCGGCGCCTTCAACGGCTTCAACCTGCTGGCCCCGTTCTGGATCGTGCCCGCCTTCGAGGCCCGCCTGCACGTCTCGCTGGCCGGCTGGCACACGCTGCTGTGGGACTTCCCCCTGGCCTTCTCGACCCTCTTCTTCGCCGTCCCCGGCGCCCGCTGGATCAAATCGCGCGTCGAGGCCCGCCGCCTGCGCGCCCGCAACGATCACCGCCGCCTGCTCGGGCGGATCTTCTCCGCCGCTTCGAGCGCCCGCCCCCGCGAAGAGATCGCCCCCACCCCCGAGCTGGCCGCCCTGCTCGATCGGCAGCTGGTCGCCCTGGGCGGCGACATCGCCGCCGAGCCCGACGCCCAGGGCCGCGTCCTCTACACCTTTCCCCGCATCACCCGCGAATCCACCGCCGTCGCCCAGTCCCGCGCCGCCGCGCCCGCCCTCGAACAGGAGGCCGGCCAGATCGTCTTCTCGTCGGCGGACTGAGGTAGTTATCCCGACCAGCCGGATCTGTAGACAGCGGATCGCGCTCCGACATGTCATATTACATGTCATGTCGAAGGCCACGGCAGCCCGGAAGAGTGTGCAGCGCTATCGGGATCGGATGCGTCGGTCGGGCTTCCGGCTGGTCCAGCTCTGGATCCCCGATACTCGAGCGCGCGGGTTCGCCGAGGAGTGCCGCCGACAGAGCCTCGCCGCGGCAAAGAACAAGCGCGCCGAGAACGACGTCTTGCGCTGGATCGAGGCAGGCCATGACCATGACGAGAGCGGCGGCTGGACCGCGTGAAGCGAGGTGACGTGGTGGTGGTCTCCCTTTCGGGGGACTATGGGAAGCCACGCCCGGCGCTCATCGTGCAGTCAGACCTCTTCAACGAGACCCATGCCAGCGTGACCCTGGCGCCGGTGACGAGCAGCATCGTCGACGCCCCACTGTTCCGACTCACCCTTGAACCCGCGGCGGGGACCGGCCTTCGTTCCGTCTCTCAGATCATGATCGACAAGGTCACGACGTTGAAGAGGGACAAGATCGGCAAGATCGTCGGTCGCGTCGACGACGAGACGATGCTTCGAGTACATCGAGCGATCGCGCTATGGTTCGGCCTCGCCGCCTGACGCGCGAACAGCGGGCGGCGGATAGCGGGGAGTCAACTTTCAACTGACCGGAGCACCGTGCCCGCCAGCACCGGCTTCAACGTGACCCTCGAGTAAGCGGGCTCTTCCTCGCGGCCTGACGCGGGCTAAGATGCTCCGCCTATGACCGTCCTGGAAGACACGATCGGGCTTCCACCTGCGCCCGAGGTGGTGCAGATGGAGGTGGGGCTGCTGCAGAACTTCTGCGAGATCCTCTACTGCCCGGAGACGCGTGAAGCGGCGATCGTCGACCCGGCGTGGGAGGTGGACCGGTTGATGAACGAGGTGGGGCGGCTCGGCCTGCGCGTGACGACGGTGCTCATCACGCACACCCACAACGATCACATCGAAGGCGTCGACGCGCTGGTCGCCCAGACAGGCGCGGCGGTGGTGGTCAGCCCGCGCGAGGCGGACGCCCTGCGCGCGCCGGGACGAACGCTGATCGACGCGGTCGACGGGCGCGACATCGCGATCGGGCGGCGCGGGGTGCGAGCGCTGACGACGCCGGGGCACACCGTCGGCGGCACCTGCTATCTGGCCGACGGGTACGTGATCACCGGCGACGTGCTGTTCGTGGGGGGCTGCGGCCGGACGGACTTCAGGGGCGGCAACACCGCCGAGATGTGGCAGAGCCTGCAGCGGCTGACCCGCCTTCCGGAGGAGACGCGCGTCTACCCGGGGCACGACTACGGCGAGACCCCGACCTCGACGATCGCGCACGAGCTGCGCGCGAACCGCTTCCTGCGGTGCGCGAACCTGGACGAGTTCCGCGCGCTGCGCGAGCGCCCGAGGAGCTGATCTGTTTGTCCTCGCCCCGCGAAGCGGGGAGAGGATCAAGGCGCGGGGTCCGGGCGTCTTCGGACACGCGCCGTCGTGAGAATCAGGCCCGGCTGCCCCGCGTCGTGCAGCTCTACACCGAAGGGCCCCTCGCCGTTCTTGAGCGCCAGCGTCGCGGTCAGCGCGCCGCCGGGCGCGACGGCCACCCGCGCCTCCTTGAAGTCGACGAAGCGGCCCACCCAGGGATCGAGCGCCTTGTAGATCGCCTCCTTGGCAGAGAAGCGCAGCAGCACCGCCGCGTCGCGCGCCGGACCGGCGGCCGGCAGCGTCGCGCGTTCGTCGTCGGCGAGGATCTTCTCG
>CAZTZM010000392.1:0-4155 GCA_964618005.1 uncultured Myxococcales bacterium
GGAGGGGGCAGGCCTTGCGAGCGCCCGCGCTCGCTAGACCTTCACGCCCAGCCAGCCGCTGCGGATCGCCTTCACCCGTGCGCCGGCGTGCACGTTCGGCACGACGGTCAGGCGTCGCTCGGGGCTCTCGGCCAGCGTCAGCCAGGCCTCGCGCAGCTCGTCGCGGCGGAAGTAGGCCAGCTTGATGCGCGCGCCGGGGCGGTGGTCGGCGATTCGCTTGCCGAACGTGGCGCCGCTGACGCGCGCGCCGTCGACCGCCACGATCTCGTCATTGAAGGTCAACCCCGCCGCCCAGGCAGGCGAGTCGGGGATCACGTTGCGCACGATTGTCCGGTCGGGCTGCAGCGCCAGGCCGGTCCAGGCCCGGGCGCGCCGGCTGCGCACGGGATCGCGCTCTTGCGGCGCGCGGCCGCTCTCGTCCCAGTCGGCGCGGGCGTGCACCTCGACGCCGGCGCGCGCCAGGAACGCGGGCAGGTGCAGGTCTTCCTTGCCGCGGACGTAGCGATCGAAGAAGCGATCCAGCGGACGCCCGGCGAGCGACGCCGCCGCGGCGCGCACGTCGGCGTCGGCGATCGGGCGCCCGTCGCGGCCGAACTCGGTCCACAGGCGGTGGAACATCTCAGGGAGACCCTGGCGTCCGCCGTTGGCCAGCCGCAGCTCCAGGTCCAGGGCCATCGCCGTCCAGAACCCCTTCTCGTAATAGCTGGCGGCGCGGTTGGTGAAGTTCTCCGACGGCTTGTACTGCTTGACCCAGGCCTCGAACGACAGCTCCTCCAGCGTGCTCTGGTTGCGCCCCGGGCGGGTGGCGTACTTCGGCCAGTCCTCGGCGATCATCTTGAAGAACTGCGCGGGCGACGTGACGCCGGCGCGCAGGATGATCACGTGGGCCAGGTAATCGGTGCACCCCTCGAACAGCCACAGCAGCGTGGTGTAATTCTCTCGCGTGTAGTCGAGCGCGTGGACGGAGCTCGGCTCCGCCGAGCGGAGTCCGTCGCGGGGGGCGGCGGGGACCCCTTGCGGGTCTCCGCGGCGAGATGTCCCGAGCGCGGCGTCGTGGATGCGCTTGACGTTCCAGGCGTGGAAGAACTCGTGCGCGGCCAGATCGGCGAACCGGACGTAGCCGTTCTCGTCCTCGAACGACAGCCCGGTGATGTCCATCGTCACCGACGCGCGGTGTTCCAGGCCGCCCGAGCCGACCGGCAGCGCGTGGACGATGAACAGGTAGCGGTCGAACGGGAAGCCGCCGAAGATCCGCCCGGTCGCCGACACCACCCGGCGCAGGATGTCGACCAGGCGCGCCGGATCGGCGTTGGTGCGCCCGTAGAGGGCCAGCTCGAACCGCGTCTTTCCGACGTTGAACGCGTGCAGCGCGTGCGTCCCGATCTCGAACGGCGCGTCGGCCAGCTCGTCGAAGTCGGCGGCGGCCCAGGTCAGCCGCTGGCCGGCCACGGGCGGCAGCGCGGTCGACACGCGCCAGCGCCTATCGGGAAGCGCCGCCCGGACGTGGCAGGGGCGGGCGAGCTCGCCGTCGACGAAGAAGAACAGGCTGGTGCCGTTCCAGTAGGCGTGGCTGTCGTCCAGGAACGACGTGCGGACGGTGGCCTCGAAGGCGAAGACCCGGTAGCGGACGCGGAACGGGCGGCCGCCGGTCTGGATCCGCCAGCGCTGCTTGTCGAGCCGCGCCACGCGCGCCGGATCCAGCGCGCGCCCGGCGCCGTCGGTGATCGCCAGGTCAATCAGGTGGCGGACGAAGTCGCGCACCATGTAGCTGCCCGGCGCCCAGGTCGGGAAGACGATCTCCACCTCGGTGCGCCCCGCCAGCGCGGGCACCTGCATATCGACCTCGTACTCGTGCGAGGCCGGCTGGGGCATGGCGACCTTGTAGACGACGGGGACGGGGGCAGGGCGGCGGGCAGCGGGCATGGATCGACACCATACATCCCCCCGCCGCCGTCGAGGTCGCTCGCGTCCAGGCTGTCAGGGCCGTCCTGAATTCGCGGCGAGCCCGCGCGCCGCTCCCACACGAAACCCATCATTGCGTTGGACGCGAACGCCCCCTTCAAGGAGAGCCCCATGGCATCGAAGATCGAAGACTACGGCTTGATCGGGAACACCCTGACGACCGCATTGGTCTCGCGCACCGGGTCGATCGACTGGCTGTGCGCGCCGCGGTTCGACTCCGACGCCTGTTTTGCCGCCCTGGTCGGCTACGACGAGCACGGCCGCTGGGGGATCCGCCCCACGGTGGCGATCCGCCAATCGCACCAGCGCTACCGGGGCGACACGCTGATCCTCGAGACCGACCTCATCTGCGACGGCGGCGCCGTCCGCCTGATCGACTTCATGCCGATGAACGGCCGCACCGACGTGATCCGCATCGTCGAGGGGCTCGACGGCGAAGTCCCGCTGGAGATGCTGCTGGACATCCGGTTCGGCTACGGGGCGTACGCGCCGCTGGTCGAACGGAGCGCCAACGGGACCTGCTTCATGGCCGGCCCGGACGCCCTCATCCTGCGCACGCCGGTGGAGCTCGAGCAGGATAACCACCGCGTGACCGCCTATTTCAAGGTTCGGAAGGGGGACCGCATCCCGCTGGAGCTGACCTGGTTCCCCTCGCACGCCAGCCCGCCGGCCTGGGTCGACGTCGAGCAGGCCCTGTCGGAGACCGAGTCGTACTGGCGGAACTGGACCGCTCGCTGCACCTATCAGGGGCGCTACCGCGACGCCGTCGTGCGTTCGCTGATCACGCTGAAGGCGATGACCTACTCGCCGACCGGCGGGATCGTGGCGGCGCCCACCACCTCGCTGCCGGAGCAGCTGGGCGGCGTCCGCAACTGGGACTACCGCTTCTGCTGGCTGCGTGATGCCAGCCTGACGCTGGACGCCTTCATGATCGGCGGCTACGTCGACGAGGCGCGCGCCTTCCGCGACTGGCTGCTGCGCGCGGTGGCCGGTGACCCGGAGCAGCTGCAGATCATGTACGACATTCGCGGCGGCCGGCGCCTGACCGAGTTCGAGCTCGACTGGCTGCCGGGGTACGAAGGGTCGAAGCCGGTGCGCGTCGGCAACGCCGCCTCGGGTCAGTTCCAGCTGGACGTGTACGGCGAGACCCTGGCGTCGATCTATGCGGCCTACCGGCTGGGCCTGGTCGGCACCGCGGGCGGGTGGACGGCGGTGAAGGACGTGATGCACTTCCTGGAGAGCGCCTGGCAGCGGCCCGACGACGGAATCTGGGAGGTGCGCGGCGGGCGGCGGCACTTCACCCACTCGAAGGTGATGGCCTGGGTGGCGTTCGATCGGCTGGTGAGAGCCATCCAGGAGTTCCACATCGGCGGCGAAGAAGGGGCCAGCCTGGTGCCGCGGCTGAGCTCCCTGCGCGAGCGCATTCACGCCGAGATCTGCGATCGCGGCTTCAACCCGAAGGTCGGCGCGTTCACGCAGTCGTACGGGAGCGATCTGATGGACGCCAGCGTCCTGGTCATCCCGCACTACGGCTTCTTGCCGGGCAGCGACCCGCGCGTGCGCGGGACCGTCGCCGCGGTCGAGAAGCACCTGCTGCGCGACGGCTTCGTCCTCCGCTACGACACGGAGGGCGGCGCCGACGGCCTGCCCGGCAAGGAGGGCGCCTTCCTGGCCTGTAGCTTCTGGCTGGCGGACAACTACGCCTTCGCGGGGCGCCTTCAGGAAGCGGAGGCGCTGTTCGACCGCCTGCTCGGCCTGCGCAACCACCTGGGCCTGCTCTCGGAGGAGTACGACCCCAAGCTGCAGCGCCAGATCGGCAACTTCCCGCAGGCTTTCTCGCACCTGGCGCTCATCCTCACGGCGCGCATCGTCGAGGGCGCCTCGCAACACCGCAGCTTCGAGGGCGGCATTCGCGGCGAGGACCCCGGCGCCGGGCTGCATTAGACCCATTTCAGGTTGAACTGATTGGGTAGATTCGAGGCCCGGGGCGCCAGCCCGCCGTATCCGCGCGTCCGGCGAGCGCGACCAAGCGGCGGTTGGCTTCGTTTCGGGCGTAGCGTCCGCGCCGCGCGGTAGCCGCAAGCGACGGCCGCTAGCAACGCCCTCGCGGGCGCCTGCCCAGGTTTCGTGCGGGCTCGAAGCACGCGGCCCGAGTCATTGCCGACGGCCGCACGTTGGCGCTCGCCGGACGCG
>CAZTZM010000393.1:0-8047 GCA_964618005.1 uncultured Myxococcales bacterium
GGTGTTCGGTGACCTCGGCGTGCTGGCGCGCGCGGCCGCGGCGGCCGGCGTCGCCGCGCCCGCGGCCGCCCGGGTGCGCGCCGTGACCCATCTGGCGGCCGGCGCCGGGACGCCCGGAAAGCCGAACGACGCCTCCGGGCAGGCCCAGCTGGCCTATCTGACCGCGGCCGTCGATGCGGCGCTGGCGGGTGAGGTCTCGGCGCTGGTCACGGCACCGATCTCCAAGGAGTGGATCGGCCGCGCCGGTTTCCAGTTCCCCGGCCACACCGAGTACCTGGCCGCGCGCGCCGGCGTGCGCGAGTTCGCCATGATGCTGGCCGGCCCGGTGCTGCGCGTGACGGTGGCGACCACGCACGTCCCGCTGAAAGACGTGCCGCGCCTGCTGACCGCCGACGGGATCGCCTCGACGATCTGGCTGACCGCCGAGGGACTGTCGCGGCGGTTCGGGATCCAGGCGCCGCGCGTGGCGGTCGCCGGCCTGAACCCCCACGCCGGCGAGGCCGGGCGATTCGGCGACGAAGAGGACCGACTGGTCGTCCCGGCGATCGAAAAAGCGCGGGCGCGGATCGCCGCCGCCGGGATCGCCGCCACCGTCAGCGGCCCGCTGGTCCCCGACTCAGTCTTCCGCCAGGCGGCCCACGGCGCGTTCGACGCCGTCGTCGCGCTGTACCACGACCAGGGACTGATCCCGCTGAAGCTGCTGCACTTCGACGACGGCGTGAACCTGACGCTGGGCCTCCCGTTCGTCCGTACCTCGCCCGACCACGGCACCGCCTACGACATCGCCGGCACGGGAAAGGCGCGCGCGCAGAGCTTCTTGACCGCCTTCGATCTGGCGGTGCGCACCAGCGGCGGTTCAGGCGCTTAGCCGGATCGCCTTCTCGGGGCAGGCGGTCACGCACAGGCCGCAGACGTGGCACTGGTCGACACCGGGGGTGTAGGCGGTTTGGCGGCGGTGCGCGACGCTCTTGAGGCGGCCGACCCAAGAGAGCCGCGCGAAGTCGGCGTCCTTGATCCGACCTATTTCGAAGACATGGAACGGGCACACCGCCACGCACTCGCCCTTCCCCTCGCACCGACTGTGATCCACCACGGGCCGCAGCTTTTTCTCCATGCGGCGACCGTAGCCCTGCATTGTTAAGCGCCGCCGCGCGCTGTTGTGAAGAAGTGTTGGGCCGGCGGCCTCCGCGGGCCCCAATCACCCGCGAGGCCGCCGGCCTTGGTCCCACCCCTCCTACGACTTGTGCGCGTGCTTGCTCTTGCCGGCCGGGGCTCCGGGCGTGGCGGTCTTCGACGCCGCGGCCATGGTTGCCTTGCCGTTCTTGTCGGTGGCCGCCGTCTCGGCTGCCTTCTCCTTGGCGAGATCGCTCTGCGCCGTCACGAGCTGCTGTTGCAGCGAAGTCACCTGAGTCTTCAGGTTGTCGCGCTCCTGCGTGACGCTGGCGAGCGTCGTCTTGGCCGACTCCAAATCCGCTTTCGAGGTGTCACAGCCGACCAGCATCATCAAGGCTCCCAAGCAGAGGATCGATTTCATCTGTTCTCCTTCGTGTGGCGTCGCCGCTCTCTGCGCGGCGCCGGGCGCTCTGGCGCCACGCATGTTTCGTGCCGGGCGAAGCTTCGGCATTTCCGGGCGATCCGCGACGCGACCCGGAAGAAAATTCTGCGGCGACCGCTGGCGCCGGACGATTCGTCGCCAGCGGGTAGCCCGTAGGTTACTGCCCCGTCCGGTCCGCCTGGGACGCGAGCCGATCGCTTCTGGTTACCAGACGGTTTCGAGGAACGTCAGCTTGCGGAGAAGCGCGTCCTTGGTCGCGAGGCGAGCGCGATGCTCCAGAGCGATCGCGACGATGAACCGATCGGCCGGATCGCCGTGCATCTCGAGGCCGTCGGCCCGCAGGGCGACCGCCGCGTCCAGCGGAAGCGCCTCGACCCGCGGAATCGCCAGCACGCGCTCGGCCCACTCCGCCAGCGGGAGGTCGAGGTGAACCTTGCGCTTCCGAACCAGCACGGAGACCTCCCACAACGCGATCGCCGGGATGCCGACCCGCTCGGCCTCCGCCAGCGCGCGGGCGGCTTGCTTGCCGAGCCGGTGCGAATCCAGCGTCCACCAAAGGACGGCGTGCGTATCCAGGATGAGGAGCACGTCAGCGCTTGCTTGGCTTGAGGACGGACCAGCTCGCGTCTTCGGACGAGGGGCGAAGCAGGGCCTCCTCGGAGACGAGGATGCGGCCTTTCCCGCGCAGGCTGGCCAGGAGCTCTTCTTCCCGATCCCGCCCCGAGGCGATCGGAATCACGCGCGCCACGGGGCGGCCCCGTTTGGTCACGATCACCTCGGTCCGGCCTTGCGCCACCTCATCCAGGACGGCCAGGCATCCTTGCTTGAAGGCCCCCGCCCCCATCCGCTTCGTGGTCATGGACATAGTCTATGGACATCTCATGGGGAGTGCCAGCTCGACCGTCCCACGCCCGGGCACCTCGATGTCACTCGACCAGGGCGGCCTTGATCTCGGGGGTCCACTTGCCAGTGAAGCCGAGCTCGGCGTAGGCGGCGAAGTTGCGGCAGAAGTCCCAGTAGCCCCAGCCGAAGCCGCGCTTCTCGGCCTCGGTGCGGGCGGTGCGGATCCAGTTCGCGCGCGAGACGACGTCGCCGTTGATGCCGGCGCCGAACTCGCCCAGATAGATGCGCATCCCGGTGCGATCGGCGAAGGCCTTGGCCATCTCCAGCTGCTCGATGATCGACGCCGGGCCGCCCGGGTTGGTGGCGGCCGGCTCGGTGTTGTATCGCGCGAAGAAGTCACGCGCCTCGGGGTACGCCTCGGCGCCCGGCACCGGCGTCACGGGCGACGCGGGCGGCCCGGGAAAGGTCACGCCGCGCGTCTGGTACCAGGGCTCCATCCAGCTGAATCCCTGGTGCGTGAAGTACATCGGCGCGTACATGTGAAAGCTGGCGATCAGGTTGGGGTCGCCCTCAGGCACCTTCAGCGTGTCGCGCAGGTCCTTGGCCGAGGCCCAGTGGACGCCCTCCACGATGATCAGCCGGTCGGGGTCGATCTCGCGGATCGCGGCGACCGCGCGCGCCAGGATCGGATTCCAGATCTCGGCCGTCACCTTGTTGGTCGGCTCGTTCAGCACCTCGAACACCACGGCGCGCGGCATGCCGCGGTAGTGCAGCGCGATCTGGCGCCACAGTCCGACCAGCCGCTCGGCGTGCGCCTTGGGGGCCGACATGAACGGGACGTAGTGGTGCATGTCGACGATGATCGCCAGGTCGTTCGACAGCGCCTGGTCGACCGCCCAGTCCATCCGGCGCAGGAACCGCCTGTCGATGGCGTAGGGCGCCTTGGCGTCTGCGTGCGAGGAGATGCGCATCGGCACCCGCACGTGGTCGAAGCCGGCCGCGCGCACGGCCTTGAAGTCGGACGCCGAGAGCGTCCAGCCCCAGTCACCTTCGTTGGGGGCGTCCATCGCGTCGCCGAAGTTCATGCCGCGCTTGAGATCGGTCGTGGCGTGCGTCTGCAGCCGGCCGGCCTTGAAGCCCTGGATTCGATCGCCGCTGCTGGCGCAGGCCGCCACGGTTGTGACGAGCGCCAGCACGACAGCGAACGCCATCTTTCTGACGAGACCGAGGCTGGCGTCGTGCATGGACGCGCACGATATCACCGGCAAGAGCGACGACGACCCGTGATAAGGTATAGCCGCTGGAATCTGACTTACCCGCGCCATCGAGGTCCAGGGACCGCGACGGCGGGAAACATTGGGGCCCAGCGGCCGCGATGCAGAAGATCGTCATAAAGGGTGCCCGCGAGCACAACCTCAAGAACATCGACGTCGAGATCCCGCGCGACAAGCTGGTGGTGATCACCGGCCTGTCCGGTTCAGGTAAGTCGTCGCTGGCGTTCGACACCATCTACGCCGAGGGACAGCGCCGCTATGTCGAGTCGCTGTCGGCCTACGCGCGCCAGTTCCTCGACCAGATGCACAAGCCGGACGTCGACTCGATCGAGGGGCTCTCGCCCGCCATCTCGATCGAGCAGAAGACCGGGTCGCGCAACCCGCGCTCGACCGTCGGCACGGCGACCGAGATCTACGACTACCTGCGCCTCTTGTGGGCGCGCGTCGGCACGGTGCACTGCTACACCTGCGGCCAGCCCATCGCCTCGCAGACGATCCAGCAGATGGTCGACCGCGTGCTGGAGCTGCCCGACGGCGAGCGCTTCTCCGTCCTGGCGCCGGTGGTGCGCGGCAAGAAGGGGGACTTCGCGGACGTGCTGGCCAAGCTGCGCCAGGACGGCTTCGTGCGCGCCAACATCGACGGCGACCTGCACGAGCTCGCCGACCCGCCCGCGCTGGCCAAGAACGCCGTTCACACGATCGAGGTGTTCGTCGATCGGCTGGTGAAGAAGGACGGCATCCGGCAGCGCCTGACCGACTCGATCGAGCTGGCGGCCAAGCTGACGGAGGGGGTGGTCAAGATCTCGCCGCTGGAGGGGGACGATCTGCTGTTCTCCGAGAAGTTCGCCTGCACCACCTGCGGCGTCAGCTATCCGGAGATCACGCCGCGGCTGTTCTCGTTCAACAACCCGGCCGGCGCCTGTCCTGCTTGCGACGGCATCGGCGCCAAGATGTTCTTCGATCCGGACCTGATCGTCCCGGACGAGGAGGTGTCGATCAAAGAGGGCGCCATCGAGCCGTGGGAACGGCGCAACAACGTCTTCTTCCACCAGATCCTCGACGCGGTCTGCACCCGGTTCGAGATCGATCAGTACACGCCCTGGAACAAGCTGCCGGAGAAGACGCGCAAGCTGCTGCTGGAGGGCGCCGGTGGCGAAGAGGTCGAGCTGACGTTCGAGAAGAACGGCCGCAAGCACAGCTTCAAGCGCGAGTTCGAAGGGGTGCTGGCCAACCTGCAGCGGCGGTTCGAGGAGCACGAGCGCCGGCGCCGCGAGCAGGGACGCACCAGCGAGGAGGACTTCGAGGCGATCTACGACGAGTTCCACCGCTACATGTCGCAGACCGTCTGCGATGAATGTGGCGGCGCGCGCCTGCGCAAGGAGGCGCGCTTCGTCAAGGTCGGCGGCAAGAGCATCACGGAGATGACCGCGCTGACCATCCGCGAGTCGCACCAGTTCATCCGTGGGCTGACGCTGACCGCCCGGCAGAAGGAGGTGGCGGGGCGGATCCTGCGTGAGGCCGGCGAGCGGCTGTCGTTCCTGAACAACGTCGGCGTCGACTACCTGTCACTCGACCGCACGGCCGCCACGCTGTCGGGCGGCGAATCGCAGCGCATCCGGCTGGCGACGCAGATCGGCAGCTCGTTGGTGGGCGTCCTCTACATCCTCGACGAGCCGTCGATCGGCCTCCACCAGCGTGACAACGCGCGCCTCTTGGAGGCGCTCACGCGGCTGCGCGATCTGGGCAACAGCGTGCTGGTCGTCGAGCACGACGAGGAGACCATCCGCGCGGCCGACCACGTCATCGACATGGGGCCGCGGGCCGGCGTGAACGGCGGGCGCATCGTGGCCGCCGGCACGCCCGAGGACATCGCCGGGAACAGCCACTCGATCACCGGCGCCTACCTGTCGGGGCGCAAGGGGATCGAGGTCCCGCGCCAGCGCCGCCAGTCGGGGAACCGGACGCTGACCGTGCGGCGCGCGCGCGGGCACAACCTCCACGACCTGACCGTCGCGTTCCCGATCGGCGTCCTCACCTGCGTGACGGGCGTGTCGGGCTCGGGGAAGTCGACGCTGGTGATCGACACGCTGTTGCGCGCGCTGGCGCAGCGGCTGCACCACGCCAAGCTGCCGCCCGAGGCGCACGACGGGCTGGACGGCCTGCAGCACGTCGACAAGGTGATCGACATCGACCAGGCGCCGATCGGGCGCACGCCGCGCTCGAACCCGTCCACGTACACCGGCGTGTTCACGCACGTGCGCGATCTGTTCGCCAACCTGCCGGAGTCGAAGGCGCGCGGCTACAAGCCGGGGCGGTATTCGTTCAACGTCAAGGGCGGGCGCTGCGAGGCCTGCCAGGGCGACGGCATCATCCGGATCGAGATGCACTTCCTGCCCGACGTTTACATCGAGTGCGAGGCCTGCGGCGGGCGGCGCTACAACCGCGAGACGCTGGAGGTGCGTTACCGCAACGCCTCGATCGCCGACGTGCTCGACATGACCATCAACCAGGCCTGCGAGTTCCTGGAGAACATCCCCAAGGTGCGGCAGAAGCTGGAGACGCTGCGCGAGGTGGGGCTCGGCTACCTGAAGCTGGGGCAGTCGGCGACCACGCTGTCGGGCGGCGAGGCGCAGCGGATCAAGCTCTCCAAAGAGCTGGCCAAGAAGTCGACCGGGCGCACCGTCTACATCCTGGACGAGCCGACCACCGGCCTGCACTTCGCCGACATCGCGCAGCTGCTGTCGGTGCTGAACCGCCTGGTCGACGCCGGCAACACGGTCATCGTCATCGAGCACAACCTGGATGTCATCAAGACCGCCGACTGGGTGATCGATCTCGGGCCGGAAGGCGGCCCGGGCGGCGGGCAAATCATTGCCCACGGAACGCCCGACGACGTGGCCCGCGTGGCGGCCAGCTACACGGGCCAGTTCCTGCGCAAGGTGCTATGACGGCGCGCATGAAGAAGCTCATGGTTGTGGGGGCCGTGGTCCTGATCGGCGGGTTGGCGCTGGTCGCGCGCGGTCTGGCCAGCGACGCGTCGCTGTTGCCGGTCGGTGCCACGGCGCCCGACGTCGAAGGCAAGGATGCCGCCGGCACACCCGTGAAGCTGTCCGCCCAGAAGGGGAAGTTCGCGGTCGTCTACTTCTATCCGAAGGACGAGACGGCGGGCTGCACCAAGGAGGCCTGCGCCTTTCGCGACGCCTCCGACAAGTTCCTGAAGGCGGGCGTCACGATCTTCGCCGTCTCGCGCGACAGCGACGCCAGCCACAAGGGCTTCCGCGAGCACTATCACCTGCCGTTCCCGATGGCGGCCGACACCAGCGGCGCCGTGCAGAAGGCCTACGGCGTCCCGTCGGTGCTGCCGGGCGTCGACATCGCCGCGCGCGTGACGTTCCTGGTCGGCCCCGACGGGAAGATCGCGCGCGTGTGGCCGAAGGTCGATCCGGTGGTGAACGCGAACGAGGTCCTGGGCGCGGTGGCCGAGCTGAAAGGGAAGCCGGCCCATTAAGCCGGCCGGGGCCGCGTGACGAGGCTCGCGCAGCTCCTGCACGATCGCCTGGTCATCCGGCTGCTGGCCGCGGTCGGCGGGCTGGTCCTCGTCGGCCAGCTCCTCATCTGGTACCCGCGACACGCGTTCGCCGATCCGACCGCCGACGGTCCCATCGACTTTCTGGTGTACCAGCGGGCCGCCGCGCGGGCCGCCCAGGGGCTGAGTCCGTACTGGTCGTGCGCCCACCCGCGCACCACGCCGCCGAACTGCCTGCTCTACCCACCGCCGTTCGCCGCGGTGGTGGCGCTGGCCGGCCACGTTTCGGTGCGGGCGTTCCAGGCCGGCACCTACGCGATCCTGCTGCTGGCGTTCTGGGCGTTCGCGGCGGCGCTGGCGCGGCTGGCGCTCGAGCGCCCGCGGCCGCCGGCGGTGCTGGTGGCCGCGGTCGCGGTGCTGGTGACACCCGGTCTGGCGGTGACGATGTCGTTCGGGAACCTCGACCTGGTCGTGTGGGCGCTGGTGGCCTGGGGGTTGGCGGACGAGCGCGCCCTGCCGTTGGTGGTCGTCGCGGCGGCGTTCAAGGTCTGGCCCGCGGCGCCGCTGGCCGCGCTGATCGCGGCGCGGCCGGCGCGCCTGCGCCCGGCCCTCCTGACGACGCTGGCGCTGCTGGCGCTCACGCTGGGCGTCCTGGGGCCCTCCGCGTTCGTGGCGTGGCGTCGACTCGCCGTCCCCGGGCTGCTCGCCCCGACGCTGGTGCCGGGGAACATCAGCCTGGTGGCGTGGCTGGCGCGCGCCGGGCTGGACCTGCCGCCGCCCGTTCTGAGCGCGCTGCCGGTCGCCGCCGCCGCCGCCGCCTGGTGGGCCGCGCGCCGCTGGACCCCCAGC
>CAZTZM010000394.1:0-6216 GCA_964618005.1 uncultured Myxococcales bacterium
GCGGTCGTCGATCGTGTTAGCGTCGGCGGGCTATGAACCTCGCCGCGACGCTGCGCGGAACGACCTATCGCTTCGGGGACCTGAAAGAGGTCCTGGCGAAGGCCAACGAGGAGAAGTCGGGGGACCGGCTGGCGGGGCTGGCGGCGGCCAGCGTGTCCGAGCGGGTGGCCGCCAAGCGCGTGCTGGCCGAGGTAACGCTGGGCGAGTTGTACGAGAACCCGGTGGTCCCGGCCGAGAAGGACGCCGTCACGCGCTTGATCCTGGACGACCTGCAGCGGCCGGTCTACGAGTCGGTCAAGTCGTGGACGGTCGCGCAGCTGCGCGAGCACGTCCTGGCTGACACCAGCGACGGCGCCGAGCTGCTGCGCCTGTCGCGCGGCCTGACCAGCGAGATGATCGCCGCCTGCGCCAAGCTGATGACCAACCTCGATCTGGTCTACGCCGCGCGCAAGATCCGGGTGGTCGTCCACGCCACCAACACCGTCGGGCTGGCGGGGCGGCTGTCGGTGCGCCTGCAGCCGAACCACCCGTCGGACTCGATCGAGGGGATTCTGGCCTCGCTGCGGGACGGGCTGTCGTACGGCGCGGGCGACGCGGTCATCGGCATCAACCCGGTCACCGACGACCCGACCACCACGGCGGCGATCCTGAACGCCAGCGGCGACTTCATGCGCCAGTGGCGGATCCCGACCCAGAACTGCTGCCTGGCGCACGTCACCACGCAGATGAAGGCGCTGGAGGCAGGCGCGCAGCTGGGGCTGATGTTCCAGTCGATCGCCGGGACGGAGAAGGCGCTGCGCAGCTTTGGCGTGACGCTGCCGCTGCTCGACGAGGCGCACGACATGACGCTGAAGCTGGGGCAGTGCCGCGGGCCCAACGTCATGTACTTCGAGACCGGCCAGGGCTCGGCGCTGTCGGCCGACGCGCACGAGGGGGCCGACCAGATGACGCTGGAGGCGCGCAACTACGGCCTGGCCCGCCACTACGCGCCGTTCCTGGTCAACACGGTGGTCGGCTTCATCGGCCCGGAGTACCTGTACGACGCCCGCCAGATCACCCGCGCCGGCCTGGAGGATCACTTCATGGGCAAGCTGCACGGCATCTCCATGGGGTGCGACGCCTGCTACACGAACCACGCCGACGCCGACCAGAACGACCTCGAGAACCTGGAGGTGCTGCTGACCACCGCCGGGTGCAACTTCTTCATGGGGCTGCCCATGGGCGACGACGTGATGCTCAACTACCAGTCGACGTCGTTCCACGACGACGCGACGTTGCGCCAGCTGTTCGGCTTCCGCCCGGCGCCCGAGTTCGAGGCCTGGCTGGAGGAGATGGAGATCATGCGCGACGGCAAGCTGACCGCGCGCGCCGGCGATCCGAGCCTGTTCGGGTGATCGAATGAAGGACACGCGCGCAAAACCGACCATCGACCGTGCCCGCGTCGAAGCGATGGTGCGCGAAGCGCTGTCGCGCCAATCAGACAGTGCGCCGGCGCAGCGTGAGGTCGAGAGCTCGGGCGGGCTGCTGCTGGCGCCCGATCGCGGCGTCGGCGTGGGCGAGCCGTACGATCCGCGGATCATGCCGGCGCTGTTGAAGTCGACGCCCGCGCGCATCGCGGTGGGGCGCGCCGGGCCCCGCTACAAGACCGCCACCATGCTGCGGTTCCGCGCCGATCACGCCGCCGCCAAGGACGCGGTGGTCTCCGAGGTCGACCCGGCGCTGCTGGCCGAGCTGGGGCTGTTCGAGCTGACGACGCGCGCGCCCGACAAGCCGACGTTCCTGCAGCGCCCCGATCTCGGGCGGGCGCTCTCCGACGAAGCGCGGGCCGAGCTGGGCAAACGGATCGGCCGTGCGCCGACGCTGGTGATTATCTATGGCGACGGCCTCTCGGCCGCGGCGATCAACCAGCACCTGCGAACGTTCCACGGCGCGCTGCTGCCGGCGCTGGCCGCCCGCGGGATCGCCCACGCGCCGGCGTTCTTCGTCCGCCGCTCACGCGTGAAGGTGATGGACGAGATCGCCCGCCTGGTGGGCGCGCAGGCGGCGCTGTTCGTGTGCGGCGAGCGGCCCGGGCTCGGCTTCGCCGACTCGATGTCGGCCTACTACATCTACCAGCCGGCCGCGGGCGCCACCGACGCCGATCGCGAGGTCATCTCCAACATCAATCCGCGCGGGCGGCCGCCGGCCGAGGCCGCCGCCGACGTGGGCGCGGCGATCGAACGGATCCTGCGCGAGAAGAAGTCGGGCGTCATCCTCGCGGGCGGGTGAGCGGACCGTGACGTTCGACCTGCCACCGATCAAGCCGCGCGCGCTCGCCGTGCGGACCATCCCCGACGCCGCCCCCGATCTGGCGCAGGCGCTGGCGCTGCCGGCCGATCGGCGGGCGCTGGGGATCATCACCGCCACCTCCGACGACGCGCTCTTCACCGCGCTGGATCAAGGGACCAAGGCGTCGCCCGCGGAGGTCGTCTACGCCAAGTCGTTCTACGCCGGCGCCGCGCACCCCTCGGGTCCGCTCTCCGGTGAGAGCATCGGCATCTACGCCGCGCGCGATCCGGCCGAGATCGACGCCGCGCTCGCCGCCTGTCTGAGCTATCTCGAGAACGAAGCCTGGTTCTACGGCGTGGCGCTGGCCGGCGACCCGCGCCCGGTCGCCTTCTACCCGCACGTCATCGCCTCGGTCGGCCGATACCTGGCGGCGCAGGCGAACGTCCGCGTGGGCAGCGCGCTCGCCTACCTGATCGCGCCGCCGCTGGAGTCGGTGGTCGGGCTCGACGCCGCCTGCAAGGCGGGTCGCGTGCGGGTCGCCAAGTGGTTCGGCCCGCCGTCGGAGACGAACTTCGGCGGTGCCTACCTGAGCGGCGATCTCCCCGCCTGCCAGGCCGCCGCCCGCGCCTTCGCCGACGCGATCGTCGACGTCTGCAGCGCTCCGCGACGCGCGGACCCGCGCCGGCCGCCGCGGGTGGAGGCGCCGCCAGCCATGCCGCTGCCCGAGGTCGTTCCAGACGGAAGGTTCCGCGCGCTCGACACCGGCGAGACGTTCGCCGAGAAACCCGACCACCTGACCCACCTGCGCGACGACAGCTCGCTGGTGCCGAAGACGCACCCGCGCATCGTGGCGCGCGGCAAGCTCGATCTCCTGCAGTCGGCGCTGCTGGACGCGCAGGTCGCCGCCGACGCCGAGGACGCCCGCGCCCTGGTCGGCGAGCTGGGCGAGATCGTCGAGCTCGCGCGCGCGCTGGTCGGCGCCGAGGTGACCGGGCGCGAGATCCCGCCGCCGGCGCTGTGGGGGATGAGCGCGGACGAGATCCGCGACGCCACCCACCACACCCACGAGCTTTACGGCGTCCCGTTTATGTACCCGGACGTCCGGCAGGGCCCGGTGATCGCCAAGCTGGCGCTGGCGCGGGCGATCGCGCGCGAGGCCGAGGTGGCGGCGCTCGCGGCGTTCCCGCCCGAGGCCGGGCTGGCGACGGCGCCGCCGGCGCGCGCCGACCTGGCGCACGCGCTGAACCGGATCTCCTCGGCGCTCTACCTGCTGGCCGTGCGTTACGTGGCCGGTCTTTACCCGGGGAGCCGGCGGCCGTTTGGTCCGATCCGCGGCTGGCGGCCGCCGGCCGGCAAGAGAGATCCGACGTGACGCCGGAGAGTGACAGCCAGGCCCGGCTGGCGCGGCTTTACGACGGCGAGATCTTTCCCGCCTACGCGGGACGATTCGCGGCGCTGCTGGCGCGGGCCATCACGCCGTTGCCCGGGGCGCGGGTGGTGGAGGTCGGGTGCGCCACGGGCGGCCTCACGCGCGAGCTGGCCCGCCGCTTCGATGATCGCAGCCACGTGACCGCGCTCGACGCCTCGCCGGCGTTCGTCGCCGAGGCGCGCGCGAAGATCGAGACGCTGCCGGGGCGCCACGCGCGCGTGGCGCTGGCGGCGCAGGCGGAGATCCCGCTGGCGCTGCCGCTGGGCGACGGCACCGCCGATCTGGTGATCTCGAACCTGGCCCTCGCCGCCGCGGCCGATCCACGCGCCGCCGTGCGCGAGGCCGTCCGGATCCTGGTCCCCGGCGGCGAGCTGGCGCTCAGCGTGCCGCTGCGCGGGAGCTGGCAGGAGTTTCTCGATCTCTTCCGCGACGTCCTGCGCGAGACCGGCAAGTCCGCCAGCCTGACCGCGGTCGAGCGCTACGTGGCCACGCTGCCTACCGGCGAGCAGGTCGTCGACTGGTTGGAGGAGGCCGGCCTCCGCAGCGTCGAGCTGACGGTCGAGCGCTGGGAGATCCTGTTCAAGAGCGCCCGGGAGTTCTTCTTCTCGCCGCTCGTCGAGCTGGGGCCGCTGGCCGGGTGGAAACGGCTGGCCGGACGCGGCGACGAGATGCAGGACGTGTTCTTCTTCACCAAGGAAGCGATCGACACCTACTTCGACCGGAGCGCGTTCGCGGCGACGATCGTGGGCGCCGCCTGCGGCGGCCGTAAATAGAAAACGCCCGCCTCGAAGATCGAGGCGGGCGTTCGTCAAATGCGTTTGTGTGTGCGGACTGTTGGCCTAAGCGCCGCCAGCCCCAGCGGTCGCGCCGCTGCCAGCCGAGCCCGTCGACCCGCCACCGGCACCAGCCGAACCGGTCGTTCCCCCACCCGCGCCTGCCTCACCGGTAGCGCCTGCCGAGCCCGTCGACCCACCACCCGCGCCAGCCTTGCCGCTGCCGCCGTTACCGCCCGCGCTGCTGCCAGCCGACCCTCCGGTGCCACTGCTGTTGCTGTCGCTGCTGCAACCGCTGGTGGTCAGGACCGCGAGACCTCCCGTGAGCAGAGCCACCACTAAGACATTCCGCACTCTCTTGAACATTGGCGACGAATCCTTTCTGGGGGACTTGGACGACGTTCGTTGATTCTAACGCTGCGTTGTAGCACAGCCGTGGGGATCCACCAAACTAGAGACCGGGTTCTAGCGTGTCCCCGAATCTAGGATGCCCAGGCCACAGCTCCCGAGCTCGCAAGTAAAGTGGATCCGCCAACTCCGGATCGCCATACCTGCGCATCATGACGTCGCCTGCCGCCACAAAGAATCCGGCGCGCCGTTCCGGTTCGAACGCTGGATCTCCAGCAAGGGCCTCCAGGACGGAGAACGCCTCTTCCCACCGCCCCTCGACGACCGCCAGCGCGCCCAGGATCTCCAGCGACTGACGGCGCGCCACCTCGGGCGCCCCGTCGGTGGCGAGGGCCTCGCGCGCCCGGCGAACCACGCGCTCGCGGCGTCGTGTTTCCAAACCAACAAGAAGCCGCGGTTCCAGGTGCATCCCCGCCCAGCTCTCGGCCACGTCACGGATCCCGGTCTCGGGCGAGTAAGACGGCCCGCGCGTCACCAGCTCGCCCAGCTTGGCGACCGCCGCGCTCCGCTGACCGATGTGCAAATCCGCAAAGGCGGACCGCGCGAGCAGCGTGGCGCGAAGCTCGCCGTCCAATACGGACCCGTGCCGATCGAGCAATGCCTCGGTCGCTTTCCAGGCGTTGTCCCATTGCGCGCGTTGGAAACAAATCGCTGACAATCTCTCCAACGTCGGGCGAAATCCCATGTCACGGGCGTACGAGCGCGAATACAAGGTCAGGGCGCGATCGAGATCACCCGCTGACTCCGCAGCGGCCCCGACCGCGAAGTAGCGGGCGGCGGCGTCCGGGATGGCGGCGCTGCGGGTGGCCAGCTGGTCGAGCGCCTCGCCGGCCGCTTGCCAGTTCCCGGCCGCCAGGTTGAAGCGGGCGCGCAGGTCGAGCACCCGGGTCTCGTCGCGAAGCTGTGTCGCCGCCTCGTCGAGCAGCGCCACCGCGCGCGCCGGATCGGCCAGCCGGTCGCCCTGGACGACCGCCAGCTCCACGCTCAGCGCGGCCCGCCGGGCCGGCGAGGCCGCCAGGCCGACCTCGCTCTCCAGCAGCTTGGCCACCTCGGTCCAGTCCCCTTCGCGTGCCGCCAGCGCCCCCAGCGCCGCGATCGGCTCGGCCAGCGTCGGGTCCAGCGACATCGCCCGCCGGTAGGCCTCGCGCGCGGCGGCGCTGCCCCCCGCCCGCGCCGCCGCCCGCCCGCGCCCGTAGAACAGCGGCGCCGCCGCGGTCGGCTCCAGCTTGGCGGCCCGGCGCCCCAGCTCCTCGGCCAGGATGCGCGCCCGCGCCGGTTCCTCGAACATCTTCTCCAGCGCGCCCAGCACCTCCATGTTGCGGGCGTCGCAGTCCAGCG
>CAZTZM010000395.1:0-17648 GCA_964618005.1 uncultured Myxococcales bacterium
CTGATATACGACGCTACCCGGAATCCAAAGGAGATCGTGAATCTCCAGCGGCAAACACAAGGGGTCATCGTCTTCGACTGGGAGGGACGGCCTCGGGACTTCGGCGCCGGCGGCCACGTGGATCTCTTTCGACTCTGGCCGAGCGGTGACAACCTACCCCGCCTGGAACCTGCATGTTTCGGCGAATGCTTTTGGTGGACGATTGGGGGCCCGATGAAGGCGTATCTTTGGGAGACGCTCCCATGATGAAGCTGTTGATTGCGTGGATCGTCGCTGGCGTGGTCCTGGTCGAAGGTGGGCGCTCGGTCCCTGAGCGCGACCTGCTGCGCGGGTTCGCCTTTTCGATGTGTCTCGCGAAGGCCTACAAGGGTACCCCGTTCGCGGCGGATGCCCAGCGCGCCGCCGAGTTCTATCGAGAGACGGGACAGACGACGCGGCCCGAAATCTACGACCGTTTGACCGAGATCGCCCAGAAGGGCGATCCCGGTAAGCCCGCAGCGGTGGACGGACGAAACCTCGGGATCGTCAGCTGCCTCGAGCTTTACGAGAGCAAGGCGGTTCGAGAGGGCGTCACGAAGAAGTAGCGATAGCGAGAGGACGTCTTCTCGTCGTTTCAAGCCTTACGCTTGCGCGTGGGTGTACCGCCGGCCGCCGGCCGCTTGCGTGAGGTCGGGCGCCGGGTCACCGCGGCCAACGCGTCGTCCCAATCGGCCTTCGTCAGGAGCTGCTCCAGCTTTGCGAGCGGTCCGTGCAGCGAGCGGGCCTCGCTTTCGAGGTCGCGCCACAGGTCGCCGACGTCGGCGATCCGGGCCGCCATCGTCCGCAGGGTGAAGGTCTGCGGCGTGACGGCGCCGCGTTCGATCTCCGCCCAGGTGCAAGGGGCGGAGACGGGCGCGTTCGGTTTCGGGCGGACGGCGTAGACGGCGGCGAACGTCGCGCCGGGGGCGTTGCGGCCGGTGTCGACGAAGATGCGGCCGCCGCGGTCTGCTTTGATGAACTCCTGAGTGAAGACCTCGGGGTTCCGTTTCACCAGGACCGCGCCCGCGCCATGGCCGAACCGCCAGACGGTCGCGAAGTCGGTGTGCCCGTCGAGCGGCACGACGATGTGAAATCCCTTCGACCCGGACGTCTTGACGAACGCGGGCAGTCCCAGCTCCTGCAACAGATCACGCACCGAGAGCGCCGCCGCGCCGAGCGTCTTCGAGTCGTCGCCGGGCGGGTCGAGATCGAACACACACACGTCCGGGCGATCGAGCTGCGGTGCGCGCGACGTCCAGACGTGCGGCGTGATGGAGTTCTGATTCGCCAGCCAGACGAGCGTGCGGGCGTCGTGGGCCACCGGGTAGTGGACGACGCCGCCGATCTTCTCGTCCCGCCGCTCGACCTCGACCCGCTCCAACCAGGCCGGAAACCCCTTCACCACGTCCTTCTGGATGAACCCCTTCTTGCCAATGCCGGCGGGGTAGCGGTCCATCGTGATTGGCCGGCCGCTCACGTGCGGCAGCATCAGCGGCGCGATGGTCCGGTAGTGGTCGCACAGCTCGCCCTTGGTGATGCCGCTCTCCGGGAACAGCACCTTCTCCGGGTGCGTGACCGCGACGTCCTCGCTCGCGTCGTTCATGGCCCAAGCCTATAAAAAGTAGATCACGGCCGCGACGCGTTTTCGCTACCCGCGGAAGAGGCACCTTCCGCGATGCGTGATGGGGACGCCGTGGTCGATTTGGTGAGTCTGATCAGGTCCTGTCCCACATCACGACGTGCTCCAGTCCGGCCAGCCGCTTCGGTCCGGGGCGGCTGGCAACGGGGAGCTCCGACACCCAGACGAGCGTCAGCCGATCGGCGTCGGGTTCGAGGTGAACGGTTCGAATCTCCGGCGGGGCAAGCGCGATCGGCTTCTCGCCCGAAAACCGGACCCCCATTCGCGGTGTCGGTTCGGGCAATCGAAAGCTCCACCTTGCGAGTCGCGGGTACATTCCTCGAAGATCGACATGATCACCGGGGATCACGCGAGTTGTCCTCATACCGATCGCAGCGCACTGCGCTGCCCCGGTGTGGACGCGTTCCCTGAGTGGCCGTTGCCCCAGGACCGATGCCTCTGGCAGTACGCCGGTCCTGACCTCCGGAAAGCCTCCAGGCGCGATGTTGCCGCCGTCATAAACGAGCGGGATCGCTCCCAGCATCGCACTCCGGGGAAAATACGCATGGCACAACCATCCGAACCCGGCGACCACCGGACCAGTGGGCCATCGAACGAAGTCTTCCCGTATCAGATTGTCCGGTGTGAGCAGCGAGGTCGCGTCCTCGATCAGCGGCAACTGGCACGCATCCAGCGCGGCCACAGTTCCCTCGATCACGTATCCACGGCCGGCCGGGTTGCGCGGGTAGGCGAACAGTCCGAAGCGCGGGTCTGCGGGCACGCCGGCCTCAGCCAACTCGGCTTCGATGGGATCACCGATGTCGGCGCGGGCCGCGCGATCGACGCCCCCGTATGCGCTCTCCCGGCCCAAGGCGATCTTATCGACCAGATCCGGCGCGGAGAACCGCAGTCGGCCGTCGGAGGCCCGGGTGACTCGGCGTTCGTCATTTCGGCCCGTCGGATCGCGGCCCGCTGGGGGTCGGCTCGATACTGAGGAATCTCTTGGTCCCCGGCAGATAATAGATGCGATACCGTTCGCCGGCCTTCCATACATCATAGCCGCCAATACCCAAGAGGCCGTCGAATTGACCGATCCGCGCGCGCATCGGACGCCCTCCCCCGGGAAGCTGTAGCGGTCCTTCGGCGACCGAGGGTTTGTGTGCTCGAACCGCCGTGAGGGCCGCCCAGGCGAAGTACACAGATATGAGGGACCCCATCACGCCGCCCATCACGATGGCGATTACTCTGACGAACGTTCGGACTTGGTGGCCCATCAACAGGACGGCTGGAATTGCGGCAAGCGAAGTGAGCAGCAGTCCAGTGGCAACCAACAGATCCTTCACGCTGCTCCAAGTCTGCCCAGCTGAGAGCTTACCCACCCGGTTCAGCTCTAAATCGCTCAGCGAAAACTGCAAGGCCGAGGCGATATGTGTCAAATCGGCCATTACCGATCCACTACGACGTCCATCTGGGCCCGGTTGAGGATCACGTCCGGCTGCTCGGGCGCCACCACACACCGGCCATTGTCGATGAGCAGGTCCGTCGGCCGACCACACCGATGATCCATCCATTTCCGTCACGGCTGGCGGCCACTCGGACCGCCGAAACCGCCGGCGCGCCGCCGGCGGGAGGCGGTTGCAACAGGTCCGTCATTTCGGCCCGTCGGATCGCGGCCCGCTGGGAGTCGGCTCGATCGGTTCGATACTGAGGAATCTCTTGGTCCCCGGCAGATAGTAAACGCGATATCGGATTTTCGGATCCAGGTAATCGAGCGCGCCAATGGGAAGCATGCCATCGAAAGATCCTATACGGACATGAGTTCCCCGTGTTCCGCCCATGAGCTCAACCCTTCCTTCGGCAACGTGTGGCTTGCGCGTGAAGAGGTCCTGGAGCGCCATGCGACTCAGGAAGCCAAAGATCACCGCACCGGCCACGCCCATGATAATCAAGATGACTTTGACCAGCTTTTGCGGCCGCAAAAGCAACGCGCCTGGAACCCCTACGACGGAAACGGTCAAAAGCCCAACTGCAATCAACGCGCTCTTCACGCTCGTCCACACCTGCCCGGAAGACAGCTTCCCCAAGCGGTTCAGAACGAGATCGTTGAGCGAGAAGCTGAGACCGCTGGCGAGTTGGTGAACATCGCTCGTCATCTGAACAGGTTCATTGGGCCCCGTTTGACAGCATAGGCCGGACGAGCCCGACCTCTGCCGAGATTCGTTCGTTCTTTTCGTTCGCTACAGCCGTCCGGTTGCTAGCATCCCGATCAGCAACAACCCCAGCGCGACCCGGTAGATGACGAAGGGGATGGTGCTCCGCGCGCGCAGGAAGCGGAGCAGCCAGGCGATGCTGGCGTAGCCGGCGACGGCCGCGGCGACCAGGCCGATCACCAGGGTGTTGGCGGCGAGGGCGTGGGCGTGGATGGCCTTCATGACCTTGGGCATCTCGAACGCTCCCGCGGCGGCCACGATGGGGACGCTGAGCAGGAACGAGAACCGCGCGGCCGCCGCGCGCTCGAAGCCGAGCGCCATCGCCGCCGCCAGCGTGCTGCCGGAGCGCGACACGCCGGGGATGATCGCGAAGGCCTGCGCGCAGCCGATCATGAACGCGTCGCGCAGCGTGATCTCGCCGAACGCGCGCACATGGCGGGCGCGCTTCTCGACCATGGCCAGCAGCAGCGCCACGACGATCAGTGCGGTCGCGATGATCCAGAGCGATCGAAACGCCCCCTCGATGGCGTGGCGGAAGGCGACCCCGGCCAGACCGGCGGGCAATGTGCCGACGATCAGGTAGACCAGCTCGCGCGCGGCGGGCTCGGGCGGGCGGGACCGATCGGTCAGGGCGCGAACGGCCGCGCCCAGCATCTTCAGCAGCTCGGGCAGGAAGTAGCCGATCACCGCCACCAGCGACCCGAGCTGCAGGACGGCGGTGTAGGCGGCGCCGGGGTCTTCCCAGTGCAGGAGGGCCGGGACGATGCGCAGGTGCGCGGTCGAGGAGATGGGCAGGAACTCGGTCACGCCCTGCACGACGCCGAGGACCAGCGATTCAAAGTTCGTCATATGGAAAGCTCTCCGGAGATCACGCGATGAATCTGCCCTGTCTCGTCGCGCAAACGCAAGGCGCCATCCGGGTCGACGCCGAGCGCGGTTCCCTCCAGGCGTCCGTCCGGACGTCCCGGCGCGGTGACGCGACAGGGGGCCGGGAACGCGGCGTGGGCCTCGAAGGCTTCGACGGCCGCCGCCGGTCCCCGGCGCTCGAACGCGTCGTAGAGTGGCTCGAACGCCGCCAGCACGCCGGCCAGCACCGCCGCGCGATCGACGTCGCGCCCGAGCGCCCGTGCCAGCGAGGTAGCGCGCTGGGCGATCTCGGGGGGGAAGGCGCGCGTGTTGATGTTGAGACCGATCCCCACCACGACGTGCAGCGCCTCGCCGCCGGCGCTGGCCATCTCCGTCAGGATGCCGGCCACCTTTCGCCACCCGCCCGCTTCCGGTAATTCCACATCGTTCGGCCACTTGAGGCGCGGCGCCAGCCCGAGCGCACGCAGCGCCCCGGCCACCGCGCCCCCGGCCAGCAGCGTCAGCGGCGGGATCTCGGCCGGCGGCCGCCCGGGCCGCAGCAGCAGCGAGACGTACAGGTTCTCGCCGGCGGGCGAGTGCCAGGTGCGCCCCAGCCGCCCGCGTCCGGCCGTCTGCGCGTCGGCCGCGATCACCAGCCCCGCCGGCGCGCCGCCGCGCGCCCGCTCGGTCGCCAGGTCGTTCGTCGAGTGGCACTTCGCGTGCCACTCGAACGTTCGCCCCAGCCAGCGCGTGGTCAGCCGATCGGCGAGAAGCGCCGCGAACGGCGCCGCCGGGGCGTTCATCCGCCGGTTGATTCGCGGCTGCGCGTGCCGTCCACGGGGACGATCTCGCACGAGAAGTTGATGGCGCGGGCAGAGTGGGTCAGCGCGCCGACCGACACGATGTCGACGCCGGTGGCCGCGATCTCGCGGATGCGGTCCAGGGTCACACCGCCCGAGGCCTCGACGATCGTCTGCGGCCGCCGCTCGCGGATCCGCTGGACGGCGTCGGCCATGTCGCGCGGCTGGAAGTTGTCGAGCAAGATCCCCTCGGCGCCAGCCTCCAGCGCCTCGTCCAGCTGCGGGAGCGTGTCGACCTCGACCACCACCCGCAGCGTGTGGGGCGCGTTGGCGCGCGCCCGCCGGACCGCCTCGCGCACGCCACCCGCCAGCGCGACGTGGTTGTCCTTGATCAGGATCCCGGCGGAGAGATCCGTCCGGTGGTTCCAGCCGCCGCCCACGCGCACCGCGTACTTCTCCAGCGACCGCAGCCCCGGGGTGGTCTTGCGGGTGTCGACCACCCGCAGCTTGGCCCCTTCGGTGGCCGCGACGTAGGCCTGCGTGACCGTGGCGATGCCCGACAGGTGCTGCAGGAAGTTCAGCGCCGTCCGCTCGCCCGCCAGCAGCGCCGCCGCCGGTCCGCGGATCGAGGCCACGACCGTGCCCGGCTGGACCGGGTCGCCGTCCGCCACCTTCAGCCGCGCCCGGGTCCGCCAGTCACAGCGGGTGAAGACCGCCTCCACCAGGCCCAGGCCGCAGATGACCGCCCGCTCGTTGGCGCGGATCTCGGCCTCGCCTTCTTGAGTCTCCTCGATGACCGACGCCGTGGTGGCGTCGCCGTGGCCGACGTCCTCCTCCAGCGCCAGATCGAGGATCCGCTGGACCATCGGGGTGTACCAGGGGGCCGCGAAGACGCTCACGCCGTGACCTCCGGGGAGGCGACCAGGCTCTGCCGCCAATCCTGGACCGGCCAGCCGCGGCGCTTGGCCGCGCGGCGCAGCCGCGGATCTGGGTTGACCACCACCTGGTTGCCGACCCGCTCCAGCATGGGCAGGTCGGTGTAAGAGTCGGTGTAGAACCAGCTTTTCTGCAGGTCGAGCTGCCGGCGCGCGCCCAGGTCTTCGGCCCAGTGAACCTTGCCTGACCCGACGCAGGCCGGACCTACCAGGCGGCCGGTGAAGTGCCCGCCCGAGACTTCGAACTGTGTCGACATGACCTCTTCGATTCCCAGCGCCTCGGCGATTGGTCGCGTCACGTACGTCGGCGAGGACGACAGTATCGACAGCACGTGTCCCTCGGCCCGGTGGTGGGCGATGCGGCCGTGGGCGCCGGGGACCACCAGCGGCAGCACGTCGTTCTCGACCCAGCGCCGGCACCGGTCCTCGAAGTCCCGCTCCGGCCAGCCGGCCATCTGGGAGGCCACCCGCGCCGCCACCCATTGCAGGTCGATGAGCGACAGGTGGTACTTGGCGATCCACCCCAAGGCCCGGAGGGCCCGAAAGAACGAGATCTCGCCCCGCTGGCGCAGGTCTCGCAGGAACAGCCGACCGGTGTTGCACGAGACGAGCGTCCGGTCGACATCGAAAAAGGCGCCAACCCCAGACATCGCTTTGCCTAATTCTATCACTAAGATCGCCCCGGTCGGGCTGTGGGATGGGCTTTCTTGGGCTCGTCCGACGGCGGATTTCGAGCCTCTGCCGGGTACCCGGATGACGCGGCCTATCATTCAGGGTAATTGACCGCATCGGGCTGACGCGGTAGGAAGGGGCGTCACATGCGTCTTACCGGCGGCCAGGATAGAGGCCGGCGTCTCATCGTTCCGCGTGGTTCTCGCACCCGGCCGACCGCCTCGAAGGTCCGGGAGGCGATGTTCAACATTCTGGGCCCGCCACCGGGTCCGGTTCTGGACCTCTACGCCGGCAGCGGCGCGCTGGGGCTGGAGGCGCTCTCGCGCGGCGCCCCGTCCGCGGTGTTCGTCGAGCGTGACGCCGCAGCGCTGTCGGCTCTGCGCCGCAACCTGCGTGAGTCGGGCCATGAAGAGCGTGGCACCATCGTCGGCGCCGATGTCCGCACGGCTCTGCGTAAGTTGGCCAGCGCCGACCGCCAGTTCTCCTGGGTGTTCCTCGATCCTCCGTACATCAAGGAGACGGACGGCGTTCTCGCCGAGCTGTCCGGCAGCGACCTGCTGACCGCCTGTGCCGTGGTGATGGTCGAGCACGACCGTCGCCACCCGTCGCCCCCGTCGATCGGCTGTCTGTTCCTGACCGACCGCCGCCAGTACGGCGATACCGAGCTATCGTTCTATCGGTGCTCCGGGTCGTGACCCGGGCGCGCGTGCAACCCGTCTGAGGGTCCCCGCGGACAGTGCTTCCGTGAGCCTCGCCGTCTACCCGGGCACGTTCGACCCCATCACGAACGGCCATGTCGACATCCTGCGACGGTCGCTGAAGATCTTCGATCAGGTGGTGGTGGCGCTGGCCGAGAACGTCCGCAAGTCGCCGCTGTTCTCGCTGGCCGAGCGCCGGGACCTGATCACGGCCGCGCTGGACCACGATCCCCGGCTGGAGGTCGACGCCTTCCAGGGGCTTCTGGCCGAGTATTGCCAGCGGCGCGGCGCGTCCGTGGTCATCCGCGGCCTGCGCGCCCTGGCCGACTTCGAGTACGAATTTCAGTTCGCCCACATGAACCGCCGCCTGGCGCCGAACGTCGAGACGATGTTCCTCATGACCGGTGAGGAGAACTTCTATGTCTCCTCGTCCCTGGTCAAAGAGGTCGCGTTGATGGGCGGCGATGTCTCGCGTATGGTTCCGCCCGGTGTAGCCGCTGCGCTCGCCCAAAAACGCAAACAAGGAGTCGCCCCGTGAAGCTCGCTCGCAGGTTGTCCGTCGTCGAACCGTCCCCCACGCTCGCTGTGTCCGCCAAGGCGGCCAAGCTCAAGGCCGAGGGGATCGACGTGGTCAGCTTCGGCGCCGGTGAGCCCGACTTCGACACGCCTTCGTTCATCAAGGAGGCGGCCAAGAAGGCCCTGGACGCCGGCGCCACCAAGTACACGCTGGTCGAGGGGACCGTGCCGCTGCGCAAGGCGGTCGCCAAGTGGATCGGCGCCGCCCACGGACTGACCATCGACCCGAGCGAGGTCATCGTCAGCTCGGGCGCCAAGCAGTCGATCTACAACGCCGTCTTCGCGCTGGTCGACGAGGGCGACGAGGTCATCATCCCGACGCCGGCCTGGGTTAGCTACAACGACATCGTCAAGCTGGCGGGCGGCCGCCCGGTCAACGTCCCGACCAAGGCCGAGGAGAACTTCCAGGTCCGCGTCGAGGATGTGGCCAAGGCCATCACGCCGCGGACGAAGATGATCCTGGTCTGCTCGCCGTCGAACCCGACCGGCGCCATCTACGACGAGGCGACGTTGCGCGGGCTGGCCAAGCTGGCGGTCGAGAAGGACGTCTGGCTGATGACCGACGATATCTACCGGACGCTGGTGTACGGCGACGGCAAGTTCTTCCAGCCGGCCACCATCAGCCCGGAGGTTCGCGCCCATACGCTCATCATCGACGGCGTGTCGAAGGCGTTCGCGATGACCGGCTGGCGCGTCGGCTTCACCGTGGCGCCGAAGCCGGTGGTCGAGGCGATGGCGACGCTGCAGGGTCAGTCGACCACGCACGCCGCGGCGGTGGCCCAGGCGGCCGCGCTGGCCGCCATCGAGGGCCCGACCGACGAGCTGGAGAAGATGCGCGTCGAGTTCGACGCCCGCCGCAAGACCATGGTGGCGCGGCTACGCGAGATCCCCGGCGTCACCTGCGTCGAGCCGAAGGGCGCCTTCTACGCCTTCCCGAACCTGTCGGCCTTCATCGGCAAGAAGACCCCCGAGGGGAAGAAGATCGAGAACGACGTGCAGCTCTGCGAGTGGCTGATCGAAGCCGCCCGCGTGGCCGTCGTCATGGGCTCGGCGTTTCACGCCCCCGGCTTCGTGCGCCTCTCGTACGCCACCTCGATGAAGAACGTCGAGGAAGGCGTCCGCCGCCTGGCGGCCGCGCTGCCCAAGCTGACGTAACGGTCTGCCGTCAACCCCCGCCGCAGATGTAGCCGGCGGGGCACCTCGTCAGCACCCGGCCGCTCGCCCCTGCCGCGATCCAGATCGCGAGCAGGGCGCCCCCGATGATCGCGGCCTGCTTCACGGAGCGCGCGCAGTAGCACGCGAGGCCCACGTTGATCGGCTGCATGCAGAGCCACGGGATCGCGACGAACATCAGCGCCCACAGGCCCTCCCCGGGACCGCCCAGGATCACGTGCCCGGCGGGCGCGTGCTTCGGCACCACCGGGCGAAGCTGCAGCCACGCCCAAAGATGTGCCCCGACGGCAACGACCGTCACCGCGATCGTGATCGCCCGCCTCTGAAACAGCGACGGCTGCAAGGCGGATCCCGGCTCGCGCAGCCGCGCCCGCAGCGAAAAGATCCCCACCAGCGCCGCCACGAGCGCCCCGAAGGGCAGAAGCAGGAGGAGGATGACCATGTCTTGCAGGCGCCGGGTGAGAGCCCGGCGCCTGTCATCGCTGTCGCTACGGGACGGAGACGCCGAAGTCGGTCGTCTGGAGCCCCACGCCGCCCTTCCAGATCTCGAAGCCCGAGAAGACGTTCGTCAGGTACCAGTTGCTGCCCAGGCACTTGGTCGAGCCGGAGCAGGTTCGGGCCACGGCGTCCTGGATGAACGCGCCCAGGCTGAAGGTCCACGTCTTCAGCTTGGACTGGGCGACGTAGGAGACGACTGGCTTGCCGCTGCCGCTGTTGGTTCCGTACCATATGTTGAACTGGTTGCCGCCGATGGTGACGGTGCCGTTCGTGATCGTCGAGCCGATCGGCTGGTTATCCGATGGCTTGTAGAACCACACCATCAGGTATCCGCCGCTGGGCGCAGAGGCGCTGGGATCGCCGCCTGAGCTGGTGCTGAACCAGACATCGTAGGCGGCGTTGTAGCTGCTGCCGCTGGCGACGGTGCTGTCGTCGTACGTCCAGCTGGTCTGGATGCCCGTGGAGCTGATCGAGCCTACCGCCAGAGGCAGGCCGCTGCCGCTGGTGCTGTGTCCGCTGTTGGCGCCGATGAAAATGTCGGGATACGACGCGGGCGCGCCGTTCTGGCCGGTCCCGCCCTGGGCGGTAACCTTCAGCTTGGTCCCTGGGCCGTACGAGATGGTCTGCGACGCCGACGAGACGCCCCAGTCATTGTTCTGAACGATGTAGTCCTTCGGGCAACCGACGTGCGCGGTGTCGTACTGGCCGCTCAGCGTTCCCGACCCGGTCGGGGTGGCGCAGCTGCTGGTTCCGGTGGTTCCGGTGCCGGAGCTCGTAATTGGAACGACGCTGGTCAGGCAGACGTTGTACGCGCCCACGGTGGACGCCGTCTGGCCCGCCGAGATCTGGATCTGCATGTCGACCGGCGTGCCCGAGCCCGTGACGGAGCACTGGGCGCTCGTGGCCCACCCGGGGCAGGTTGCATCGGCGAAGCAGACCTTGCCGCTCCACCCGTTGGTGAAGGCCGGGATCTCGCTGTAGGGCGCCACGACGCCCGAGGCGGGGGTCGCGCTCTGCGTGAACCCGACGCGGACCACGTTGCCGCCGCTGCTGCCGGTCAGGGTGATCATGAAGCAGCTCACGGGGCCGGTGTAGACGTGCTTGGTCGTGCCGTCGTCGTCCAGCTCGAGGCCGATACCGCAGCCCCACTTGGCGCTCGTGGCGTCGACGACCGTGGTGCCGCTCAGGCAGCAACCCGCGGACGCGGTGCAGATGTTGGTGGGTGGGCTGCTCGGCCCATACGGGCAGGAGGAGCCGTCGCCGTAGGGATAGATTGAACCCTCGATCTCTATCGAGGTGCTCTGGTCGCAGTTGTAGGCGCTGGCGTTGACCAGCTGCGACGCGTCGGGCGTGCAGGTGGGCGCGGTCGAACCGCCGGTGCCGGTCGTCTTCGCGCCGCCGGTGCCGGTGGTCGTCGAGCCGCCATTGCCGCTGGATTGGGTGGCACCGCCGCTGCCGCTGGACTGGGTGCTGCCGCCGTTGCCGGTGTTGTCGCCGGGACTGCTCGGCGTGGCGCAGGCGACCAGCAGGACGGCGCCCAACGAAGCGAAAGCGAAGGAGAAGATAGGTCTACGCATGGACAACCTCATGTTTGGGGCTGCGGCCAAACGTCGGACGTGCCGCAGGCTAGGGACGAGCGGACCCAGAGGCTATCAGGTACGCAAAGTTTCGTCAGATGGATCTGTACCGCCGACCCATTCCAGCCCTGCCCGGGCTGCCCAGCCTGTCGAGGTGCGTCAGGTCGGGTCGTCGATCTAGATCGTGGCCGTCACCGCGCCGCGCGCGCGATAAAGCGCCCACAGCTTGTCGGCGACGGCGCTGGGCTCGATGGTGGCCTGGCCGTTGCCGCTGTCGAAGGCCGTCCCCTTGACGAGGCCCGTCACCATCGCTTCGCCGACGTAGACGCCGTCGCCCTTCAGCTTCTGCGACAGCATCCGGAGCAGCTTGTGCTTGGCGGCGTTCGCCAGCCCGAGGCCCATAGAGCCCCACTGCACCGCGGCGGCGTCCATGGCGTCGTCGAAGTAGCCGAGCCCGCCGTTGATCGCCAGCACGGCGGCGTCCTTCTCCTTCTTCAGGTCCGGCAGCGCGGCCTGCACCGCGGCCAGCAGGCACACCACCGGCACGTCGAACACGCGCCGCAGGGCCGCCACGTCGGCGGTGAGCAGATCGCCGGCCCCGCCGTCGTAGGCGTTCCAGTGCACGATCGTGATCGGCCCCAGCGCGGCGCGCACCTTTCCGACCAGCGCCGTCACCGCCGCCGGGTCGGACAGGTCGGTGGGGAACGCCGCGGCGCGAACGCGCTTGCCTTCCAGCTCCTTCACACCGGCGGCCAACCGCTGCTCATTGCGGGCCACCAGCGCGACTTGAAACCCCTCCGCGCCGAACTTGTGCGCGACGGCGTTCGAGATACCCGGACCGAAACCTCCGATGAGAATCGTCTTCGACATGGCGATCCTCTACTATCCCGAAGGCGGTCGCGCCACTCGCCAATGTCCCGCACGGAACGGCTCCTCGATCTGCTGCAGGTGCTGCGCCGCCACCGCCATCCGATCGCGGGCACCGCGCTGGCCGACGAGATGGGGGTGTCGCTGCGCACCCTCTACCGCGACATCGCGACCCTGCGCGGGCAGGGCGCGCGCATCGAGGGCGAGCCCGGCATCGGCTACCTGCTGCGCCCGGGGTTCACGCTGCCGCCGTTGATGTTCTCGATCGAGGAGCTGGAGGCGCTGGTGCTCGGTTCGCGCTGGGTGGCCCAGCGGTCCGACGATCGCGCGCTGGCGGCGGCGGCGCGCGACGCGCTGGCCAAGATCGCCGCCGTGCTGCCCGACGAGCTGCGCCGCGAGGTCGACGGCGCGACGCTGCTGGTAGGGCCCGCGGCCCCGCATGTCGACACCGTCGACGCCGCGCTGGTGCGCGAGGCGATCCGGCGCGAGCGCAAGCTGGTGATCGCCTATCGCGACGCCGCCGGCCAGCGGACCCGCCGCACCGTGTGGCCGTTCGCGCTGGGGTTCTTCGAACGCGCCCGCGTGGTCGTCGCCTGGTGCGAGACGCGCGCCGGCTTTCGCCACTTTCGCCTCGACCGCGTCGGCGCGCTGGAGGTCATCGCGGCCCGCTACCCGCGCGGCCGCGCCGCGCTGCTGGCCGAGTGGCGCCAGCACGAGGCGAACGCTGCTGCCAAGAACTGACAGCGGGGGCGGTTAGGTTGTCTCTCGAAAAGGAGACACCGATGGCCGACCTCAACTACGTCCTGCTCGCCGTGAAGGATCCGCAGAAGAGCGCCGCGATCTACGACCACCTCCTGGGCGTGAAGCGCGTCGAGGACTCACCGACCTTCGTCCTCTACGTCCTCGACAACGGGATCAAGGTGGGGCTGTGGTCGGCGCGCGAGGTGAAGCCCACGCCCAGACCGGCAGGCGGCGTCGAGCTGTCATTCTCGCTGCCTGACGAGAAGGCCGTACGCGACACCTACGCCGCCTGGACCAAGCTCGGCCTGTCGGTCGTTCAGGAGCCGACCCACCTGGACTTCGGCTTCACCTTCGTGGTCGCCGACCCCGACGGCCACCGCCTGCGCCCGTTCGCGCTGGCCGAGGACCCGCGCTGACCGGCGCCGTTCAGCGCGCGGCCAGGACCGGCTCGGGCCGCGCCGAGGCGCCCCGCAGCCACGACTCGGCGAAGGCGAGCGTGGTCTTCAGTGACTCGGTGGCCACGTAGCGCGGAGAGCGACCGAGGTTGGTCGGCAGGGTGAGGCCGACGGCGTCGATGCCGGCCGCGCGCGCCAGGTACAGCGTGCGCGCCATGTTCACCGACTGCGTGCAGACGACGGCGTCGCTGACGCCGTAGAACGCGGCGGCGCGGTTCATCGTCTCGCGCGTGCGCGTGCCGGCGCCGTCGGACCAGACGTCGGCGGCCGGCACGCCGCGCTCGCGCAGCCAGGCGCGCATGACCGTCGCCTCTGGGGCGTCGGCCGTGTCCTGGCCGGAGACCAGGATCGCCTTCACACGTCCGGCCTGGTAGAGGTCCAGCGCCGCCGCCAGGCGGTCGCGCAGGATCAGGCCGGGCCGTCCGCGGAAGACCCGCGAGCCGGGGACGATCGCAAACGTGCGCGCGGGGACGGCCACCACGTCGGCGAAGGCGTAGCCCTGGGCGGCGCGGTTGATCCAGAGGTTCGGTCCTGCCCAGCCCACGGCGGTCAGCGTCAGCAGACCCGCGGCCAGCGACCAGCGGCGCGCGCGCTTTCCGATCGAGCCGGCCATTCCCCCGATCCATCGGGTGACGTCGCGGCCCGCTTGAGAGCTCGTCAGTTGCCGGCCGTCGCGCCAGCGGTGTGACGCCGCGGTGGCGCGCCGTCGAGCCCGCGTAGCACCGCGCGATCGCCGCGGCTGCGAAACAGCGCGAAGCCGCGCAGGCGCTGGAACCTCCGCTCCGCCCGTGCCAGCCAGCCGTCCGGCGACGACGCCGCAGCGGCGATGCGCGGACCATAGAGGCCCGCCGCCACCGAGGTCCCGATCAGCAGGCACACCACGAACGCCCGCGCCAGGCGCCCGCGTCGCTGCGCCGCCACGTGATCCGCCATCGGTCGGGCTGGCGGTTACCTTGAGGCACGCGCGCGACCTGGCGTAAGCTGTTTGGATGTCTTACGCGTCGAAGTCTCGCTTTGTTGTTGGCTTTTGCGGGTTGTGGTTGGCGGGCGCGGGGTGCGCCGGAAGCTCGAGCAGCTCTGGGACTGGGGCCGGCACCGGGGGCCGGTCGGCCGGCAGCGGCGGGAGCAGCAGCGGGACGGGGACAGGGGGAGCCACCAGCAGCTTTGGTGGCAGCGTCGGAACCGGCGGCGCGCGCGGCAGCGGCGGCGTGCTCGGGACCGGTGGCAGCGTCGGGACCGGTGGCAGCGTCGGCCCGGGATCCTCCGGCGGCACCACCGGCGGGACCGGCGGGTCGACCGGGGTCGGCGCCGCCGGCGCCAGTGGAAGCGGGCAGTGCCCCGTGAACGCGATCTTCTGCGCCGACTTCGAGAACGGGCAGATCCCGAGCGGGGCGACGTTCTACCCGGCGTACCAGCAATCGATGATGTCGACCTACATGACCGTCGACAGCACCATGGGCGCCAATGGCAGCACCCACTCGTTGAAGGTCATGCCGGGCTCAAACTTCAGCCAGATGCTCGGCGTGCCGACCGGCACCGCGACCTTCTGGACGCGCATGTACGTCCAGTCGATGGTCGACACCAGCACGGTCACCGGTCACGACACCTTCGTGGCGGGCATCGACGACAGCGCCAACAGCGGCATGCTGAGCGACGCCGGCGATCCCAACAACGGCGAGGCGATCCGGATCGGCGAGCACGAGTGCCAGCTGGAGATCAACCGCAAGTCCGACGACAAAGAGGTCCTCTCCGACGCGGTCAACGGCAACAGCACCTATACCTGCTCGGGTGGCGTCGCCTTCAAGGCCAACACCTGGTACTGCCTGGAGGTCTTCTACGACGGGCCGAACAGCGCGGTCCGCGTGCTGGTCGACGGCACCGAGGTCACGGGCCTCGACGTGACGGGCTGGGGTCCCTACAACTACGACCTGTTCAAGTTCGGCTTCGAGAACTACGGCGGCACCGGTCGCACCATCTGGTACGACGACGTCGCCATCGCCAAGACCCAGATCGGCTGCTACTAGGGCCACTTCACGTTGATCTGATCGAGGGTCGAGGGCGCTTGCTCGGCCATGGGGGCGGCCCGGGCCTCGAATCTACCCAATCAGTTCCACCTGAAATGGCTTTAGCGGCGGACGCCGTCGAGCGCGCCCGTGGTTGCCTCCGCGACGGCGCCGGGCGCTTCGATCGGTAAGATGTGGCCGGCGCCGGGGACGCTGATGATGCTGCCCCGGCGTGGGTCGGGGTCGGGCGGGCGCACGATGGCGTCGTCGGCGCCGTCGAGCCAGGTGACCGGGCAGGCGAGGGCGGGCAGACGCTCGGTCAGGTCGGTCGCGTGGACGATCGCGAAGTCGGCGCGCGCGATCTCGGGCGTGGCGGGGGCGCCGGCGGCGAGAAAGGCGCGGTACACGCCGGGCTTCACCCGGGGCGAGAGGGCGTGGTCCGCCAGCCAGACGGTGGCGGCGGGCGGATCGTCGCGCAAGCGCCGCAGCAGCTCCGCGTCGATCGACATCCTGGGCGCCGCGGCGCACAGCACCAGCGCGCGCACCTTGTCGGGCCAGGCCAGCGCCGCCTCGATCGCCACCAGCGCGCCCAGCGAGTGGCCGACCAGCACCGACGGCCCCAGGCAGAGCGCGCCGCACAGCTCACCGACGGCGTCGCGGTAGCGGGCCATCGACAGCGAGGCGGGGTCGGCGGGCGCGCTGGGGCCGTGGCCCGGGAGATCGATCGCCACCGCGTGCGCGACCCGCGCCACGCGGGCCATGACCATGCCCCAGCTGGCGGAACCACCGCCGGCCGCGTGAATGAAGACGGCGGACGGGCGACCGGGGCGGCGCTCGCCGCGCTCGGCGTAGTGTATCCGGCCGGCGCCGCTGAGCGCGACGTACGGCATCGCGGCGGTTAGCCCGCTTTGAGCTTCTTCACCGCCGCGGTCAACGGCGGGATCGCCTTCTCCCAGGTGTCGACCAGGCCGTAGTCGGCGACCTGGAAGATCGGCGCCTCGGGATCCTTGTTGATCGCGACGATCACCTTCGACCCCTTCATGCCGGCCAGGTGCTGGATGGCCCCCGAGATGGCGACCGCGACGTAGAGCTGCGGCGCGACCACCTTGCCGGTCTGGCCGACCTGCAGGTCGTTGGGGACCATGCCGGCGTCGCAGGCGGCGCGGCTGGCGCCCAGCGCGCCGCCCAGCAGGTCGGTCAGCTCCTCGAGCAGCTTGAAGTTCGCGCCTTCGCGCATGCCGCGCCCGCCGGAGACCACCACCTTGGCTTCGCCGAGATCCGGCCGCGCGCTCTTGGTGGCGTGCAGGCTGACCAGCTCGGCGCCCAGCGCGTCGGCCGACGCGACGGCGACGGTCTCGACCTTGCCGGCGGCGCCCGGCGTGGCGGCCGGGAACGCGGTCTGCCGGACACTGGCCACGATCACCGGGCCGGTGAGCTCGACCTCTTCGAGCGCGTTGCCGGCGTAGGCCGGGCGGCGAAAGCGATTGGCGGCCAGGACCGCGGTGATGTCGGAGGCCATGCCGGCGCCCAGCAGCGCCGAGGCGCGGGGCAGGATGTCCTTGCCGGTCGAGGTGGCCGTGCCGAGCAGCGCGCCCGCGCCGGCGCGCTTGATCGCGTCGGCGAGCTGCGGCGCCCAGGTCTCGGCCAGCGCCGCCGCCAGTCCGGCGCCCTCGTAGGCCAGCACGCGCGCCGCGTACCGGGCGGCGTCGGCGGCGGCCGAGGCGACGCTGGCGCCGATCACGACCGCCACCAGCTCGCCACCCTGCTGCTTGGCCAGCTCGGCGCCAGCGGTCAGCGCCGGCAGCGACGCGGAACGAATTCCGTTTTCATCGGACTCGCAGAAGACGACGACGGCCGGCATCAGATCACCTTCGCCTCGTTGTGGAGCTTCGCCACCAGCTCTTCGACCGAGGCGACCTTGGCGCCCGCCTTGCGCGCGGGCGGCGCCTCGTACGACTTCA
>CAZTZM010000396.1:0-1911 GCA_964618005.1 uncultured Myxococcales bacterium
CTGACGCTGTTCGAGAAGTTCGAAGCGCGCCTCAAAGAATACAACGGCAACCTGCAGCGTTCGGCGGTGGAGCTGGCCAAGGACTGGCGGACCGATCGGGTGCTGCGCCGGCTGGAGGCGCTGCTGCTGGTCGCCGATCGCGAGAAGACGCTGATGCTGTCGGGGACGGGCGACGTGATCGAGCCCGACGGCGACGCGGCGGCGATCGGCTCTGGTGGGCCGTTCGCGTTGTCGGCGGCCCGCGCGCTGCTGGAGGCGACGCAGCTTCCGGCGCGCGAGATCGCCGAGCGCGCGCTGGCGATCGCCGGCGACATCTGCATCTACACCAACGGCACCCGCACCTTCGAGGAGCTTTGAGACCACGATGTCGAACGTCCCGCCCACGACCGCGCTGACGACGGTCAAGCGCCCCCAGGACCTGACGCCGCGGGCGATCGTCGAGGAGCTGGACCGCTATATCGTCGGCCAGAAGGCGGCCAAGCGCGCGGTGGCGGTGGCGCTGCGCAACCGCTGGCGCCGGCAGCAGGTGCCGCCGCCGATGCGCGACGAGATCGCGCCCAAGAACATCATGCTCATCGGCCCCACGGGGGTCGGCAAGACGGAGATCGCGCGCCGCCTGGCCCGGCTGGCCGGCGCGCCGTTCGTGAAGGTCGAGGCCTCCAAGTTCACGGAGGTCGGCTATGTCGGGCGCGACGTCGACTCGATGGTGCGCGACCTGGCCGAGACCGCGGTGTCGATGCTGCGCGACGAGGAGCGCGAGCGGCTGCGCCCGCGCGCCCGCGACAACGCCGAGGAGCGCTTGCTGGACGTGCTGCTTCCGCCCACCCCGCGCGCCCGCCCGAGCGGGCCCGGCACGCCGCCGGCGCCGCCCGAGCCGCCGGTCGAGAACGCCACCCGCGAGAGCCTGCGCAAGCTGATGCGCGAGGGCAAGCTGGACGACAAGATGGTGGAGATCGACACGGCCGACACGCCGGCCTCGTTCGTCGACGTCTTCTCGGGGACCGGGATGGAGGAGATGGTCCTCAACCTGCGCGACATGATGCCGCAGGGCTCGCGCAAGACGAAGCGGCGGCGGCTGCCGCTGCCCGAGGCGCTGGAGGTCCTGACCGACGAAGAGGCCAACAAGCTGATCGACGTCGAGCGGCTGCAGAAGGACGCCATCCGCCGCGCCGAGCAGTCGGGGATCATCTTCATCGACGAGATCGACAAGGTCGCCGGCCGCGAGGGCGGCGGGCACGGCCCCGACGTCTCGCGCGAGGGCGTGCAGCGCGATCTGCTGCCGATCGTCGAGGGGTCGACGGTGTCGACCAAGTACGGTCCGCTCAAGACCGACCACGTCCTGTTCATCGCCGCCGGCGCCTTTCACGTCTCGAAGCCGAAGGACATGATCCCGGAGCTGCAGGGCCGCTTCCCGATCCGCGTCGAGCTGGAGTCGCTCTCTGACCAGGACTTCGTGCGCATCCTGACCGAGCCCGAGAACGCCCTGACCAAGCAGTACATCGCGCTCCTGGCCACGGAGAAGGTGACGCTGGAGATTCACGACGACGCGGTGGCCGAGATTGCCCGTATCGCCACCTCCGTGAACGCGCGGATGGAGAACATCGGCGCGCGCCGCCTGCACACGATCATGGAGCGGGTGCTCGACGATCTGGCGTTCGAGGCCCCTTCGCTGGGCCAGACCACCATCCCGATCACGGCCGCCTACGTCCGCGAACGCCTGGACGGGATCCTCAAGGACGAGGATCTCTCCCAGTACATCCTCTGACGCGGCGGCCTTCCCTGTAGCGGTCTTCTTGTAGCGGTCTTCTTGGCTCGCGCTATCGCTTGCGGGCGCCGCCATGGGAGGCGGGGCGGGGCGCGGTGTGCATGGGCGGGGGCACGCGTGCCGCGGGCGCCGCGCGCATCGGGGCC
>CAZTZM010000397.1:0-20685 GCA_964618005.1 uncultured Myxococcales bacterium
GGCGCCGCGCGCATCGGGGCCGGACCGTGAGCCGGCTGCGCCGGGGCTGCACGCCAGCCCGCGCCGCCGCCCGCGGGGGCGGCGCGCCAGCTCGAGGCGCCCGGGTTGCCCCGCCAGCCTTCGTTATGGACCGGCTGGGCCCGCCAGGCGGTGGGCGCCACGGTCGGGCGCGCGCGCCAGGTCCCGACCGGGGCCCGCCCGCGGTACCCGTAGCCGTAGGCTCGGTAGCCGCCCGGGCCCTGCCAGTACGGGCGGTAGTAGACCGGCCGCCCGCCCACGAACAGGAAGCGCGGGCCGATGAAGAGATAGGCCGAGTCCGACGGGGCCCAGTAGCCAGAGTCCCAGGTCCAGTCGTACCCGGTCCAGTCCCAGTAGCCGCCGATCCAGCTATAGCCGTAGCCGGGCGCCGGCGGCTGGTCCTCCGGTATCGGGTCGGGCGGCGGGGTGGTCGGGTAGGCCTCCGCGTCACCAGGAGGGGGCGGGGGCTGGTTGGGATCCCCCGCATAGGCTGGCGCCGGGCCCTGTGGTCCCGTGTAGCAGCCCATCCCTGTCAACGCTGTCCCCAGCGACAGCGTGATCACCAACAAATGGCGTCGAATCATTTGGCCTCTCCTGGCGGGGTCGCCGCCTCCTAAACTTACCTACGTCGTGATCCCAGGCAAGGTCTGCTCAAGCAAGGGGCGGGCCGCCCCAGCCCCCCGCGGGGCGCGCGGCCGGGATGTTCTTGACCGCGCCCGGTGTGGCGTCTAAACAACGCGAGACCATGGAGACCGTTTTCTCCGGGATTCAGCCCTCCGGCGAGCTGCACCTCGGCAACTACCTGGGCGCGGTGCGCAGCTGGGTGGCGCTGCAGTCCAGCTACCGCTGCTTCTACTGCATCGTCGATTACCATGCGATCACGCAGGCTTTCGAGCCGGCACAGATGGCGGCGCGGGCCCGCGGGATGGCGATCGACATCCTGGCCTGCGGCGTCGATCCCGAGAAGGCGACGCTGTTCATCCAGTCGGAGGTTCCGGAGCACACGGAGCTGGCCTGGGTCCTGTCGTCCGTGGCGCCGCACGGTGAGCTGGAGCGGATGACGCAGTTCAAGGACAAGACCGCCAAGGACCCGCACAACATCAACTTGGGGATTTTTGCCTACCCCGTGCTGCAGGCTGCTGACATCTTGCTCTATGGCGCGACGCGTGTGCCCGTGGGCGAGGACCAGCGCCAGCACCTGGAGCTGGCGCGGGAGATCGTCCGTCGCTTCAACGCCCGCTTCGGGGAGACCTTCATCGAGCCGCAGCCGCTGTTCTCGTCCACGCCGAAGATTCTGGGGCTGGACGGTCAGACCAAGATGTCGAAGAGCGTGGGGAACACCATCTCGCTGTCCGATCCCGAGCCCGTCATCTGGGACAAGCTGCGCACGGCGGCGACCGATCCGGCGCGCGTCAAGCGCACCGACCCGGGCACGCCGGAGAAGTGCAACATCTTCACGCTGCACAAGTTCTTCTCGGACACCGAGCGACAGGCCGCCGTCCACGCCGGCTGCACCAGCGCCGGCATCGGCTGCATCGACTGCAAGAAGATGCTGTTCGAAGGGGTGAGGGCCGACCTGGGCCAGATCAGGGTGCGCGCCGAGGCGCTGCGGGCCGATCCGGCGCGCGTCGATGACATCCTGGCGCGCGGCGCCGCCGCGGCCCGGAAGGTGGCGGGCGAGACGATGGCGCGGGTGCGCGCGCGGTTGGGCCTCTACGCGGCGCGCGCATGAAGCTGGTGCGCGCGCTGTTGTTCGCCGCGCTGGTCGTCGCGCCGCCGGCCTGCAACGCGCGCGACGACGGCTCCAGCCCCAGCGCGGCGGTTCGTTCGCTGATCGCGGCGGCGCGGGCGGGCGATCGCGGGGCGGTCTACGACCGCCTGGGGCCGCGGACGCGCGGCCGGATCGAGGCGCTGCTGGTGGCGGGTCACCGGAGCGGGGGCGGGCGCATGCTGGTCCCGCAGGACCTGGTGGCGGTCGGCTGGCTGCCCCCGGCCTGGGAGCCGGCCGGGACCCGCGTCCTGCACCGCGACGGCGACGAGGCCGAGGTGGAGGTCTTCTCCGGCACCGGTGACCGCCAGTCGGTCCACACGGTCCGGGAGGGGAAGAGCTGGAAAGTGGAGCTACCGGCTCGCTGAGGAGGTCTTGGCCGGGTTCGGCTTGACCTGGGTCTGATCGCTGGGGGCCTGTTCGGCGTCGGCGGCGCTCAGCTCGAGGATCACGTCGTCGGGCGCCAGTTCCGTCAGGTGGATGCGCGGATCGGTGTCGGCGAAGGCCTCCCGGGCCGTCCCGCGCCGCTCGCCCACCCGTCGCTCGCGCGGGAAGATGCGCTGGTCGGCCTTGCCGCCGCGGCGGTCGGCGTCGCGCCGATCGCGCCGCAACGCCTGGCGGAGGGCATCGATGGTCGCGGGCAGCTCCGGCAGCCGCATGACCTGGGCCGCGCAACCGTGGCAGAACGGCAGGCTGCGTCCCTGAAGCTCCACCAGCTTGAGCTGGGCGCGGCGCTTCTCGCCGCAGGCGACGCAGGCGGCGCCCCGGCCAACCGGCCGGGCCTCGGCCCAGCGGGTGTAGCAGCCCCAGCAGCGCCCGCGCCGGAGCTCGCTCACGGCCGCGCCGCAGACCCCGCACGGCAACGTGGCTCGCTCGACCTCGACGCTCATGGTTCGAGTAAAACGCCGGTGCGCGGCCGGAGCAAAATTTTTGCTCGTTTTGTCGGCTCGGACGGGGTTTTTGATGAGCTCCCCGGCGATCGGTTAGGATCCGCCGACCATGCCTGCCGTCCCCCGCCCTCCGGTCGCCGAGGTGCCCATTTTTCTGATCGGGTTCATGGGCTCCGGAAAGACCACGGTCGGGGGGCTGCTGGCCTCCCGACTGGGGTGGTCGTTCGCCGACCTGGACCAGGCGATCACGGCGGCCGCCGGGCTGACCGTCCCCGAGATCTTCGCCCGAGAGGGGGAGGCGGGGTTCCGCCGGCGCGAGACCGAGGCGCTGCGGGCGGCTGCGGGCGGGCGGCGCGCGGTCGTGGCCACCGGCGGCGGCGCCGCCTGCCGCGAGGAGAACCTGGCCCTGATGCTCTCGGCCGGCCAGGTCGTGGCGTTGCTGGTGTCGCCGGCCGAGGCGGTGCGCCGCACGGGCAGCCGGTCGGGCCGGCCGCTGCTCGACGGCCGCGCCGATCCGCTGGCCGCGGCGAGCGAGCTGCTGGCGGCGCGGCAGCCGTTCTACGCGCGGGCCCACCTGCGCGTGGAGACCGATGGACGCCCGCCGAACGACCTGGCCGATGTGGTGCTGGCCGGCCTGGGCTTGGCCCCGGACATGGCAAGGGAGATCGCGTGAGCGTCACCGTTCCTGTCGAGCTGGGGCCGCGTCGCTACGAGGTGCAGATCGGCGCGTTCACGCCCGAGGCCATCGCCCAGACGATGGCGGCCGCCTTCGGGCCTTCGCTGACGGGCGCGGCGCTGCTGGTCGACGGTGGCCTGGCGCACGACCCGCATGCGGAGGCGGTCGTCGCGGCGCTGGTGGCGCGCCTGCCGGGGGTGGCGCGCTTCGACCTGCGGGCCGGCGAGGCCTGCAAGAGCCTGGCGGAGGTCGAGCGGACCGTCGAGTGGCTGGCCGCGCAGGGGTTCGACCGGCGCGCGGCCGTCATCGGGATCGGCGGGGGCGCCACCAGCGACCACGCGGGCTTCGCCGCCGCGGTCTACCTGCGGGGGATCGCGTTCGCGACGGTGCCGACCACGCTGCTGGCGATGGTCGACGCCTCCGTCGGGGGGAAGACCGGCGTCGATCTGGCGGCGGGGAAGAACCTGGTGGGGGCCTTCCACCAGCCCCGCGCCGTGGTCGCCGACCTCGGCTTTCTGGAGACTCTGCCGGCCCGCGAGCGGGCGGCCGGCCTGGCGGAGGTCGTCAAGTGCGGCTTCATCGCCGACCCGACGATCCTGGAGCTGGTCGAGCGGAGCGGGGCCGACCTGGGGCCGGAGCTGGTGCGCGACCTGATCGCGCGGGCGGTGCGCGTCAAGGCGGAGGTGGTCGCCGAGGACGAGACCGAGTCGGGCCGGCGCGCCATCCTGAACTTCGGCCACACGGTCGGCCATGCGCTGGAGGCCGCCTCCGGCTACGAGCTGTTGCACGGCGAGGCGGTGGCGCTGGGGATGATCGCGGCGCTGGAGCTGGGGGCCTCGCTGGGCGTCGGCCCGCGGTCGCTGGCGGACCGGGCGCGCGCCCTGCTGGAGCGGCTGGCGCTGCCCACCGACCTGGCCCGGCGCCTGGAGCCGGCGGTCTGGCCGCGCCTGGCGGTCGACAAGAAGCGGCGCGGCGGGGCGATCCGCTTCGTCTTCGTCCCCGAGCCCGGGCAGACCGTGCTGCGCGACATCGCGCCCGCCGAGATCGCGGCGGCGCTCTCCCCCCGGCCGCCGGGATCCCCGGCCGCTTGACCCCCGAATCCTGAGCGAGTACAAGGCGCAAGGCGACTCATGGCGAGCCCGTTCCGCGAGAGCATCGAAAAGCTGCTGGACAAGATCGAAGGCGGGGTCGCCTGCCTGATCATGGGGTTCGACGGGATCACGCTGGAGAGCACCGCCCGGACGGTCGGCGGCGTGGCGCCGCCCGACATCCAGACGCTGGCGATGGAGTTCGCCCACACCATCGCGCAGGCGCGGCGGACGCTGACCTCGGTCGACGCCGGCCTGCTGGAAGAGTTCACGCTGCGCACCGACAAGCTGACGCTGGTGGTCCGCCCGCTGACCGTGGAGTACTTCTTGGCGTGCGCGATCTTGCCCGCGGCCAGTCTGGGGCGGACGCGATACCTGATGCGCCTCACCGCGCCGGCCCTGCGCGCGGATCTGTAAAAAGGAAAACGCCGACCTCATGGCCAAAAAAGACAGCAAGGAGAAGGCGTCCGCCCGGGCGCTCAAGGTGGTGGCGGGAGCGCCCGCGAGACGTGGCGACGACTTCGAGGCGGTGCGGGCGCTGGCGCGCATCGCCACCGAGTTCGACCTGGAGGAGATCGAGGTGAACGGCACCGGCCACCTGCGCGTGCGGCGCGCGGTGGCCAAGGTCGCGACGGGCGCCGCGGCGCCGGCCGCCGGCGCGGCGCGCCCCATCGCGCTGACCCCGCCCGTGGAGGCCAAGGCGGAGGGCGGCTCCTTCGTCACCTCGCCGTTCGTGGGGACGTTCTACCGGGCGCCCTCGCCCGACGCGCCGCAGTTCGTCGAGGTCGGACAGACCGTCCGCAAGGGCCAGGTCGTCTGCATCGTCGAGGCGATGAAGCTGATGAACGAGATCGAGGCCGAAGCGGACGGCAAGGTCGAGGAGATCCTGGTCAAGAACGGCGAGCACGTCGAGTACGGCCAGCACCTCATTCGCATCTCGAAGTCCTGATCGCGTGTTCAAAAAGGTCTTAATAGCCAACCGCGGCGAGATCGCGCTGCGGGTCATCCGGGCCTGCCGCGAGATGGGCATCCGCTCGGTCGCCGTCCATTCGACCGCCGACGCGGACGCGCTGCACGTCCGGTTCGCCGACGAGAAGGTCTGCATCGGACCGCCGCCGGCGCGCGCCAGCTATCTGTCGATCCCGGCCATCATCAGCGCCGCCGAGGTGTCGCGCGCCGACGCCGTCCACCCGGGCTACGGCTTCCTGGCCGAGAACGCCCACTTCGCCGAGGTGGTGAAGAAGTGCGGCCTGCTGTGGATCGGCCCGCAGCCCGACGTCATGCGCCTCATGGGCGACAAGGTCTCGGCGCGCGCGGCGATGGAGAAGGCCGGGGTGCCGATCCTCCCCGGCACCGGCGTCATCGAGACCGACCGGGAGGCCGAGGAGGCGGTCGAGCGGATCGGCCTGCCGGTCATCATCAAAGCCTCGGCCGGCGGCGGCGGCCGCGGCATGAAGGTGGTCGAGAACAAGGCGCGCCTGTCGGCGCAGCTGGCGGCCGCGCGCAGCGAGGCGCAGGCCGGGTTCAGCAACCCGAACGTCTACCTCGAGCGCTACGTCGGCCGCCCGCGCCACGTCGAGGTGCAGGTGCTGAGCGACGGCCAGCGCGCGGTGGCCTTGGGCGAGCGCGAGTGCTCCATCCAGCGCCGCCACCAGAAGCTGGTCGAGGAGGCCCCCAGCGTCGCGCTGGACGACGAGCGGCGCGGCAAGCTGCTGGGCATCGCGCGCAAGGCCACCGAGAGCATCGGCTACCACACCGTGGGGACGCTCGAGTTCCTGCTGGACGAAGAGAAGCGCTACTACTTCATGGAGATGAACACGCGCATCCAGGTCGAGCACACCGTCACCGAGGAGGTGTTCGGCGTCGATCTGGTGCGCGAGCAGATGAAGCTGGCCGCCGGCGACCCGCTGAAGCTGCCGAACGACATCCGGCCGCGCGGCCACGCCATCGAGTTCCGGATCAACGCCGAGGACCCGGTGACGTTCGCGCCGTCGCCCGGGCGGATCACGGCCCTGAACCTGCCTGGCGGCCTGGGCGTCCGCGTCGACACGCACATCTACAACCAGTACCTGGTGCCGCCGTTCTACGACTCGCTGCTGGCCAAGCTCATCGTGCGGGCCGAGAACCGGCCGGCGGCGCTGGCCCGGATGCGGCGGGCGCTTGCCGAGTTCGTCGTCGAGGGGTGCAAGACCAACCTCGACTTCTTCCGCCGCCTGCTGGCCAATCCGGACTACGTGGCCGGCAAGATGGATACGCACCTCGTCGAGCGGATGTAGACTCGACAGGCCGGTGCTGACGAAGAAAGACAAGCATCTCGCCGCGGCCCAGAAGTTCCTGGAACGGGGGCAAGACCACAGGGCGCTGGAGGAGTTTGCCCGGGTGGTCCAGGAGGACCCCACCGACACCCGCACCTGGCTGAAGATGGCGGAGATCCACGTCCGCCACGGCGCACTGGCCGAGGCGCGCGAGATCTACCTGCGCACCGCCGAGATCTACATCGGCCAGGGTTTTCTCCCCAAGGCGGTCACCGTCTACAAGAGCGTCCTGAAGCTGACGCCGGGGCTGCCGCAGGTCCGAATCCAGCTGGGGGAGGTGTACCGGCGGCAGGGGATGGTGGCCGACGCGCTGCACGAGCTGGAACTGGCGGTCGCCGAGCTGAACGAGGTCGGGCGCGGCGCCGAGGCACTGCCCGCGCTGCGGCGAATGGTGGAGCTGCACCCGGAGAACGTCGTGTCCCGGATCCGGCTGGCCGAGGCCGCCTCGCAGGCCGGCCGCACCGACGAGGCGGTGGGCGAGCTCGGGCAGGCGGCCGAGCAGCTGAAGCGGGAAGGGCGCACCGACGAGTTCGTGCGCGTGGCGGAGCGGCTGCTGTTCCACCGCCCCACCAACTACGCCCTGGCGCGCGATCTGGCCGCCCTCTACATCACGCGCAAGAACCCGCGGCTGGCGCTGTCCAAGCTGCAGGGGGCCTTGAAGGCGGGGCCGCGCGATCCGCAGAACGTGATGCTGCTGGCGGAGGCGATGGCCCAGCTGGACGTGCGCAAGGCGATCTCCGTATGGCACGAGCTGGCCGAGATCCACGCCGAGGCGCGGCGCGAGGAGGCGCGCGACGACGCCGTGCGCGCCGCGCTGGCGCTCGATCCGACCGACGGCGAGACGCGCGAGCTGGCCGGTCGCTGGGGCCTGTCGCTGGGCGCGGCTGCCGCCCGGGCGCGGCTGCCGCCGCCGGCCCCCAAGCCGGCCACGATCTCCTCGGTGGTGACCAGCGTGCAGACGTTGCCCCCCGAGCGGGCGGGGCCGGTCGGTGGAATGACATCGGGCGCGATCGGTTTGCCGGGCTCCTCGCGGGCGTCCTCTTCGGGGGTGTCTCCCGCGGTGCCCGACGTGCCGCGCATCCTGTCGGAGGCCGAGGTGTTCGTGAAGTACGGCCTGGCCGAGCGGGCGGTCGATCATTTGCGGCGCGTGTTCGCGTTCGAGCCGACCCACCGCGAGGCGCGCGAGCGGCTGGCCGCCGTGCTGGTCCAGATAGGGCGCAAGCGCGAGGCAGCGGCGGAGCTGGCCACGCTGGCGACGCAGCTGCACGCGGCGCGCGACGACGCAGGCGCGCGGCAGGTGGCGGAGCGGGCGCTGGCGATCGACCCCTCCTGTTCGGCGGCGGCGGAGGTGGCGGGCCGCCGGCCTTCGGCTTCGCCCGCGGCGCCGGCCGCCGCCCCGGGCGACGACGATCTGGCGCTGGAGCTGGAGCAGCTCGACTTCTTCGCCGAGCAGTCGCTGCACGACGAAGCGCGCGCGGCGCTCATCGATCTCGAGCAGCGGTTTCCCGGGAATCCGCAGCTGGCCGAGCGGCGCCGGGCCTACGCGGCGCGCGATCGCGGCGGTGCGCCCGCGGCCAGCCCGCGCGAGACCGGCGCGGTCCCCACCAACGGGGCGCGCACCACCGACAACGGCCCGATCGCGCGCCTCAGCGCGTCGGAGAACGCCGACCCGACCACGCACGGCGATCTGGGGATCGCCTACAAGCAGATGGGCCTCTACGACGCCGCCATCGACGAGTTCGAGAAGCTGGCCGCCGACAAGGGCCGCGCGGTCTTCGCCTTCACGATGATCGGCGAGTGCGTCGAGGCCAAGGGGGAGCTGGGCGAGGCCGTCGCGCGCTACAAGGAGGCGCTGAACCTGCCGCAGGCGACCGCGCAGGAGTCGATCGAGCTTTACTACCTGCTGGGCAAGGTGTTCGAGCAGCTCGGCGACATCCGCGAGGCGCTGTACTTCTTCGAGAACGTCGGGAAGCGCGAGCCGGGGTTCCGCGACGTGAAGCGCCGGGTCGCCGCGCTCAAGACCCCGAGCGGATCCAGCAGATGAGGAGAACGCTGTCATGAACGACGACACGCCGCTGGTCGATCGGACGCGGGAGTTTTTCCGCGACCTGCAAGACCGCATCACCGCCGCCATCGAGGCGATCGACGGCGGCGGCCGCTTCCGCGAGGACAGCTGGACGCGCCAGGGCGGCGGCGGGGGCCGGACGCGCGTGCTGTCGGGTGGCGCGCTGTTCGAGAAGGCGGGCGTGGGGTTCTCCGACGTGCACGGCCAGCTCCGCCCGGAGATGGCCAAGGCGCTGCCCGGAGAGGGGGCGGAGTTCCGCGCCGCCGGCCTGTCGCTCATCTTCCACCCGCGCAGCCCGCGCGTGCCGACCGTGCACGCCAACGTCCGCCACATCCAGCGCGGCCCGCAGTCGTGGTTCGGCGGCGGGACCGACCTGACGCCGTACTACGTCGTCCCGGCGGACGCGGCGTTCTTCCACCGGACGCTGCGCGCCTGCTGCGATCGGCACGACGCCGGCTTCTACCCGCGGTTCAAGCGCTGGTGCGACGACTACTTCTTCCTGCCGCACCGGAACGAGCCGCGCGGCGTGGGCGGCCTGTTCTTCGACTACCTGGGGGCGGGCGCCGAGACGACGGCCGGGCAACCCGCGCTGGGGGCGGCCTCGCCGCGCGAGCGGGACGCCGAGGCCATGTTCGCGTTCGTGCGCGACGTGGGCGACGCGATCCTGGCCGCCTATCTGCCCATCGTCGACCGCCGGCGGAACGACGCCTGGGGCGAGCGAGAGCGCGACTGGCAGCTCCTGCGGCGTGGCCGGTACGTCGAGTTCAACCTGCTCTACGACCGCGGCACGGTGTTCGGCCTGCGCACCGACGGGCGCGTTGAATCGATCCTGATGTCGATGCCGCCGGAGGTCCGCTGGGCCTATGCCCACTCACCCGAGCCCGGCAGCCCGGAGGCGGCGTCGCTGGCGGCGATCTGCGCCCGCCACGACTGGGCCGCGGTCGAGTCGTAAGGGTCGCGGTCGTCAGCCGCGCTTGCGGCGACGGGGCGCGGGCAGGGCGGGCGCCGCGGCCGCTTCCACCGGCGGCGGGACCTTGAACGCGTCGCGGAACCGCCCGACGTCCAGCGTGAGCTGGCCGAGCAGCATGTCGAGCATCGTCTCGCCCAACCGGCAGATGTCGCCCAGGCGCGTGACCCGCTCGAGGACGAAGTCGGCTTCGGCTCGGCCGCGGCGGCCGGTCGGCCCGCCGTGCGCGGCCTGGGCGGCGCGGGCGGCGCTCTCGGCCCGTCCCACGACCTCGACCGCGGCGCCGATCTCCCGCCGCTCGCGCTCGTTGAGGACGCCCGAGATCATCTTCCAGAAGTCGGTCTCGGCCTGGTAGTGCTCGCGCCGCTGGCCGCGCACCCAGACCTTGTGGACCACGCCCCAGCGGCCGAGCCCCGCCAGCGTCATCGAGGCGCTGCCGGCCGAGATCCCCAGGCGCGCCTGGATCTCGCTCTGGGCCAGGGGCTCGCGCGACAGGTAGAGCAGGCCGAAGGCGCGCCCCATCGTGCGCGTGAAGCCCCAGAACTCGGCGATGCGGCCGCAGGCGTCGATCGCCAGATCGCGCGCCGCGGTCAGCTCGCCGTCTGTCGCCATGGCTGGATGGTGGCCAGCTCGCCCGGCTGCTCGCGTCGGGCCGCCAATTGCCCGCAGGCGGCGTCGATGTCGTCGCCGCGGGGGGAGCGGATGTAGATCGCCATGCCCGAGGCGCGCACCCGCTCCTGGAAGGTGCGGATTCGCTCGGCCGTCGGCCGCTTGAACTCGGGGCCCTCGAAGCCGTTCCAGGGGATGATGTTCACCTTGGCCGGGATCCCGCGCAGCAGGCGGGGCAGCCGGTCGGCGTCGGCGTCGGCGTCGTTGACGCCGGCCAGCAGCACGTACTCGAACGTGACCCGGCGCCCGTGCGACAGCGGGAACCGCCGGGCGGCGTCCAGCAGCGCGGCGATCGGCCAGCGCTTGTTGATCGGCATGATGCCGTCACGCACCTCGTCGGTGGTGGCGTTGAGCGAGATGGCCAGGTTGGGCGCCGAGGCGTCGCGCCCGGCCTCGCCGTCGCGGTAGAGCGCCGCCAGCTTGTCGATGCCCGACACCAGCCCGGCGGTGGAGACGGTGATCCGCCGCGGCGAGAACCCGGCGCCCCAGGGGTGCGCCAGCAGCCTCAGCGCGCGAACCAGGTTGTCGAAGTTGTGCAGCGGCTCGCCCATCCCCATGAACACCAGGTTGGTCGGCCGCCGGCCCGCCAGCGCGGCGGCGCGGTAGATCTGCTCGACGATCTCGTCGGCGCCCAGGTGGCGGCCGAAGCCCAGCGTCGCGGTGGCGCAGAAGCGGCAGTCGATGGCGCAGCCGACCTGCGACGACACGCACAGGGTGAGGCGGTCCCGGACGGCGTCCTCGTCGGGGATGAGGACCGACTCGATGAACCGGGTGTCGTGGGTCCGCCAGCGGAGCTTGCGGGTGCCGTCGCGCGCGGTCTGCAGCAGGTCGGCGGCCAGCGGTCGCAGCGGCAGCTCGCGCGCCAGCGCCGCGCGCAGCGCCTCCGGCAGGTTGACCATCTCGTCGACGGCCTCGACCGCGCGGCCGTGCAGCCAGCGGAAGATCTGCTCGGCCCGGTAGCCGGGCGCGCCGTGCGCGGCGACCCAGGCCGCCAGCTCATGCGGGAGCAACCCGCGGAGCGGCGAGCCCGGCTGGGGGGCGTCGACGGGTGGGACGGCGGCGGTCACGGCCGCGGAGGATAACGCCCGTCGTCCGCGCTCGCCAGGTCGGCCGGGGCCGTCAACGCGCTGCGTGCCGGCCGCGGCGCCGTCCCACGATGAGCCCCAGGCCCAGCAGCAGGCCCAAGACCCCGCTGGTGGGGCTGCCCCCGGCTACGGAGCAGCCGGTCTGGCCGCCGCCGTGCTGGCCGACCTTGGTGTCGACCGACTGGCAGGTGTCGCGCAGGATGCAGGTCCCCGTGCCGTCGTCGGTGATGCCGCAGGTCCAGCAGGTGCTGGGGCAGCTGATGGTCGCGCAGGGGTCGGGCTCGCAGGCCGCCGCGGCGGTGCCGCTGGAGGCCGCGCTGGGGACGCACTGCTGACCGGCCGGGCACTGGAGGGCCAGGCAACGGTTTGGCTGGCAGGTCCCGGTGGTCGGGTTGCAGAAGTCGCTCGGGTCGCAGTAGACGTTCGCGCACAGGTCCTGAACGCAGGCGCCGGCGACGCAGCGCTGGCCGGTGCCGCACTTGCCCGGCTCGCAGAGGTCGACGCAGGTCCCGTTCTGGCAGTACTGGTCGTTGCCGCAGGTGACGCCCTTGCACTTGTCGGTCTGGCAGACGCCGGAGACGCAGAGCTGGCCGCTCGGGCAGCCGAGGTCGTAGCAGTCGACGCAGCGCCCGGCCATGCAGACCTGCGGCGTGGTGCAGGTGACGCCGGCGCAGTCGTCCACGCAGGAACCGGTGTTCTCGTCGCACTGCTGGCCGGACGGGCAGGTCACCGAGGCGCACCGCTGCGGGATGCAGTAGTTGCTGACGCACTTGTAGCCGGGCGAGCAGGGGAACTCGCCGCCGGCGCACTGCAGCGTGCACTGGCCGTCCTTGCAGCCGTAGCCGTTCGGGCAGTTGCCGGTCGTGTCGGTCACGCCGTCGCAGTTGTTGTCCTTGCCGTTGCAGACCTCGGTGGCGGTCGGCAGCACGCAGCCGACGCAGACGAAGCCGAGCGCCCCCATGCACTGCAGCTTGCCGGCCTGGCAGATGCCGACCCCGACCTGGCTCTGGCTGAGGCCGGGGCAGAGGCAGGCCTGGCCGGTCTGCGGGAAGTTGCCGTCGTCGACGATGCCGTCGCAGTCGTTGTCGATGCCGTCGCAGACCTCGGGCTTGGGCGTGCTGGTGACGTTGCAGACCAGCTTCCCGTTCTGGCAGATGATCGTGCCCGCCTGGCAGGCGCCCAGGCCGTTGCCGCAGGGCTCGCCCACGCCGGGCAGCTGGCTGCCGGCCGGCGGGTTGTCGATCTGGCCGTCGCAGTTGTCGTCGATGCCGTTGCAGATCTCTGGCTGCGGCGTGACGGTCGGCGCGTTGCAGACCGTGTCGGTGCCGGCGGCGTCGCAGACCAGGATGCCGGTGCGGTTGCACGCGCCGATCGCCCCGTTGTTGCACGCCTGGCCGACCGGGCCGGTCGGCCAGTTGCCGTTGTCGATGATGCCGTCGCAGTTGTCGTCCAGGCCGTTGCAGATCTCGACCGGCACGGCGCAGCCGCAGGGGCCGCCGCAGGCGTTCAGGGGCAGCCCCTCATCGACCTGGCCGTTGCAGTTGTCGTCCTTGCAGTTGCAGGTCTCGACCGCGCAGTGGTGAGCGGCGGTGCCCAGCTTGTTGTCGGGGTCGTTCGGATCGTTCGGGTTCATCGAGAACCCGCCGCAGGCTGCGCTGGTGTTCCCCGGCGTGCAGTTGCGGCAGGCGTTCGACACGCCCTCATCGATCAAGCCGTTGCAGTTGTCGTCGACGCCGTTGCAGACCTCGGCCGGCGGTACGTTCTGAGCGATGATGCCGACGATGGCGCTCTTCGCCGCGTTCGGGTCGTTGAGCGAGACGCGGATGGAGGCGCCGGTGCCGCCGGCCGCCGCGATGGCGTCGTTGGCGTTGTCGGCGGTCGTGTCGGTGATGACGTAGACCTTCACGCCGAGCTTGGCGAGCTGACAAGCCTGGCTGATCGGGTTGTATACGTCGTAGTTGCCGCCGCCCGTGCAGTCGGCGGTGTTGAAGGTGCTGTCCGGCGCGGTCGAATCGTCGCAGGTCTCATCGCCGTCGGTGGCGATCACCACCACGTTGTGCCGGCAGGTTCCCTTGGGATCGTTCGGGACGATCTCGTTCTGGAAGTAGAGGTTCGCGTAGAACAGCGAGCGGCCGAGCGGCGTGTAGTCGTTGGGGTGCAGCTCCGGATCGGTCACCGGTCCGTTGCTGGTGGGCGCTTCGACGTTGTCGATCCACTTGTAGATCGAGGCCATCTGGGTGGCGCCCGAGGGATCGAACTGCGCGGCCGTCGGCATCGTGCCGACGGGGGCCGCGGTCACGCCGACGTGGAACACCTGCGAGGCGCCGCTCGTGAACCACGAGCCGTAGGTCGTCTGGGTGGCCGAGTTGTTCGTCGACATCAGACAGCCGATCGGATACGTGGTCGCGTTGTGGTACGTGGTGGCCGTCCGGTTCGGAATGGTCAGCGTCTGCTGCGGGCTGGCCGTGTAGTGCCCGATCGGGTTTTGCGTCTCGGAGGTGCACTGGTTGGCCGAGAGGGCCGTATAGGTGTTTTGAACCACCTCCGGGAATGACATGAGGCCGAAGTTCGCCTCGTCGGTCCCCACCTGCTGCAGCGCGGATCGAAGGCCGCTCTTCAGGCTGTAGATGCGGCTGGTCGTGCTCTGCGGACAGACCGTGGTGCCATCTGCCCGATTGACGAGGTTCGAGTCCTCGTGCATCGACCCCGACGTGTCGAACAGGAACATGATGTTCGGTCGCAGCGACTGCCCCTGCGCGCGGCCAGCCGCGACGGTCACCGCGAATCCCGCGAGGAGGGTGAGGCCTGCTCGCGTGCAGGTTCGGGAAATCGTTCGTTGGGTCATGGCGGCAACTGTCCGGGTAGGCAGCAACGGAATCCCACCGACGGCAGTCGGACATCGATTTTCTGGGTGGTGGTGGTTCCGCCGCTGGTCGTGGTCGAGTAAGGCGCGGAAACCGAAGCGTTGCACTGCAGGCCGGGGGCAGTCGCTGCCGCGGTGCCAACGCTGAAGCTGGAGATGTCATAGGCGCCCCCGCGCATCTCGAACAGGCAGGGGAGGGTGGTGCAGGCGGGGTTGCTGGCGGGCTTTGTCGTCGTCAGGTCGGTCGCCGTCCACTCCTTGACGTTCCCGCTCATATCGAAGATCGAGTAGTTCAAGCTGGGGTTGATCGAGAAGCCCGTGCTGGCCTTGGTCGAGATGATCGAGACGCACGATGTATCGCTGCCCGTGGGAATTGTCGCCGGGGTCGCCCCCATGGCGGTCAGGTAGTCGTTCCCGTTGCAGTCCGTCGGCACGTACGTGTTCCCGTAAGGGAAGGTGGTCGTGTTGACGCCCTGACAGGCGGCCTGCCACTCGGTGGCCGTGCAGACCCGCCAGTTGGGACCGATGAGGGCGCAGGCCGCCTCCGCCTCGGACATCGTGACATTTGCCCAAGGCAGCTTGCCGGCGACGGAGCAGCCGCGGTGCGTGGAGTCGAATCCGGGGCTCGTCGCCGTGGCGTCGTAGCGACTGGCCTCGTACCCGTACATCGTCACATTCACCGATGGAACGTAGACCAGCAGGTCGTCCGTGGTGCGGTTGGACAGCGAATCGAGCTCGTCGACCAAGCCGTCGCAGTCGTCGTCGATGCCGTTGCAGATCTCGACGCCCGGCTGCTTCATGGTCCCCATGCAGCGGTGATCCCCCGGCATGGAGTTGTCGCAGACCCAGGTCCCGGTCCCGGCGCACGGCCCGGAGCCATAGATGCAGGACTTACCGATCTGGAACGGCTCGTCGGTCAATCCGTTGCAATCGTTGTCGAGGCCGTCACATCCGAACTTCGTGTCCTCGACGACCTCGTAGGTCGACGGGTAGTTGCACACCCAGCCATTCTGACCGGTGCAGGTCGGGGTGGTCCCGGCGCAGACGCCCTTGGTCAGGCAGGTGACGGTGGGGGCGCCCAGGTTGTCGTCGACGATGCCGTCGCAGTCGTTGTCCAGGCCGTCGCAGATCTCGACGCCGCCGTTGGTCTTGATGCACTCGGTCTCGCAGCCGGGGATCGTCGGATCGCGATCGTAGAAGTTCGCCAGGCAGGCCCCCTGCGTGCAGACCCCGTTCACGCAGCTCGCCGTCGCGAACGGGAACGCGCACTGGTGGTTGCAGGCACCGCAGTTGTCGACGTCGGTCATCAAGTTGAAGCCGTTGTCGATGATGCCGTCGCAGTCGTTGTCCAGGCCGTCGCAGATCTCGACGCCGCCGTTGGTCTTGGTGCACTCGCAGCCGTTCGACGGGTCCCCGTCCGCGTCATAGAAGCCGGTCTCGCAGGTGAACTTGCAAGCGCCGTTCACGCACGACGGCGTCGCGTTCTGGACGATGCACTGGTGGAAGCAGGTGCCGCAGTTCGCGACGTCGGTCAGCAGGTCGGGCGAGTTCGGGTTGCAGGTGACGACCGAGCTGCCGCCCGCGCCGCCGGTGCCGCTCCCCTTCGCGCCGCCCGCGCCGCCGGTGCCGATGACGCTGCCGTCGTATCCCGGCGCGCTCGCGTCGAAGCCGCGGCCCGCGTCGAACTTCGGGCGATCGACGCCGCCACCGTCGGGCGGGATGACGCTGACGCCGAAGTCGTACAGGTGATCGCGACAGCCGGAGGCTGTCGCCGCCACGGTCACCGCCACCAAAAACAGACTGAATTTCAACAAGCTAGCCCGCCCCACTCGCATAGTGTTGCGCGTCCACTATAACCCGACCGCCGGTAAGGATAAATACTTCTTTGTGAACGCTTCGCGGCGATTTTTCAGACCAGGATTATGCGAGATCGAGCCCGGCGAAAAAGAATGCCAGCTCGCCGCGGGCGGTGTCCGGTCCGTCGCTGCCGTGGACGGCGTTCCGCTCGATGTTGCTGCCGTACTTGTTCCGGATGGTCCCGGCCGGCGCCTTCGAGGAGTCCGTGGGCCCCATCACCTCGCGGTAGCGGGCGATGGCGTTCTCGCCCTCGATCGCCATGACGACGGCGGGGCCGGAGGTCATGAACTTGACCAGGTCGCCGTAGAACGGCCGCTCCTTGTGGACCGCGTAGAAGGCGCGGGCCTGCCCCTCCGACATGTGGATCAGGCGCAGCCCGACGATCTTCAGGCCGGCCTTCTCGACCATGTCGATGACGCCGCCGACGGCGTTCTTGGCCACGGCGTCGGGCTTGACGATTCCGAAGGTTCTCTCGATGGACATGGGTCTCTCTTGCTCCTGCTGACTTACTTGATGAACGACGCGACGGTCTTGCCCAGCTCGGCCGGGGTGGCCGCGATGCCGATGTTGGCCTCGCGCAGGGCGGCGATCTTCTCGGCCGCCGTCCCCTTGCCGCCGCTGATGATGGCGCCCGCGTGCCCCATGCGCTTGCCGGGCGGCGCGGTCTGGCCGGCGATGAAGGCCGCCACCGGCTTCTTCATGTTGGCCTTCACGAACCGGGCGGCCTCCTCTTCGGATGTCCCGCCGATCTCGCCGATCATCAGCACGGCCTCGGTCTGCGGGTCGCGCTCGAACATGGCCAGGCAGTCGATGAAGTCGATCCCCTTGACCGGGTCGCCGCCGATGCCGATGGCCGTCGACTGGCCGAGACCCAAGGCCGTCAACTGGTGCGCCGCCTCGTAGGTCAGCGTCCCCGAGCGGGACACCACGCCGACCTTGCCCGGCTTGTGGATGTAGCCCGGCATGATCCCGATCTTGCACGCGCCAGGCGTGATGATGCCCGGGCAGTTCGGGCCGATCAGCGTCGACTTGGGGTAGGCAGACAGCGCCCGCTTGGTCTTCACCATGTCGAGCGTGGGGATCCCCTCGGTGATGCAGACGATGACGGCGATGCCGGCCTGCGCGGCCTCCAGGATGGCGTCGGCGGCGCCGGGCGGCGGCACGTAGATGACGGTGGCGTTGGCGCCCGTCTTCTTGACCGCGTCGGCCACCGTGTCGAACACCGCGAACCCTTCGTGGTTGAGGCCGCCCTTGCCGGGCGTGACGCCGCCGACCACGTTGGTCCCGTACTCCCGCATCTGCTTGGCGTGGAACGTCCCGGCCGATCCGGTGATGCCCTGGACGATGAGCTTGGTCTCTTTTCCGACGAGAACGGACATGACTAGGCGGCCTTTCCGGCTGCGAGGGCGACGACCTTCTTGGCGCCGTCGGCCATGTCGTTGGCGGTGGTGACCGCCAGGCCCGACTCGGCCAGCATCTTTTTGCCCAGGTCGACGTTGGTCCCCTCCAGGCGCACGACCAGCGGCACCTTGAGGCCGACCTGCTTGACGGCCGCGATGACGCCGGCGGCGATGGTGTCACACTTCATGATGCCGCCGAAGATGTTGACGAAGATGCCGCGCACGCCCGGGTCGGCGGTGATGATCTTGAACGCCGCCGTCACGCGCTCCTCGGTGGCGCTGCCGCCCACGTCCAGGAAGTTCGCCGGCTGGCCGCCGAAGTGCTTGATGGTGTCCATCGTGGCCATGGCCAGGCCGGCGCCGTTGACCATGCAGCCGATGTTGCCGTCCAGCTTGATGAACGACAGGTCGTGCCGCTTGGCCTCGGTCTCGGCGGGATCCTCCTCGTCGAGATCGCGCAGCGCCTCCAGGTCCTTCTGCCGATAGAGCGCGTTGTCGTCGAAAGTAACCTTGGCGTCGAGCGCCAGCACGCGGCCGTCGGTCAGGACGACCAGGGGGTTAATCTCGATCATCGACGCGTCCGTGGCGATGAAGGCGTTGTAGACCAGCAGGAACAGCTCGGCCGCGTTCTTGGCCGCCGCGCCGTGCAGACCCAGCCCGTAGGCCAGGTTGCGCGCCTGGTAGGCGGCCAGGCCCACGGTCGGGTCGACGACCTCCTTGATGATCTTCTCCGGGTGGCTGGCGGCGACCTCTTCGATCTCCATCCCGCCCTCGGACGACGCCATCACGACCACGCGGCCGTAGCCGCGGTCGACCACCACGCCCAGGTACAGCTCGCGCGCGATGTCGACCGCCTGCTCGATGAGCAGCCGCTTGACGATCTTGCCGCCGGGCCCGGTCTGGTGCGTGACCAGGTTCATGCCGAGGATCTTCTGCGCGGTGTCGCGGGCGGCGGCGGCGCCTTTGACCACCTTCACGCCGCCACCCTTGCCGCGTCCGCCCGCGTGGATCTGCGCCTTGACGACCACGAACTCGTTCTCGGTCTCGGCGATCAGCGACTTGGCGGCTGCTTCCGCCTCGTCGATGCTGAACACCGGCCGACCCTTGGGGATCGGCACGCCGAACTTCTTCAGGATCTCTTTCGCCTGGTACTCGTGGATCTTCAAGGCGTCACCGGCCCCTTCTCTTACAGGATCTTCTACAGCTTTTGGGCCGCTTCGAGCACTTCGCGCACGGCGCCGGCCGATTTGTCGAGCCCGGCCTTCTCCTCGGCCGTCAGCTCGATGTTGACGATCTTCTCGACGCCGCCCGCGCCCAGGACGATCGGCACGCCCAGGTAGAGGTCCTTGTGGCCGTACTCGCCGTCAAGGAACGCGGCGCAGGCCAGGAGGCGCTTCTGGTCCTTCAGGTAGGCGGTGGCCATCGCGATGGCCGACGAGGCCGGCGCCGCGAAGGCGCTGGTCCCCATCAGCTTGACGATCTCGCCGCCGCCGTTGCGGGTGCGCTCGACGATCGCGGCCAGCTTGTCGGCGGTGACGAGCTGCTTCACCGGGACGCCGTTGATGGTGGTGGCGCTCAGCACCGGCACCATGGTGTCGCCGTGGCCGCCCAGCACCATCGCGCGCACGTCCTTCACCGAGACGCCCGCCTCGTTGGCCAGGAAAAGCTGGAAGCGCCCCGAGTCGAGGATGCCCGCCATGCCGACGACCTTCTTGGCCGGGAAGCCGGTCACGCGCTTGAGCTCGTAGACCATGACGTCGAGCGGGTTCGACACCACGATGACGAAGGCGTTCGGACAGTGCTGCTTCAGGTTCTCGCCGACGTTGCGGATGATCTTCAGGTTCACCGACAGAAGATCGTCGCGCGACATGCCCGGCTTGCGCGGCACACCCGCGGTGATGATGACCACGTCGGCGCCGGCGCAGTCGGCCCAGTTCGAGGTGCCGGTGATCTTGGCGTCGTGACCCAGGACGGCGCCGTTCTGCTCCAGGTCCAGCGCCTTCCCCTTGGCCAGGCCTTCCTTCTCGGGAATGTCGAACAGCACGACGTCGCCGAGCTCGTGGCGCGCCGCCAGGGAGGCCAGCTCTCCGCCGATGTTGCCGGCGCCGATGAGCGCAATCTTCTTCCGACCGGGCATGTGTGAGGCTCCTTGAGGGGGTGGGCGAGAAAGAAAGGGGAGAGAAGCGGCGGGAGCTTAGCTCGCCCCGGAGCAACGTCCAGCCATCCGACGTTGGCTCGGGGCGAACGCTCGCCCGCCGGTTGGAGGTTCTAGAGGTTCGAAATGATGGCGTCGCCGAAGGCGGAGCAGCTCACTTCCTTGGCCCCCTCCATGAGGCGCGCGAAGTCGTAGGTGACGGTCTTCTGCGCGATGGTCTTCTCCAGCGCCGCCACGATCTTGTCGGCGGCGCCGCTCCACCCGAGGTGCTCGAGCAGCATGACGCCCGAGAGGATCACGGATCCCGGATTCACCTTGTCCAGGTTGGCGTACTTCGGCGCCGTGCCGTGCGTCGCCTCGAACACCGCGTGGCCGGTGGCGTAGTTGATGTTGCCGCCCGGCGCGATGCCGATGCCGCCCACCTGCGCCGCCAGCGCGTCCGACAGGTAGTCGCCGTTCAGGTTCAGCGTGGCGATGACGTCGAACTCGTCGGGGCGGGTGAGGACCTGCTGCAGCGTGATGTCCGCGATCGAGTCCTTCACCAGCACCTGGCCGGCCGGCGGCTTGCCGCCGCAGTCGTCCCAGCCGACCGCCTTGCCGGCGAACTCGTTCTTCACCAGCGCGTAGCCCCAGTCGCGGAAGGCCCCCTCGGTGAACTTCATGATGTTCCCCTTGTGGACCAGCGTGACGCTCTTGCGCTTGTGGCGGATGGCGTACTCGATCGCCGCGCGGATCAGGCGCTCCGACCCCTCGCGCGAGACGGGCTTGATCCCGATCCCCGAGGTCTCGGGGAAGCGGATCTTCTTCACGCCCATCTCCTTCTGCAGGAAGGCGATGACCTTCTTGGCCTCGGGCGACTCGGCCTGCCA
>CAZTZM010000398.1:0-13378 GCA_964618005.1 uncultured Myxococcales bacterium
CGGGCGGGCAGCCGGGGACGGGTGGTCAACCAGGGACCGGGGGCCAGCCGGGGACCGGCGGTCGGGTCGGAACGGGCGGCATGGCGGGCGGCGCCGGCAAGAGCGGCACGTGCGTCCCGACCGGCGCGGAGAACTGCTTCAACGGGGTCGACGACGATTGCAACGGGCACGTCGATTGCGACGATCCCGCCTGCGGCTCGGGCGTCGCGCAGTGCGTGGCGCTCGACCCGACGGCGGCCCCGATCGGGACCCTGACCGGCTCCGCGAGCAGCGACTGTCCGGCGGGCTACACCAAGACGACGGCGCTGTCGGCCAACTTCACGCCGCCCGACTGCTCGCGCGGCTGCTCGTGTACGCCGCCCGCCGTGACCTGTTCGACCACGCTCTACAACTACACCGACGCGGCCTGCTCGGACGCGACCCTCCAGTCGGCGGGGACGTTCACCAGCGGCGACGACGACAAATGCACGAACTTCCCGAGTTGGGTCGTCAACTCCACGGACGACATCTACGGCGTCTCGGTCACGGCTTTCACGCCGAAGCTGGCCGGCGGCTGCACGCCGGACGGCACGCCCACGCCTCCCACGACCGGCTACTTCTCCACCAGCGGGACCTTCTGCGCGGCGCCGGCCACTGGCGGCGGTTGCCCCAGCGGCCAGGCCTGCGTCCCCGCCCTCGCGGGAGCCGGCCTGTGCCAGCTGTTCGACGGCGTCCAGAAGACCTGCCCGAACGGCGGGCAGCCTGTCCCCTGGTACACCGGCACGTCGGGCGCCGTGGCGTGCGGCGCCTGCACCTGCGGGACACCCAGCGGCGCGAGCTGCGCCAACGTCTCGCTCACGATCGGCAACAACGGGACCTGCGCCGGCGCCGCCTCGCTCGCCTCCGGCGGCAAGAGCTGCGCGCCACAGGGGCTTGTCAACCCGGGCGTCGCGTTCTCGGGGACGCCCCTGTCACCGACGTGCCAGGCCCAGGCTCCCTTCACCGGAAGCCTGGCCGCGAGCGGACCCAAGACGCTCTGCTGCAGCAACTAGAAGCACTTCGCCCGGCAGCGCGGGCGCCCGTCCTGAAAGTTGCGCAGCGCGTAGGCCTCGACAGGGCTGGCTCAATCTCAACCGAGATCTTGCCGATAGTCCGGAAACAAAATGGGCTCGGTTGGTGCGTCAGGCGCCCAAGGGAATCAGGGACCGGAGACCGAAGCGGCCGACCGCGGGTTGGTCCTTCTGGTCGACGACGAGCGCTCGATCGCGCGCGCGTACGCCCGGACGTTGGGCGCCGCCGGCTTCGCGGTGGAGATCGCCTTCGACGGCAAGGCGGCCGCGGCCGCGACGCGGGTCCGCAAGTTCGACGTCATCGTCAGCGACATCGCGATGCCGGAGATGAGCGGCCTGGATCTGTTGCGCGCCGTGCGCGAGCACGATCTGGACGTGCCGTTCGTCCTCATGACCGGCGGGCCGGCGGTGGAGAGCGCCGTGCGGGCCGTCGAGTACGGCGCGTTGCGCTACCTCATCAAGCCGATCGACGCCACCGACCTCGAGGAGGTGGTGACGCGGGCCGTCCGCTTGCACCAGATGGCGCGCATCAAGCGCGAGGCGCTGGAGATGTTCCGCCTGGACGGCAAGACCATCGGCGACCGGGCCGGGCTGGAGGCGCGTTTCGCCTCGGCGCTGGAGACGCTCTGGATCGCCTATCAGCCGATCGTGTCGTGGTCCAAGCGGTCGACGTTCGCGCACGAGGCGCTGGTCCGCAACGAAGAGCCGACCCTGCGCTCGCCGCCGGACCTGTTCGAGGCGGCCGAGCGGCTGGGGCGCACGCAAGATCTCGGGCGCACGGTCCGCGACCGCGTGGCGCAGACGCTGGACAATCACCCCGTGCCCGGGCTGCTGTTCATCAACCTGCACGCCCTGGAGCTGGAAGACGACTCGCTGATGGCCCCGGACGCGCCGCTGTCGCGCCACGCCGGTCGCGTGGTGCTGGAGGTGACGGAGCGGGCGCCGCTGGAGCAGATCCACGACGTGACCGAGCGGGTGGCGCACCTGCGCGCGCTGGGATACCGGATCGCCGTGGACGACCTGGGGGCCGGGTACGCCGGGCTGACCAGCTTTGCGCATCTCGAGCCCGAGGTGGTCAAGGTCGACATGTCGCTGATCCGCGGGATCGATCGCTCGCCGATGAAGCAGAAGCTGCTCGGCTCGATCGTCAGCCTGTGCCGCGATCTCGGCATCGAGATCATCGCCGAAGGGATCGAGACGCCGGCCGAGCGCGACGCGCTGGTCCGCGTCGGCGGCGATCTCTGCCAAGGCTATCTGTTCGCCCGTCCCGAGAAGCCCTGGGCCGCGATCAACTTCGGCAAATAGCGACCGCGGTATACTCGGCGCGTGAACGTCGAGTTGACGAAGGAGTACCGGTTCGAGGCGGCGCACAGCCTGCCGCGCGTCCCCCCAGGCCACAAGTGCTCGCGCATTCACGGCCACAGCTACAAGGTGGAGCTGGCCGTCGAGGGACCGGTCGATCCCGCGACCGGGTGGCTGATCGACTTCGGCGTGATGGACGACGCCTGGGCCGAGCTGCACGACCGCTTCGACCACCACAACCTGAACGAGGTTCGGGGGCTCGAGAACTCGACCTGCGAGAACATCGCCGTCTACATATGGCGCACGCTGAAGCCGCGGATCGACGCGTTGTCGGCCGTGACCGTCTGGGAGACGTACGACAGCAAGTGCACCTACCGCGGTCGCTGATCGAATGCGGGCGGGCGTCGCGCGGTTCCTGACGTTGAATCTGTGGGGTGAGAACGGCCCCTGGGCGGCGCGTCTGGCCTTCATCGGGTCGCAACTGGACGCGCTGGCGCCCGACGTGATCGGGCTGCAGGAGGTGCGCGACGTCCCCGGCCGGGTGCCGAACCAGGCCGCGGCGCTGGCGGAGCCGCGCGGCTGGCACCACGCCTACGCGCCGACCACCGCCTGGGGCGGCGGTCACGAAGGCCTGGCGGTCGTCTCGCGGTTCCCGATCGGCGCGCAGGACTTTCATCCGCTGCCGCACAGCACGGAGACCGAAGGGCGGGGCGTCTTGTCGGTGCGCCTCGACGGCGAGGCGGGTGGCGTCTGGGTCCACGTGACGCACCTGTCGTACCGCGAGCACGAGGGGCAGAAGCGCGAGGATCAGGTCCAGTTCCTGGACGCTCAGGTGCGGGCGCGCGAGACCAGCGGGCAGCCGCAACTGATGATGGGCGACTTCAACGCCGCGCCCGAACACGACGAGATCCGCTGGCTGGTCGGCCAGTGCACGCTGGGCGGCCGGCGCGTCTTCTATCAGGACGCCTGGGCCACGGTGAACCAGGAACGGCCGGGCTACACCTGGTGCCGCGCCAACGACTACACGGAGCGGATGGCCTGGCTGCGGCGCGACCGCCGCCTGGACTACGTCTTCGTGACCGCGCCGCGGCGCGATCGGCGGGGCGCCGTCCACGGCGCGCGGGTCGTGCTCGACGCGCCGGAGCTGCTGCCGACCGGCGAGCGGCTGTTCGCGTCGGACCACTTCGGCGTCGTCGCCGACGTCCAGCTGCTGGCCGACCCGTCGACGGCGGCGTAAAAGGACAGCCGTGTTCCGCCTCGCGCACGTGACCGATCCCCACTTCCGCGGCTTTCGCCAGGCGCGTCCGTTCGACTTCATCGGCAAGCGGGCCATCGGCCTGGCCAACCTGGCGGTCAACCGGATGCGCAAGCACAAGATGGAGCTGCTCGACGAGATGGGGCGCGACGTGCGCGCGCAGGCGCCCGATCACCTGGCGCTGACCGGCGACCTGTCGAACGTCGCGCTGGCCGGCGAGTGGCTGACGGCGCTGGCTTGGATCGAGGCGACCGGCCTTCCGCCCCAAGCGCTGTCGGTGATCCCCGGGAACCACGACGCCTACGTGCCCGAGGTGGTCGAGGAACGCGCGTTCGAGAAGCTGTTCGGCGCGTACCAGACCAACGACATCGCGCCGGCTGCCGACACGCCGTATCCGTTCGTGCGCCTGCGCCCGCCGCTGGCCCTGATCGGCGTCTCGAGCGCCGTCGCCACCGGCGACCTCGGCGCCTGGGGGGCGATCGGCGAGGCGCAGCTGGCGCGGCTGGAGAAGATCCTGACCGCGCCAGAGCTGGCCGGGCTGACGCGCGTCGTGCTGCTGCACCACCCGCCGGTGCTGCACAAGCACGGCGAGCAGCGCAACCTGCGCGATCGCGACGCGCTGGCCGCCACGCTGGCGCGCACCGGCGCCGAGCTGGTGCTGCACGGCCACGACCACCAGGACCAGCGCGCCGAGCTGGCCGGCCCCGGCGGGCGGAAGATCCCCATCATCGGCGGCGGCTCGGCGTCGTACACCGGTGGCCCCGAGCGGCGCTCCCGCTACAACGTCTTCGAGTTCGAGGGCCCCACGATCGCCTGGACCACCCGCGTCCACGACGAGGCCGCCGGCACCTTCCGCGAAGTCCGCCGCGAAAAGCTGACCTAGCGTCTGCCCGCGCGGCCGGACTAGATTGTCGGGCGTGCCCATCGTTTTCGTTGCCGGCGCTGCGGGCGTAATCGGCAAGCCTCTGGTGACCCTGCTGGTGCAGGGTGGTCATCGCGTGTTCGGAACGACCCGGTCGAAAACGCGGGCGGCCAACCTGGAGCGATCGGGGGTGAGTCCGATCGTGCTCGACGTATTCGACCGCCAGGCGGTCGCGGACGCGATCAAGGGGGCGTGCCCGGAGGTGGTCATCCATCAGTTGACTGATCTCTCCGGCGGTTTCGAGCCCGATCGAATCGCGGAGAGCCGCGCCAAGACCAGCCGCCTTCGCATGGAAGGCACCCAGAACCTCGTCGCCGCCGCGCGGGCCGCCGGCGTGCGCCGACTGATTGCCCAGAGCATCGCCTGGATCTATGCCCCAGGCCCGCTGCCCCACCGCGAAGGCGATCCCCTCGACCGCGCGGAGGACACACCACAAGCGGTCACTGCGCGTGGAGTGATCGCACTCGAGGAAGCCGTCCTCGACGCCGCCCCCGTCGAAGGCGTCGTGCTGCGCTACGGCCGGTTCTACGGTGGGGGGGCGGACGCAGCGCCGGCTGGCATGCCCGGCGTGCACGTGGACGCAGCGGCGCACGCCGCCGTGCTCGCCATCGAGCGCGGAGCCCCGGGCGTTTACAACGTCGCCGAGCCCAGCCCCGCCCTCGCGATCGACAAGGCCCGCCGAGAGCTGGGGTGGGATCCCAGCTTTCGCGCCGGATGACCGCGAGCCAGTCGCCCTGAGGCGCGACTGCCCTGGGAGCCTATCCCCTTCGTAGGCCCGCGCGGCAACCTGGTCGCCTGGATCCACCAGGACTTCACCTGGCTTCTCGTTCCCCACCATCAGGCCGGATAGGGACTTGGGATCTCGTGTACTAGTCGCGACGGCCGCGCGGCGGGGGGACGATCGCCAGCGACGCGCTGGCGTCGCGTGGCTGGCCCTCGGGCGGGGGGAGCAGGTCGGCGATCGTCAGGCCGGCGATTCGCCGGCGGCGGGTCTCCTCCAGCTCACCGATCAGGTCACGCAGCTTGGGCGACGTGGCGCCCTGGGCGATCTCCAGATCGCTCGAGCGGAAGGCTGCCAGGACCTCGTCCAGCGGGATGGCCGACGCCGCGCGCCCCGGGACGTAGCCGTTGAGGTCGCCGCGCACCTCGGCGATGAGACCGCGCTTCTTCAGCCGCCCGACCAGCCGCTCGATGTTGTACGGCGTCAGGCCGAACTCGGTCACCAGCCGCTCCGTGCTGTGGCCGGCGCCGCCCGCCTCGTGGGTGGCCGCCACGGCCGCCAGCAGCTGCGCGGCCAGCAGGCCGTTGATCGGCTCGTCGTCGCGCTGGCGCCGGTCCTCGGCCTCCAGCACCTGCAGGTTCTGGAGCGCGTGCGCGATCTCGGCGCCCAGCAGCATCAGCACCCAGGCGGTGTAGATCCAGACCAGCACCAGCGGCACCAGGCCCAGCGTCCCGTACACGGTGCTGTAGCTGCGCAGCAGGATCGCCTCGGCGAACTTCACGAACGCGTACTTTGTCGCTTCCAGCAGCAGCGCCGTCGCCACCGCGCCGATGGTCGCCGACGTCCAGTTGACGTTGGCGCGCGGCAAGAGCTTGTTCATCAGCACCAGCGCCAGCAGCTCGATCAGGAACGGCGTGAAGAAGCGGGTCATGGCGTCCGATTCGATGAGGCGCCCCGACCAGTAGAGCGAGAACCCCGCCAGCGTCGGCAGCAGCGTGACCATCGCGTAGAACGTCAGGAACTTGCCGATCAGCGTGCGCCGCTGTCCGACGCGCCAGATGTCGTTGAAGATTCGCTCGACGGTGCTGTAGAGCGAATAGCAGGTCACGATCGTGAAGATCAGGCCGCCGCCGCCCAGCGCGCCGATGCTGACCTTGCCGGAGAACTCGCGGATCCGGTCGGCCACGTCGGACATGTGCGGGAAGACGTGCTCGGAGAAGAACTGCACCAGGTGGGACTCGGCGTCCAGCGAGCCGACGGCGCGCAGGATCGAGAACGCGATCGCCGTGACCGGCACCAACGACAGCGCCGTCTGATAGGCCAGCGCGGCGGCCTGCTGCGGGCACTTGTCGCGCGCCCACTGGGCCAGGATCCGGATCGACAGCCGGTAGATGAAGACGCCCATCCGCGCCCGGCGCGTGAGGCGCAACGACGCGCCGGCGGTGTAGGGATTCGACTGCAGGAAGGCCCGGAGCTGTTTGAAGGTCTCCCGCATCCCGCGTATCAGTAGAAACCCTCGGCGGTGCTCCCGGCAAGGGTTTGCCGGCGTCTCTTCAGCGCAGCGCGGTCAGGATGGCCTGGAACACGGCGGGTGTCCGGATCATGTCGCGGTGGCGCGTGACCGGAACTCGGACGATCTCCGGATCGGCGCCGGCCCAGTCGTGCGCCGCGCCGGTCGGGATGGCGCCGTCGCCGTCGCCGATCGCCGCGGGCGGCAACCCCGCCAGGCGCCCTTCGCCCGGCAGCCGCGGGCGTTCGTTCTCGACCACGACGTGGGTCTGCGTCGGGATTCCGGTGCCACAGATGCAGACCAGCCGGCGGGGCGGGGCCGCCTGCCCGAGGACGTCATAAAGCTGGCGCACGCCGGCCAGCCGGCGCGTCACGATGTCGACCCAGGTCGGGTCGTCGGGATCGCGCCGGAACACCGACAGCCGCAGCCGCCGCCAGGTGTCGACGTCGTAGAGGTCGTAGCCGGCGTCCTCGGGCAGGAACTTGGCCCAGGCAGGGCCGGGGATCGAATCGAGGCCGCCGGGGCAGGACATGAACTCCTCCGGCGTGACCTTGCGGCCCAGCGGCGCGAAGCGAAAGCCGGCGTGGAAGCAGGCCAGCGTCTCGACGGTGCCGGCGTGCGCGCCGCCGGAGGTGACCACGCGCTCGACCGGCAACGCCGCGTCGGCCGCGTAGGCCGCGCGGAGGATCGGCCCGCCGTTGGAGAGACCGAGCATGTCGATCTCCTGGCCGCTGGCGGCGGCGATCCGGCGCGCCTCGGCCGCCAGCGCCACCCCCAGGTCGACCACCGGCTGGCGCCAATCGTAGGCAAAGAAGTGCAGCGTCTCGCCCAGGCGGTACCCGCCGTCCAGCAGCGCGCGCTCGAGTGCGCCGATGAGATCGTAGGATTGCCCGAACGGCAGCGGCAGCCCGCGCAGGATGCGCCCGGGCTTCCCACGGAGCCCCGACGGCGCACCGATAGGGGGCCCCCAGTAGAGCTGTCGGAAACGCCCCCACACGTAGCCGAGGTCTTGGTCGTGGATCTCCGTGCAGAACAGCCCCGGGACCACCAGCAGCGGTCGCACGTGATATCGCTCCGCCTTCATCGTATCAGAAGCGCGCGCTTCGGGTGAACCCGACGATATTTCGCGCTAAGAAACGACGTCGCGCCAGCGACGGGAACACGCACGTCGGACGACATGCCGGAGAGGAGCCGAATGGAGGATCTCTCGCAGTACCTGCGCCCCGCCGGGGGCGGGATCCACACCGTGAGCACCGGGCGCGCCGCCCGGGAGACGCTGCAACGGGCGCTCTACGACGCCCGCGACGAGGCCGAGGTGCAGGCCAAGTGGCGGGCGTCGCTGGCGGCGGTCGAGCGGGCGCGGGTCGCCGTGCTGGGGATCCCGTCCGACTGCGGGGCGGGGCTGGTGCGGGGCGCAGCGTTCGGGCCCGAGGCCGTCCGAGCGGCGGTGCTGCGCCGCTCACCTGACTTCCCGCGGCGCGCCGCCGCCTCCGGGATCGTCGACGTCGGCGATCTGTTCGTGGTGCCGCAGCTCCTGACCGACGACATGCTGAGCGAGGAGCAGCGCCGGCGGACGCGCGCCGCGCTCTACGGCCCGTCGGCGGCCGGCAACGCCGATCTGCCGGTGGCGCCGCTCTCGACCGCCGAGCGGGTCGTCGATCAGCTGCTGCGGGCGCGGCCCGGGCTGCGGATCTTCATGCTGGGCGGCGACCACTCGGTGGCCTGGCCGGTCGTGGCGGCGCTGGCGCGCCACACGACGGTCCCGTGGGCGATCGTCCACGTCGACGCGCACACCGATCTCCTGCCCGAGCGGCTGGGCATCCGGATCTGCTTCGCCACCTGGGCCTATCACGCCAACGAGCTCCTGGGCCGGGGCGGGCGGCTGGTGCAGATCGGCGTGCGCGCCTCGTCGCGGCCCAAGCAGCACTGGGAGTCGACGCTGGGCGTGCGGCAGATCTGGGCCGACGAGGTGCGGGCGCGCGGCGAGGGCGTGATCGACGACGTCATCCGCCACCTGCAGGCGCTGGGGATCGGCGGCGTCTACCTGTCGAACGACATCGACGGCACGGACGGGGCGGAGGCGCCGTCGACCGGCGCGCCCGAGCCGGGCGGGCTGACGCCGGCCTTCGTTCGCACGCTGATCGAGCGGGTGGGCGCCGCGTTCCCCTTGCTGGGCGCGGACGTCGTGGAGGTCGCGCCGCCGATCGGCAGCGCCGAGGATGCGCAGCGGACCGCGGATCTGGCAGCTTCCTACATGCTGGCGTCACTCGCCGCCCTGACCGGCGCGCCGGATCTCGTAGGATAGGGAGACCATGACCAACGAACACGGGCCCGACGGAACGGGCGAATCCGGCGAAGCAGAGACGGAGCACGACGCGCAGATGGAGGCGGCCTGGCAGGCGCTGGAATCGGGTGACGTCGACGAGGCGCGCCAGCAGGCCGCCAGGTTGGATCCGGAGATGCCGGAGACGATGCTGTTCATGGCGGCCTGCGCGCGCGAAGAGGGCGACGACGCCAAGGCGCTGGCGCTGCTGCGCAAGACCATCGCCGCCGACCCGGACTGGGCCACCCCGGAACTGTGGCTGGCCGAGATCCTGGCCGCCGACGGCGACGCCACGGCGGAGGCGCTTCGCCATGCGGCCCGGGCCCTGGATCTGGCCGAGGAGGAGACCGACTTCCTGTCCGCCGTCGCGCTCAAGGCGGGGCTCGAGGCCGAGCTGGGCGAAGCCGATGACGCGCGGCGCACGCTGGAGGAGCTGCCGCCGCCCGAGGTGAAGCTGGGCGATCTGGAGCTGGCGCTGGAGATCGCGCACCTGCACATCGCGCTCGGCGATCCGAAGACGGCGCGCGCCCGGCTGCGGGTGCTGAGCGAGGAGCACCCCGAGGTGGGGGATGTCTGGTACGCGCTCGGCTGCGCGGCCGAGGACCTGGGCGACGATGACGAGATGCTGGCCGCCTGGAAGCGGACCTGGGCGCTCGATTCGACGCCGCGTCAGGGGCGGGCGGCGGAGGACCGGCTGCCGGAGGCGGAGGTCGCCGAGGTGGCCGGGGCGGCGCTGGCGGAGCTGCCCGAGCGCGCGCGCGATCTGTTGAAGGGGATCCCGATCGTCGTCGCCGAGCTGCCGGCCGAGGCGGACGTGGCCGGCGGCCTGGACCCGCGGGCCCTGGGCCTGTTCAGCGGCACCGCCTATGCCGACGGGGGGACCGCGCTGGGCGGGCAGCCGGGCCTGACGCAGATCATCCTGTTTCGCCGCAACCTCGAGCGGGCCGCGGCGGACGAGGACGAGCTGCGCGACGAGATCCGCGCCACGCTGCTGCACGAGACCGGCCACTTCTTCGGCCTCGACGACACCGAGCTGGAATCCCTCGGACTCGGCTGACCTCGCCAACCCCTCCGGTCCTTGACAACCCGCGGTGCGCTCAGCATGATGCGCGCCTTCAGAAGGAAACTACGTGGCGAACATCAAGTCATCAGAGAAGGCCAACCGGCAGCGGGTGAAGCGGACGGCGCGCAACGTGTCGCAGACGACGGCGATGCGGAGCGCGATCAAGAAGCTCCGGTCGGCCATGGGCAGCAGCAAGAACACCAAGGATCTGGCGCCGCTGCTCAAGGGCGCGGTTCAGGCCATCGACAAGGCGGCCTCCAAGGGCGTCATCAAGAAGGGGACCGCCTCCCGCCACGTGTCGCGGCTGACCGTCGCGGTCGCCGGCCTCCAGAAGTAGTCTAGCGAGCGGCGCCGCCGGCGCTGGTGTCGGCGAGCGTCTGCACCAGCCGGGCGAGCGCGATCTCGGGATCCAGCTTGGAGCTTTTGAGGTCGACGTCCGCCTCGTAGAGGCGGTCGAACGCTTGCGCGAGCGCCGCGCGCGACATCCGGCGCGCCGGCACCAGCACGTCGTCCAGGAAGTAGGGGTTGAGGCCCACGCCCGACGCGATCTCCTGGCGCGAAGCGCCGCTCGCCGCCAGCTCCTTGGCGCGCCAGACCTGGCGCAGGTGGCGGGCCAGCATGAACTGGATCCGCAGCGCCGGCTCGCGGTTGCGCAGCATGTTGGTAAGCAGCGCCAGCGCCCGGGCGGTCTGGCCGGCGCCGATCGCCTTGGTCAGCTCGAAGATCCCGCGCTGCCGCGTCTCCGCCACCAGGTTCTCGACCGCCGCGACGTCGATCGCCGCGTCGCCGGCGTAGAGCGCCAGCTGCTCCAGGGCCTGCGACAGCCGCCCCAGATCGGGGCCGGCCGCCGTGGCCAGCGCCTCGGCGGCGTCGGGCGTGAGCGCGATAATGAGGGCGCGCGCCTCGCCGCGCAGCCAGCCGGCCAGCGCCTGGTCACCCAGCGGCGCGAACACGTGCAGATAGCCGCGCTTCTTCAGCATCTGGAACGCGCGGAAGCGGACGTCGACCTTGTCGGCGATGAGCAGCAGGCAGGTCGACGGGTTCGGGTCTTCGAGGTACTCGCACAGCGGCTCGAGCTCGGCGGCCTTCACCTCGTCGATCGACTTGCCGACCACCAGCCGTCGCTTGGCCAGCATCGGCAGCGTGCGCGCCGTGGCCAGCGCCGTCCCGATCCCTTTCTCCTTCAGCTCGAAGACGTCGGTGTTGAAGGCAGCCGCGGCGCCGGCCTCGGCCAGCACGGCGGCGCGGATGGCGGCGGCCGTCGCGTCGACCAGGTAGCGCTCGCCTGACAGGCAGTAGACCGGATCGATCTCGCCGCGGGCGACGGCGGCGGCGACATCGGGCTCTGACGGCGCGGGGGCCACGTCCCCGTTGTACTACACTCCAGACGCGACGATGGCGACCGCGCGCAAGCTGCTCCGCTGGTACGACGGCGCCAAGCGCGACCTGCCCTGGCGGCGCGCCCCGTCGCCCTACAAGACGCTGGTGTCGGAGCTGATGCTGCAGCAGACGACGGTGGCGACGGTCGTCCCCTATTTCCAGCGCTTCCTGACCCGGTTCCCGACGCTGGCCACGCTGGCGGCCGCGCGGGACGAGGAGGTGACCGCGCTCTGGTCGGGGCTCGGCTACTACGCCCGGGCGCGCAACCTTCACCGCGCGGCGGTCGAGGTGGTGGCCCGACACGGCGGCGAGCTCCCGGCCGACGAGGCGGCCCTGCGCGCGTTGCCCGGTCTCGGACCGTACACCGCGGCGGCGGTGGCGTCGATCGCGTTCGGGGCGCGCACGTTCGCGCTGGACGGCAACGGCGCGCGCGTCACGGCGCGGCTGTTCGGCGTCGGGGACTCGATCGATCGGCCGGCGACGCGGGTGCGGCTGCGGGCGCTGGGGACGGCGGAGGTGCCGGTCGCCCGCGCCGGCGACTTCAATCAGGCTGTCATGGAGCTGGGTGCCACGGTCTGCACGGCGCGCAACCCGCGCTGCGACGCCTGCCCGCTGCGCGCCGACTGCCGGGCGCGCGCCGAGGGGACGGTCGCCGAGCTGCCGCGCCGCCGCGAGAAGCCGGCGCGCCCGGTGGTGCAGACGGTCTGCGCCTTCGTCACCGACGGCGCGCGCGTCCTGATGATCAAGCGGGGGCCGGGGCTGCTGGCGGGGACATGGTCGCTGCCCGAGCGGGCGCTCGACGGCGTGGCCGGCGATCGCGTCGCGGCGGATCTGGCGTCGGAGGTCGGCGTGTCGGGCGCCGGGCGGCCCGAGCGGCGCGGCGCCGTCCGACACGTCTTCACCCATCGGGACGTCACGGCCGAGGTGTTCCGCGTCGAGGTCGCCCGCGCCGGCCGCGCGGGCGCGGCGCGGCGCTGGGTCGCCCCGGAAGAGCTGGCGGGGCTGGGCGTGTCGACGTTCGCCCGCAAGACCGTGGCGGTGGGGCTGGGGGGGCCGCTGGCGGGGGCCGCAAAACGCGACAACGCGCGGCTTCGGTCGTAGAAAGAGACGTGGTGAAGCTGGGGCTCTACGTCGTCCTTCTCTTCGCCGTCCTTCTTGTCGCGGCCTGCGCGGCCGGGCAGACCGCGCCCAGCCTGCCGGGGACGTTCGGCAGCGGTGAACCCCTGCCGCCCTCGGTCGGATCGACGTCCGCGGCCGCGCCGCCGCCCGCCGCCACCGGCGATCCGGGCGGCGACGCCGACTTCCTGGAGGCGAAGGCGCGGTTCGACGCCGGCGCGAACGCGGCAGCGCGCGAGGCGCTGGAGGCGTACGTCGCCCACCACCCGCAGCACCCGGCGCTGCCCAGCGCCGAGCTGATGCTGGCGCGGCTGGCGCTGGCGCGGGGAGAGCCCGAAGCCGCGCGGCAGTTGCTGGAGCCGCTGGCGGCGACGCCGCCCGATCCGGGGCTGGGCTCGAGCGCCCGCTATTACCTGGGGCTGGCGGACGCCCGCGTCGGCCAGTTCGCGCGCGCCCGCGAGCTGCTGCTGCCGTTCTTGCCGCCGGCGGACGCGGCGGGGCCCGGCGACGACGCCCTGGTCGAGCTGCGCGGCGCGCTGGCGATCGCCACCGCGGGCGTGGGCGATCTGCCGGCGGCGATCGAGCTGTGGGACGCTTACGCGCGCGGCGGGCGTGAGGCCGAGAGGGCCTACGCGCACGAGCGCGCCGCCGAGATCGCGGCGCAGCTACCGCCGGACGCGGCGCTGCGGGCGTTCCGGGCGGCGCCCGAGAAGGGGCTGGCGCGCGCGCTGCTGGGG
>CAZTZM010000399.1:0-5838 GCA_964618005.1 uncultured Myxococcales bacterium
CTCGACCGACGTCTCCTTGAACACCGTGGTGTTGGTGGTGACGTGGTAGCCGCGCGCCTTGGCCTCGCGGATCATGTTGATGGCGGTGTCGAACACGCCCTTGCGCGCGCAGACCGCGTCGTGCGTCTCGCGCATGCCGTCCAGGTGGACGTTGATCGTCAGCCGCTTGTGGGGCGCGATCTTCCCGAACACCTTGGTGTCCAGCACCAGGCCGTTCGTGCACAGGTAGATGTGGCGCTTGCGCTCGATGATGCCGGCGATCAGCTCCGGCAGCTCGGGGTAGAGCGTCGGCTCGCCGCCGCACAGCGAGACCGTCGGCGCGCCGCACTCGTCGATGGCCTTCAAGCAGGTCTCGAGCGGCAGGCGATCGGCCAGCTTGCCGGTGTGGCGCTCGATCGAGCAGCCCACGCAGGCGAGGTTGCAGGTATAAAGCGGCTCCAGCATCACGACCAGCGGATAGCGGGTTTCTCCCGCGACCGCCTTGCGAATCTGGTAGCCGACCTGGTCTGTCGTTATATGAATCGGGAACCGCATGTTCTCTCCTTTAGCGCATCCTCAACCCGCCGCCCGGCATGATCGCCGACGAATGATGATCGCCGATGAATAATGATGTGTTCGATAATCCTAGCCTGCCTGTGGCGCCGAGCACGCCGGCGCCGGTGGCGTCGTCGCGCAGCCTCCTGGTTCCTGCACCTCCGCGCGCCCGCGTGGACGCCGCCATCGACGCCGCGCGCGGCTGGCTGCTCGGACAGCAGACCGCTGACGGGTACTGGCAGGGGGAGCTGGAGGGCGACACGACGCTGGAAAGCTACCTTATTCTCCTGGAGACTTACTTCAATCGTAGGTCCAGCGCCAAGGTCCAGGATCTGGCGCGCGTCGTCAGAGCGGAGGCGCTGCCGTCGGGCGGCTGGGCGCAGTACCTCGGGGGGCCGGCGGAGCTGTCGGTCTCTTGTCTCAGCTACTTCGCGCTGAAGGTGGCGGGAGATCCGGCCGGCGCGCCGCACATGCGCGCCGCGCGCGCGGCCATCCGCGCGCTGGGCGGGGTGGGGCGCGCCAACACGTACACGCGCCAGCACCTGGCGCTGTTCGGACAGGTGCCGTGGGACAGCGTCCCCGCGGTGCCGCCGGAGATGCTGTTCTTCCCCAAGAAGGCGCCGTTCTCCGTCTACGACCTCTCGAGCTGGTCGCGCACGATCTTCGTGCCGCTGTCGATCATCTGGGCCAAGAAGCCGGTCGTCACGCTGCCGCCCGGCTGCGGCGTGCCGGAGCTGCTGGAGGACGCGGCCGCCCTGGGCCAGGACCGCGTGCCGCGGCGCCCCGACTGGAAGACGGCGTTCGGCGGGCTCGATCGCCTGCTCAAGCTCGGCGAGCACGTCCCGGGGTCGAGGCTCCTCCGTCGCGTGGCGGTGGCCCGCGCCGGCGCCTGGATGATCGAACGGCTCTCCGACTCCGATGGCCTCTCGGCCATTCTTCCCGCCATGGCCAACAGCGTGCTGGCGCTGAGCTGTCTGGGCTACGACGAGCGGCACCCGCTGGTGGTCGAAGCGCGCCGGCACCTCGACGACCTGCTGATTGGCGACGAGACCGGCCTGCGTATGCAGCCCTGCATCTCGCCGGTCTGGGACACCGTGCTCTCGCTGCACGCCCTCCTGCAGAGCAGCGAAGATCGACTCCAGAACCCGCGGACGGGTTCCGAACCTGCCGCGATGCGCTCGGATCGGCCGAGCCCATCCTCCCGCGACGCGAACGATGCTCCCGCCAGCGCGGCCGCGGTGGCGCGCGCGGTGCGGTGGCTGCTCGACAAGCAGACGCGCAAGCCGGGTGACTGGGCGGTGCGCAACCCGGTGCCGCCGGGCGGCTGGTACTTCGAGCGGCGCAACGAGTTCTACCCCGACGTCGACGACACCTGCATGGCGCTGATGGTCCTGGCGCAGGCGCCGGGCGGCGACGCCGCGCGTGCGCAGGCCGTCCAGCGCGGCCTCACCTGGATGATGGGGATGCAGAACGAGGATGGCGGGTGGGCCAGCTTCGACAAGGGGAACGACAAGGAGTGGCTGACCCACGTCCCGTTCGCCGATCACAACGCCATGATCGACCCCAGCACCGCTGACATCACCGGCCGGGTGCTCGAGTCGCTCAGCCACTATCCCGGCTACGGCGTCCACCACCCGGCGGTGGCGCGCGCGCTCGGCTTCCTGCGCCGCGATCAGGCCACCGAGGGGTGCTGGTACGGCCGCTGGGGCGTGAACTATCTCTACGGCACCTGGCAGGTGCTGCGCGGCCTGCGCGCGATCGGCGAGGACATGGACGCCGTCTACGTGCGGCGCGCCGCGCGCTGGCTGCTCGGGCGCCAGAACGCCGACGGCGGATGGGGCGAGAGCATCGGCAGCTACGATCACCTGAGCCAGAAGGGAGTCGGCGACTCCACGCCCAGCCAGACCGCCTGGGCGTTGATGGGGCTCATCGCGGCGGGTGAGGCGGCCCACCCCGCCGTGCGCCGGGGCGTGGCCCACCTGCTCGACAGCCAGAAGGACGGGACGTGGGAGCAGGCGCTGTGGACCGGCACCGGCTTCCCCAAGGTCTTCTATCTCAACTACCACTACTACCGGCACTACTTCCCGCTCATGGCTCTCGGTCAGTACCGGAGGGCGGTCGCGCAGTAACGACGGGTCGGGTCAGGCCTCGACGGAGATCGGGGCCGTGCTCTCGCTGGCCACCTCGGCGGCGATCTTCACCACCGTCGTGCGGGTCAGCTTCGCGCCCAGCCCCTGGTCGCGCAGGATCTGCAGGTTGGCCGCGGCCAGCTTGCAGATGAAGGCGTTGAACGCCACCAGCCCCGGCGCGGCGCCCCCCTGCCGCAGCAGGTCGATGTAGGTCGCGGCGGCCGCCAGATCCTTGCGCGCCAGCACGAACACCTCGTGCAGCGGCGCCAGGCGCGGCAGGAAGGTCCGCCCCTCCGCCGCGTCCGGGCGCGCGTCCTTGAGGATGTTCACCAGCTGCAGGGCCTCGCCAAACTTGGCGGCGTTGGCGCGCAGGTCGACCGCCACGCGCGACAGCGACGGGCTCTCCAGCAGGAACAGCTCCGTGAGCATCTCGCCCACGATGCCGGCGACCGCGTAGCAGTAGTCGCGGAGGTCGTCGATGGTGTCCAGCTGCAGCCACCCCTCGGGCTGCACGCGCGACACGAAGGCCGCCATTCCCTCGGCGCTGCGGGCGACGTGCGTGCGCAGGATCGCGCGCGCCTCCGGGCGTAGCTCGGCGTAGCGCTCGAGGACGTAGGGCGTGCGGGCCAGCAGCTCCTGATACCCGGCATGCACCAGCGGCGGCTCGCGCGTCCACCCCTCGGCGGCAGCGCGCGACGCCGCGGGCGGCCGATCGAGCAGCGTCACGAACTGGCGGAGCGCCTCGATCCGGCGCGACGGTGACCAGAGGACGGCGTCCTCGAACGTGTCGATGATGCGGAACAGCAGGTACGCGATGCCGACCTCGTCACGGGTCGGCGACGGAAGATAAGGAATCGTCAGCGCGAACGTGCGGCTGGTCTTTTGCAACAGGTGTTCTATGTCGGTCAAGCCTGGGCCTCGCGAATCAAAGAAATAAGACCAGCCGGGAAGAAATGCAATGCGAACACGCGGCTCACCCGGCTCCGCGATCCCCGTCGGCACGGACCGTGAAGACATGGTGGCCGAAAGGGGGGAGATCGAGATAGAGTCCGTCGCTCGCCAGCGTGCGCCCGTCGCGCGTGTAGCGCACGTCGCTCAGCAGATCGGTCAGGATGACCGGCCCGGCCTCGAGGCCGCTGAGCTCCACGCCGGCGTAGCACTGGCTGTGCGTCTCACCGTAGTTGACCACCGCCAGCAGCTTGCCTCCGCCCGTGCTCCCGCTGGACTCCCAGCTGAAGGCGATGAAGTTGTCCCAGGTCGGGTTGCCGTCCCAGGCGGCGCGGCAGGCGCCGAGGCGCCAGACGCCCTGGTGGGTCTCGGGACGGCGCAGGCAGGCGAGCAGCCGCTCGTAGAACGCGCGCAAGGATTCGTCGATGGGTTCCGCCTGCCGGCGCGCCAGGTGAATCGCGGCGTGCGCGCGCCGCCCCTCCAGCTCCCCCTCGTGAAAGAAGCGCAGGCCGGGCACGAGGAACGTCAGCACCGCGGCGGCGCGGTGACGATCGGGCGGGAAGATCGCGGCGGCCCGCGGCTCGTCGTGGTTCTCGAGGAAGTGCAGCGAGCGATCGCGAAACGCAGGCTCCGCCGCCAGGTGCGCGCGCACGGGCCGCGCCGCCCCGGCCCGCAGGCGATCGTAGAGGCGCTTGTCGTACGTGAAGTCGAAGCCGTCCTGCTGCAGCGCCCAGTCGAGGTCCCAGTAGACCTCCGCGATGAACAGGAAGCTCGGATGGCGGCGCCGGACCTGCGCGATGGCCTCCGGCCAGAACGGCCGGTCGACCGGCGCGGTTCCGTCGGCGGGGCGCGCCCGCTCGCCCCAGGTGCGCGCGATGATCTCCGGGTTCAGCAGCATCGCCATGTCGCACCGGACGCCGTCGCAGCGATCGGCGACCCGGCCCAGCTCTGCCGCCATCGCCTCGCGCAGGCCGCGGTGGCGATAGTTGAGCTGCAGGGTGTCGGTCCAGCCGGTGAAGTGCGGATCGCGTCCGTACGCCAGGATCTCCCGCCCCCGGCTGGTCGTGAGCGCGACGTAATTCGCGGGCTCGCGCCGGAGATCGTCCTCCGTCCCGGGGATGAAGTACTCGGGGTGGCTCTCGACCCACGGGTGATCGAGCGCGACGTGGTTGGGGATGAAGTCGAGCAGCAGGTTTTGCCCGCGGCGGTGCAGCCGCTCACGCAGCCGCGCCAGCGCCGCCTCGCCCCCGAAGTCGCGGTGAACGTCGTAGCCGGTGATCGCGAACGGCGACCCCGTGATGTCCGCGTCGCGAAAGTCGGGCAGGTCGGCGCGGTAGCCGGCCAGCGCCGCCGGGAGGCGGGCGATCCGCTGGCCGGCCGCGCCCGTTTGCCAGACGCCCAGCGCCCAGATCCAGCCGAACCCACGCGCCGCCGCCTGGTCCAGCAGCGCGTCGGGGAGATCGTCCAGCGTACCGGCGGCGCGCGCCTCACCGATCAGGACCCGCGTGTTGATCTGATAGAGGAGGGGAAACCTGGGCGCGGGCGGCATGTCGGACCGCCCAACTATGACTCAACCGGCGCCGGCGACCCGGGCCTACTTTCCGGCGACGTGCGTCGACGGGGGCTGCAGCCAGTCGCCGAAGGCTTCGACCAGCGTTTCGGGCGGCAGGCGATCGAATGAGCTGACCAGCCAGTCCATGGCCTCGGCGCGGCGCTGGGCGCGCAACAGCGCCTTGAAGGCCATCAACCCCAGCGTCGGATCGCGCATCAGCGGCTTCAGCTCGCCGACGTCCGCCGCCGCGTAGACGATCCGGCGCGCCTCCGCCGAGGCGTACGGATCGTTCTTGATCCTGGTCGCGGCCGGCTGGTAGAGCGCGCGGCCGGCGGCGTCTTGACGCGTGGAGAGCGCGGCGAGGATCGGCAGGCGCAGGGCCGGATCGTTCCGCTTCTGCATCTTGGCCAGAAGGTCCAGCGAGGCCGCCGACGACAGCTTCCCCAGCTCCGGCGCCATCGCCACCAGCGGTTCGACGTCGCGCTCCTTGAACAGGGGCATCACGTAGTCGTCGGCCAGGTCGCCGCAGGCGCGCACGAGGCCGGCCGCCACCGCCGCCCGTACGTCGACCGAGGGATCCTTCACCAGCGGCTGCAGCCGATACCGCGTCGGTCGGCCGCCGCCGGGCCGGGCGACCACCGCCGCCGCCGCCGCGCGCAGCCGCGCGTCGCGCTC
>CAZTZM010000400.1:0-5354 GCA_964618005.1 uncultured Myxococcales bacterium
TCACCGCGCCGTCCGAGTTGATGATCAACGACGCCGCCGCGCCGCCCTGAGCGGCCCCTCCGACGCTGTCGGTGGCCGCGCCGCCGCGGATGCGCAGCGCGCCGCCGATGCCGACGGCGCCCCCCGCTTGCACCGTGACGCTGGCGGCCGCGCCGCCCGTGACGCCCGAGCCGCTGGCGTTGCCGCCAAACGCCTCGACCGTCCCGGCCAGCGTGACCGCCTGGCTGGTCTTGATGCCGATGGCACCGGCCGCGCCCCCCGTGGTCGGCCCGTCGCCGCCCGAGGTGAGCAGCGAGCCGGTGACGATCACCTGGTTGGCCTGCAGCTGCACGGCACCGCCCGCCTCGCCGTTGCCCGAGGCGCCGCTGGCGTCGAGCTTGCCGGAGATGTAGATGGTGCCGCTGGCCTGGATGGTGATGCCCTGGCGCCCGCCGCCGGCGTCGCCCGCCGCCAGCGTGCCGACCAGGTAGAGGTCCCCGCCGACGGTGATCTTCCGGACCGCGTCACCGCCGCCGGTCGTCGCCGTCCCGTTGATGACCGCGTCACCGGGCGTGGACGTGTCCGCGACCAGCGCCGACGTGTCGATCGCCGTGGCGCCCGCCGTGGGGGCGGGGATCGACGGCGCCGTCACGGGCGGCTGCGTCGGGTCGAACGAGATGTCGCCGACCGACACCAGGTGAACGGTGCCGCCGTTCTGCCCCTGGCCGCCGGGCGACATCCCGGTGCCGCCCTGGACGTTCAGCTCGGCCTTCGCCAGTTCGACCCACGGCGGGTGCGGCATCGCCGTCGCCCCACCGCCGCCGTCGGCCGTCACGCCGCCGTCCGAGCCCGTGCCCGACGCGCTGCCGATGCCGCTCGGCTCGCCGCCGGGCTTGTTGTCGCCGCAGGCGAGCCCGCCGACGGCCAGCAGGCCGAGCGCCACGGCGACGCATCCGCGCATCGCCACGCCCCCCCATTCCCCGTCCCCGCCTATTCTCATTTATTTGCCCTTTCTTAGTGACCCATGGCTCCTCCGTCGGCGTTCGCGCCCCCCGCGTCGGGGACGGTCGCAGGGCAACCTTCGTCGACGAAACCGTTGCAGTTGTCGTCGATGCCGTTGCCGCAAATCTCGGGCGCGCCCGGATTGACCGAGGCGCTCTTGTCGTCGCACTCGTCACACCACTTGTAGCCGTCGCCGTCGCCGTCGGTGGCCTGGGTGGGGACGCCGTTCTCGCAGTCGATGAAGGTCTGCAGATAGACCGGCCGCTTGGCGACGACGTCCAGGTCGTCGGCGATGGCCGTCTGGAACTCAGCCGGCGTCGCCCAGGCGTGCGGGTCGGTGGCGACGGAGTCGGCGATCTGTTGCGACCACGTCGTGATCCAGCCCTGAAGCTGGGCCACGTTCCACTTGGAGATCATGGCGGCCAGCGCCTGCGTGTAACGCGCCCGCCAGGTCGGGTCGTTCAGTACGATCAGCCACTTGTCCCCGGGGTTCGGGGCCGGTTGATCGCGATCGAACCACCAATAAATGGGGTGGTCGCTCGCGTCGACGCGATCGAAGAGGTACATCCACTCCAGCAGCGAGTCGGTGTCCTCCGGCAGGAAGACGAAGCCGGCCGCGCCCTGGTCGTAGATGTAGAAGTTGTGCATCCCGCCGTAGTAGCCGTCGGCGTCGTTAAGCATCGCCTCGGCCGCCCAGGAGGTGAGCGAGTTCGGGATGTCGACGATGGCCGCCAGCGACGACAGATCGGCCGCGTTCGTGAACTGGTGGAGGCGCGTGTAGTTGGGATCCGTCTGGTTGGTCTCGATCTCTGAAGCGCCCTTCCAGAGGTCGCCGTTCGGGTTTTGTGGGAAGAACTGCTGCACCACCTGACCGCCGACGCTGTCCTCCAGCACGTAGAGGCCATAGTAGGCGCCGTTTATCGTCAACCGGGCGCTGGTCGAACACGGCGCCAGGATGCCGACCTGACGCAGCCAGTGCTGCGCGACGCGGTTGTTCAGGAACGTCCAGTCGGCTCGCGGCATGTCGAAGGTCAGCTTGCTGACCCCGTGGAACTTCCCGCTCGGGTTCTGCTGGTCGAACGAGATATTGAATTGCATCTTGGCCTTGGCGCCGTCGTACTGAACCGTTTGCACCCAGGACGACTGACCGTGCAGCTTGATCTCGGCGTCGGTCACGGTCTCGTTTCCGTAGTGGAGGGTGATCGGGTGGTAGACCGCGAAGTCCTCGCCGGCCTGGAGCGCGGCGATGTTCTGGAACTCGACCTCCATGGCCGCCCACTGATCGGCGCTGATGTCGATCGAGTAGCTGACCACCTGGCTGTCGTCGAACAGATCCGAGCAGCCGCTGGCGACGGCGCCGTCGGGAGGCGGCGTCGCGTCGGGTCCGGCGTCGGACGTCTGGCCGCCGTCCGGGACCCCCATCTTCGCCCCCTGGCCGCCAACGGACACCATGGATCCATCGGGGGCGGCCCCGTTGCTGCCGCAGTTGAGCGCGGTGATCACAAGGCCCGCGCAAGGAAGGATCTTCAGCAAGCGACTCGCGTGTTTCATGTGCCTCCGCCCTGCAAACTCCCCAGCAAAGGCAGTGCCGAACCGCCGGCCCGGTTTCGGCCGAGCCCCATCACGTTTTCGTTACATTTCCCAGAGCCGGGAGTAACCGCGAGCGGAAAGCGTGATCAAGCCAGGACCCCCGTAAATGACCGACTTACGGCAGTTTGTGCGGGCGGAACGGTCAACCCGTTGCTGGCCGCGGAGTTGCTAGTTGTCGAGGCATGCGGGTTCTGAAGCTGGGCCGGGGATGGGAGCTTATGGTTGGGCTTGGCGTGGCGCTTCTCCTGGGGGTGCGCTGCGGCGACGGGAAGGCGCCCACCGGCGTCGGGACCGGCGCGACGGGGGTGAAGGTGCCGCCCAACGTCGACGCGCAGCTGACGATCAACGAGATCATGGTGGCCAACGCCGTCACCATTCGAGACGACAAGGGGGCGGCGTCCCCCTGGATCGAGATCTACAACCCGACCCAGCAAGACATCTCGCTGGCCGGCTATGCGCTGACCGACGACTTCGCGATGCCCCTGACGTCGGTGCTGCCCGCCGGCGTGGTCGCGCCCGCCGGCGGTTATCTCACGCTGTGGGCCAACAGCGACGGCACCGCCGGCCCGACCCACCTCAGCCTGCAGCTCTCGAGCGGGGGCGGATCGCTGGGGCTGGTTCGTCCCGACGGGTCCTTCATCGATCGGATCACCTACGGCGCGCAGCAGACCGACATCTCGGCCGCGCGCGAGCCGGACGGGTCGAACAACTGGGTGATCGAGTGGAACGTCTCCCCCGGCGCGGCCAACCCGACCGGATCCGGGCAGCCGCTGCAGGCGCAGGCCGCCAGCGATCCACCAGAGTCAGTGCCGGCGGCGGGCGACCTGAGCGACCGGGTGCTGGGGTACGACGCCATGCCGCAGTTCGATCTGCAGATCGCCGACGCCGACATCGCGTCGCTGCGCTCGAACCCCGACAGCTGGGTGGCGGCCACCATCACCTTCCAGGGGCGGTCCTACGGGCCGGTGGGCGTCAACCTGAAGGGAACGGCGTCGTTCCAGACCATCGACCAGAAGCCCGGCTTCCGGGTGAACATCAACAAGTTCATCAACGGCGCGCGCTTCTTCGGGTTGAAGGAGTTCCTGCTCAACAACATGACGACCGACGCGTCGATGATGCATGAGCGGCTGGCCTACTGGATCGGCCGCCAGATCGGCAGCGTCCCGACCTCCCGCTCGAACCACGCCTGGGTGACCCTGAACGGCGCGCCGCTGGGCCTCTACGCCGCCGTCGAGTCGCCCAAAGATCCGATGATGGCGTACTACTTCACCGACTCGAGCGGCTCGGTCTACACGATCAACTACGCCGACTTCCAGACCGCGTATCTGCCGGACTTTCTGCTGCAGGACGGGAACGGCGACCTGGCGCTCATTACCAACGCGACGAACGCGCTGGCGATGACGCCCGCCGACACGGCGATCGCCGCCGCCGGCCCGTACGTCAACCTGCACGAGTTCGCGCGCTACTGGGCGCTGTGCGTGCTGACCGGCCACTGGGGCGGCTGGCCGTACGCCGCGGTCGGCGAGGCGGTCGGCGCCAACGCCGGCGTCTACGCCGATCCGACCAGTAACCAGCTCTACTTCATCCCCGAGGGGATCAACGACGCCTTCATGACCTCCGACTTCGACTTCATCAAGCAGGTGAAGTCGGTGCTGGCCGAGGCCTGCGCGTCGTCGAGCGCCTGCTACCAGGACTTCGCCAACCAGCTGAACGAGATCCTGGGGACGGCGCAGCAGCTCGACTGGGCGGGCGAGCACGATCGGGTGGTCGCGCAGATCGCCCCCTACGTCGCGATGGACACGAAGATGCCGTTCACCGCCGCCGACGTGGCCGAGGCGCAGACGCAGATGCGCTACTTCATCACCGGGCGTCCGGCCTACGTGACCGAGTATCTGCGCCCGTACGGCCAGCCGCCCGGGCCCCCGCCGCCCGGATCGACGCCGGCCGACGCGGGGACGACGTCAAACGCCGACGCCGGGGTGACGCCGCCGCCCGCGACGACGGCCGACGCCGGGACCCCCGTGGCGACGCCCGACGGCGGCGTCGCGCCCGACGCCGGTCACTGAGTCGAGTGCGGCGCGATCGACTCCACGTCGACCTGCACGAACTGGCCGTCGTAGCTGTCGGGGGCAGGCGGAACACCCGGCACGACGACCGCCGTCCCGTCGGCGCCGCGGTTGAAGGTCTCCACGCCCTCGACGGAGTTGGCGGTCAGCGTGACGACCGCGCCCGCGTTCATGGTCACCGTGGCGTGGTAGTCGATCAGCCAGACCTGGTCTGTCCCCGAGCTCCCAGCGTTCAGGTAGAACGTCTGCGCCGGGCTGCTGACGTCGAGCTCGTAGATGTTCCAGGTGTCGCTGGCCGGCGTTCCGCCGGAGATGAACAGGCTTGGATCGCCGCCGTCGACCTCCTCGGTCGCGCCGCCGGGCGTCCCGCCGCTATAGGTCTTCTGCTCGACGATGCCGCGGAAGTGCAGCGTGACGTTGTAGGTGGTGCCGGTGGTGCCCTGCAGCGTCGTCATGTGCGTGTCGGTGGCCGCGCAGGGGCAGTTCACGGAGCCGTGCGCTCCCGTGCAGGGGAGCTCCCAGCGAAGCCCGGAGAGGGACGTCGCGACGTCGACGCACCCGTCGCCGGCGCAGTAGGCGCCGGCCGCGCAGGCGGTGCCGCCGTCTTCGGACGTGCACCCCAACGGGCCGCCGGTACCGCCGGCGCCGGCCTGGCCGGCTGCGCCCGACGCCCCCGCGGTCCCGGGCACGCCGGCCGTGCCCGCGGCGCCGCCGCCT
>CAZTZM010000401.1:0-12194 GCA_964618005.1 uncultured Myxococcales bacterium
ACCCGTCGTGCCGCCGGTGCCCGTGCCGGTCGCGCCGCCCGTGCCCGTCGTGCCGCCCGTGCCGGCGGGGCAACCGCCCGGGCCCGTCGTGCCGCCGGTGCCCGTCGTGCCGCCCGTGCCCGTCGTGCCGCCCGTGCCGGCGTGGCTGCCGCCCGTGCCGGTCGATCCGCCCGCGCCGGTGCCGCTCGACCCACCGGTGCTGGTGCCGCTGGAACCGGCGCCCCCGGTGGTGCTGGTGGTCGGCAGACCGCAGGCGCCCGAGGTCTTGTCGAGGCCGAGGAACGTGATGACGTCGCCGTAGAGAGGCGGGTTGACGGTCTCCAGATCGTGCATCTGGCTGGTCGGACCGAGGTTCGTCTCCAGCCGGATGTTGCCGGAGCTGTCCTTGTAGACGGTCCGCGCCCACCCGCTGCGGCCGGTGGCCGACGCGCCGGCGCCCAGCTTCCCGAGGGCCTCGAACTGCGACGCCACGGAGGGGAGCCAGCCGTCGAAGTTGTACTGGTCGCCGCCGCCGACCCACTGCTGAGAGCAACCGTATTGCCCGCTCCACGGGAAGACGTTGGTCGCCAGGGCGGCCCACTGGGCGCCGGTCATGTTCGGCGGCGTCGAGCCGCACTTCATGCAGACCGTGTCGCCGGCCGGCCAGGCCCCGGCTGGGAAACCGGGCATCGCCGAGCCACCGGCGAAGACGTCCGGATAGATCGCCAGCAGCGTGTTCGTCATGCACCCGCCCGACGACATGCCGGCGGCGAAGACACGGGTCTTGTCGGCGTGCTTGTTGGCGATCAGGTAGTTGACCATCGTCACGATCGCCGCCTTGTCGCCTGTCCGGCTGGCGCTGGCGTCGAAGCACTGCTTACCCGCGTCGGGCGCGATGATGTAGAAGCCGGTCGCGTCGGCGTACGTGTCGAACCAGCCGTGGACCACGTTCGAGGTCCCGGTGCACATGTGGATCGCGACCAGGATCGCCGGCGACGCGGCCGGGGTCGTCGGCGTGTAGAGGTCCCCGTTCAGGGTCGCCCCGAAGGCGAACTTGTTTTGCCAGCTGCCCGCGAACACGGGCGAGGCCACGAACAGGACCCCGGCGATCGCCGCCAGGACCAGGAAGTAGTTCCGATATCGGGTCATAGTGCCTCCAGGGGGTTGCTGCGGCGAAAGCGCCTCCACCGACCTTCCAAGCACCTTCGGGCAACCACCTTGGGGCGGGAACCCAGCTTCCGCGTTTTGGAGACTATTCAGCGGGACCCCGAGAATCTTCGCACCTCTTGCCGCGCCAGAAATGCGAAGGATCGACAAGCCGGGCCCGATCCTGGTAGACGAACGGCATGAGCACCGGGAAAAAGCTGTTCGTCGAGGACCTGACCACCGCTGGCAAGCGCGTCATCGTGCGCGTCGATTTCAACGTCCCCCTGAAGGACGGCAAGGTCGAGAGTGACAAGCGTCTCAAGGAGTCGCTCCCGACCATCCAGTACCTCCGCAAGCAGGGCGCGAAGGTCATCCTGATGTCGCACCTGGGCCGTCCCGACGGCCAGCGCGTCCCCGACATGAGCCTCCGCCCGGTGGCCGACGCCCTGGCGGGCCTGCTGGGCGGGCCGGTGGCGTTCGCCGACGACTGCGTCGGCCCGGCGGCGGAGCAGGCGGTCGCCGCGCTGCAACCCGGCGGGGTGCTGCTGCTGGAGAACCTCCGCTTCCACGCCGAGGAAGAGGAGAACGCGCCCGAGTTCGCCAAGAAGCTGGCCGGCCTGGCCGATCTCTACGTCAACGACGCGTTCGGCAGCGCGCACCGCGCCCACGCCTCGACCGAAGGCATCACCAAGTTCGTGCCGCAGGCGGCCTCCGGCTACCTGATGAAGAAGGAGCTCGACTACCTGGGCGACGCGCTCGGCAACCCGAAGCGGCCGTTCGTGGCCGTCATCGGCGGCTCCAAGGTGTCGAGCAAGATCGACGTCATCAAGAGCTTGCTCCCGCGCGTCGACAAGCTGCTGATCGGCGGCGGCATGACCTACACCTTCTTGAAGGCGCAGGGGCTGGAGACCGGCAAGTCGATCGTCGAGAACGACAAGCTGGATCTGGCGCGCAGCCTGCTGAAGGAGGCCGGCGACAAGCTGGTGCTGGGGACCGACTTCGTGGTCACCGACAAGCTCGACTTCAAGGCGCGCACCGTCGGCGCGATCAAGACCGTGGCCAAGAACGCCATCCCGGCGGACTGGGAGGCGGTCGACGCCGGCCCGGAGACCGTCGCCGCGTTCACCAAGATCCTGCTCGACGCCAAGACCATCGTCTGGAACGGCCCGGTCGGCGTGTTCGAGATCGACGCCACCGCCAAGGGGACCATCGCCATCGCCGAGGCGCTGGCCAAGGCGACCGCGGCCGGCGCGACCACCATCATCGGCGGCGGCGACTCCGCCTCGGCCGTCAAGAAGGCGGGCGTGGCCAGCAAGGTCTCGCACGTGTCGACCGGCGGCGGCGCCTCGCTCGAGTTCCTCGAGGGCAAGGTGCTCCCCGGCGTTGCCGCGCTGACCGAGAATAAGTAGTGCCGGAGCGCCGGGCGTTCTCCGTCGCCGTGTTCTGCCGGCACGGCGGCGAGATCCTGCTCGTGCGCCACAAGCGCCTGGACCTGTGGCTGCCGGTGGGCGGCGAGATCGAGCCGGGAGAGACCCCGCTCGAGGCCGCCCGCCGCGAGCTGCGCGAGGAGACCGGGCTGGAAGGCGTCTTCCCGCTCGGTCTCGGCGTCGACGGCACCCCGCCCGGCCTCATCGGCTACGAGGAGCACCCGGCCGGCAGCAAGGGGCTGCACCTGAACTTCGCCTTCGTCGCCGACGTCCCGACCCGCGCCCTCACCGCCTGCGACGAGTACACGGCCGTGCGCTGGGTCGGCGATCCGGTCTCGGTCGAGTGCCCCCTGAACGTCCGCCAGCTCGTGCGCCTGGCGCTGGCCGCGCCCTGAGGCCTGAACGGCCTTGGCCCTAAGGCTTCGGGATCCGCAGCGTCTTGCTGATCATGCCGCCGCCGTGGAGGACGTAGAGCAAGGTCCAGGGGTGAAGGCGGAAGCCGCCCAGCGTGGCCGACCCCAGCGGAAGCTGCTCCTGCCAGTGGCCGGTGCCCGCCAGGATCGCCAGTGCCACCACCTGTAGAAGGCTGGTGGGGATCGGGAGCCCCTCGAAGTGCGTCACCTTGCCGGCCGGGCCGGTCAGCTCGGCGGCCGTGACGTTGAAGCGCGCCAGCCGGCTGATGCCGCAGCCGACGAAAAAGATCAGGCAGAGGGCGTCCAGCCCGCCGCGCATCCCGGCCGCGAACGCCATCCCCGCGGGCGCCACGCCGAACGAGACGATGTCCGCCAGCGAGTCGAGGTCCTTCCCCAGCGGCGACCCTTTGCCGGTCTTGCGCGCGATCTGCCCGTCGAGGGCGTCCATCACGAACGCGATCGGCAGCAACGCCGTCCCCAGCCAGAAGAACGCCTTGTCCTGATCGACACAGAAGCGCATGAAGGCCAGCAGCGCGCCCGCCCCGCAGAACCCGTTCAGCAACGTGACCAGGTCCGCCGGACGGAAGGTCCGGAGCATCGAGAAGTGCCGCGGGGGCTGGGCGCTCATCGGGCAACCGGCGCGGTGGGCGTCACGGCGTCGAGGCGATCACCGAGACAGGCGTCGTGGCGTTGGTGGTGGTGCCGTCGCCCAGCTGCGCCTCGCTGTTGCGGCCCCAGCATTTGACGCCGCCGCCCGCGACCAGCGCGCAGGCGAAGTTGTCGCCGGCCGCGATCGCGGTGACGCCGGTCAACCCCGTCACGGCGACCGGCGTGGGCGAGCCGTTGGTCGTGCCGTTGCCGAGCTGGCCATTCGAGTTGTCGCCCCAGCACTTGACCGTGGTGTCGGCCAGCAGCGCGCAGACGAAGAACCCGCCGTCGCGCCCCACCGCGACCGCCGTGGCGGTGGTGATTCCGGTGACCGCGGCGCCCGGCATGAGGACCGCCGCGGGCGTGGTGGCGCCCGTCCCGATCTCGCCCGCGCTGTTGTCGCCCCAGCAGGTCACCGTGCCGCCGATGCCGAGCGCGCAGGTCACGAACCCGCCTGCCGACACGGCGGTGATCGCACTCGTCAGCCCGCTGACCGCCACGGGCGTGTAGGAGTCATTTTGGGTTCCGACGCCCAGCTGGCCCAGGTCGTTGTCGCCCCAGCAGGAGACTGCGCTCTGCGAGGTCACCGCGCACGTGGTGTCGTCGCCGGCGGAGATCTGCGTCGTCAGCCCCAGACCGGTCGGCGCCGTCGGCGTCGGCGCCGTGTTGCTCGTTCCGTTGCCGATCTGCCCGTGGGGATTGGTCCCCCAACACAGCACGTCACCGGTGGTCTTGAGCGCGCACATGTCCTGGTCACCGGCCGAGATCGCGGTGACGTCGGTCAACCCGGTCACCTTCACCGGCGTCGTCGAGCTGTTCATGGTGCCGTCGCCGAGCTGGCCGTTGGTGTTGTCGCCCCAGCAGGAGACCGTCATGTCGGCGAGCACGACGCAGGCCCCGGCGAGGCCGGCCGCCACGGCCGTCGCGCCGGTGACGCCGGCGACGGCGATCGGCGGGCTGCACTTGACCGAATCGCAGTGCAACAGCGCGCTGTCGTTCACGGTGCTGGCGAGCTGGCCGTTGTCGTTCTCGCCCCAGCAGCGGACGGTGCCGTCGGCCAGCAGCGCGCATGCGAAGTCGGTTCCGGCCGTGATCGCCGTCGCGCCAGTGAGCGGCGTCCCGCTGCCGCCGGTCGCGCCGCCACCGTCGGACGCCCCACTGCCGCCCGCGCCGCCCGGCGATCCCGGCGAGCCCTTGCTTGGCGAGGACGAACAGGCGAGCGACGCCAGCGCGCAGATCGCCGTGGAGATCAAGACAACCCGACCCGAATTCCCGAGGCGCATCCCCAACCCATAACACACCCCGGGCGGTGACTGGCGGCTGCGCCGCCGGCGTTGGCCGGCCTGGCGCTCATCTTTTTCGGGTGCCGCCGCCGCGGCTAATCGACCTCGAAGCTCACGTCGTCGAACAGCGCGGCGGCCCGCTCCCAGCCGGCGCCGCGGCGGCCGAAGCGGCCGAACACCCGCAAGCCGAGCGCCCGCGCGCGGCGCGCGACGACGATCGGCAGCTTCCCTTCCAGCGACGAGGCGTCGAGGCGCCCCTCGCCCGTCACGACCGCCGCGCAGCCGCGGCAGGCCTCGGCGAAGCCGAGCACATCGAGCATGCGCGCGCCGCCGTCCGTCAGCTCGGCGCCGAGAGAAAGCAACTTCGCCCCCAGGCCGCCGGCCGCCCCCGTGTGCGGCCCCTGGGGCAGGCCCAGGCCCGCCAGGCGCTCGGTCAGCGGAGCGATGTCCTCCGGTCGGGCGCCCTTCTGCGGCCCGAAGATCCGCGCGCAGTCGGCCAGATCCGTGCGGACGTCGCAGAAGGCGGTCGTCGGCGGCAACCGAAGCGCCGGCCAGTCCCGCCCGCCGTCGACGGTGGCGCTGCCGCCGAGGCCGACCCAGAGCCGCGGCTCCGCCTGAAAGCGCCGCAAGAGCTCGCCGAGCCCACCGCTCGACGCCGCGAGCGGGTCGAGACGATCCAGCCCCGCCAGCCCGATCACCTTGGCGCACTCGACGGCGACGCCGCCCGCAGCGAGACGGAGGACGGGCACGGGGCGGACGCGGCCGAAGGGATCAGCCGCCAGGACCTCCTCGAGTTGACCGCCCAGGCCGTGCTGCAGGCACTCGAGAAACCCGTCGCCGCCGTCGCTGAGCGGGAGCAACCGGTCGCCCGGCGCGGCCAGGTGCCGCGCCGCCTGGAGTGGGCTCAGCGTGCCCTTGAAAGCTGTCGGCGCGACCAGGTTCATGAGAGATCCGGGCGGATCTCTCTATCATGGCCGCCGGGGGCCTAATTCGTGGTCATGGTCGCGGTCGAGAAGGTGATGCTCCCCGACCCGCCGCCGGCCTCGACGAGGAGCTTGGCCTCCTCCATGTTGCCGAGGGTCATCCCCAGCCGGTTCCACTCGGCGAAGTGCTTGGCGATGGAGATGTGCCCGCACTGCCGCGGCGAGGTGCGAACGCTGAAGAACTGGTAGAAGGTCTGGTTGCCGCCCGTGATGGCCGGCTGGTTGACCTGCTGGTGCTGGTAGATGTTGTAGGTCCCCTCGCCGGAGATCGTGAAGTTGGACTCCATCAGGGTCCCGCCCGGGTTGGGCGCCGACGTCGAGCCGAACCAATCCTCGACGATGTAGTACTCGTGAATGGGGTTCTCCGACCACCCGTAGATCCCGACGTACGAGTAGCCGCCCGCGCTGCCCGATTTGGTCTCCGCGAAGTCGGCGGCGAGGTTCGGGTACGACGTGTAGGACTGGTTCAAGCTGAGGCCGACGCGCGCCAGGAAGTCGCCCGAGTTGTTCCAGGTGGCGCCGAACTCGGCGTTCGCGTTGTAGGTCGTGAGGCAGCCGCCGCCGCCGCTGGACCAGATCGTCCACTGGTAGCTCCCGACGCTGCCGGAGGCGTTCGACGAGCAGTGCTGGGAGCCGCCGCTCAGCGTGGTGCCCGGCGAGCAGGTGCCGCCGGTGCTGCCGCCCGTCGAGCCGGTGCTCCCGCCGGTGCCGGTCGTGCCGCCCGTCGCCTTGGTACCGCCGGTGCCGGGCGCGCCGCCCGTGGCGTGACCGCCCGTGCCGACCACACCGCCCGTGCTGACCGCGCCGCCCGTGCCGAGCACACCGCCCGTTCCGAAGGCGCCGCCCGTGCCGAGCACACCGCCCGTTCCGAAGGCGCCGCCCGTGGCATGACCGCCCGTGCCGACCACCCCGCCGGTGCCCCAGGCGCCGCCCGTGCCGGGCACACCGCCGGTGCCGACGTGGCCGCCGGTGGCGATCGCGCCGCCGGTGCCGAGGTGACCACCCGTGGCGGTCTCACCGCCCGTACCGCTGCCGGTCGAGCCGCCGGTCGCGCTGTTGCCGCCGGTCTGGCCGCCGCCGTGCGATCCCCCCGTCTCGGTCACCGACGAGCCGCCGGTTCCGTCATCGCCGCCGTCCGTTCCGGGCGTGGCGCAGGCCGCCAGGGCCAGCGCGGCGAGAGAGGAAGAGAGGAGAACAAGAGACCGCGGGGAACGACAGGGGGTGAACATGCGAGCTGAAGATTCCCGGCGGCTCGCACCCCGATCACCGGAAACAAAAAAAGTTGAGCCGGTTTCAATCGCGCCGCGCTTCGCGCCGTGCCGCGCTGTCAGGAACTGTAGGCCCCGTGCCGACAGACGACCCGTGTCGTCTCCTTATACGCGGGTCGCCGGCCTCTTGCCGGATGGCGGCAAGGGCGACGAGGGCTGCGCCCCGGGCGCCTCGGCCTCGCCCAGCTTCAGGTCGACCGTGACCTTCACGATCTTGCCGGTGAACGCGAACGGCAGCTTGTAGGTGAAGTCGACCGGCGAGCCGGTGTCCATCCCGATGTCGAGCCCCTCGCCCAGCGAGAACTGCAGCGGGATGGTCCGCTCCAGCCGCCCGTCCAGCAGCTTCTTCCCGTTGGCCGACATCGTGATGGTCCCGCCTTTGCCGCGCCCGCCCCCGTCGTAGGCGAAGTCGACCACCAGCGTGGTCTTGCCCGCCGGAAGCGGCGCGCCCGCCGTGAACGTCGTCCGCTCGATCGACAGGAAGTTGTAGACGAACGTCGGCATGCCGTCGCGCAGGTAGAGGCCGTAGCCGCCCTCGAGCCCGCCGTGGGTGATGACCATGCCGCTCTCCCGGCCGGTCGACAGCTCGATCTCCGCGGTGATGGTCCACGACTTGTTCAGCATCGGCGGCGAGGCGCCGTCGGGCAGGCCGACCATCCCCGGGTAGTACTCCATCCGGCTGCGCCCGCGGATCAGGCTCGGCCGCCCCATCATCTCGGCGTTCAGGCGTTCGACGCCGCGCCAGTCGAGCGGCAGCACGTTGTACCTGGCGGCCTCCACCCACCACAGGTCCTGCAGCTGCCGCAGCCGATCCGGGTGTTGCGCCGCCAGATCGCGCGCCTGCGAGAAGTCCTCCTCGACGTTGTAGAGCTCCCACGGCGCGGCGTCGAGATCGAACCCGCTGCGGAGCGGCTGCCAGGGAACGAACGCCGGACACGAGGCCATCCAGCCGTCGTGGTAGAGGCCACGGTTGACCCCCAGCTCGAAGTACTGCGTCTTGCGCTTGCTGGGCGCGTCCGCGGCGTCGAACGTGAACGCGAAGCTCTGCCCTTCGATCGGCTCCTGCTGGACGCCGTTCAGGATCGCCGGCGCCGTCACGCCGCACAGCTCGTACAGGGTCGGGACGATGTCGATGACGTGCAGGAACTGGTCGCGCAGGCCGCCCGCGTCCTTGATCCGCGCCGGCCACGAGACGAGCATCGGGTTGCGCGTGCCGCCGAAGTGACTGGCGACCTGCTTCGTCCATTGAAAGGGCGTGTTCATGGCGTGCGCCCAGGCCGACGGGAAGTGGTTGAAGTGCTGGGGGCCGCCCAGCTCGTCGATGACCTGCAGGTTGTCCTGCCACTTCTCGCTGATGCCGTTGAAGAACAGGTTCTCGCAGATCGATCCCTCCAGCCCGCCCTCCGCGCTGGAGCCGTTGTCGCCCGCGATGTAGATGATGAGCGTGTTGTCGGCGTCGGGGAGCTGCTTGACCGCCTCGACGATCCGCCCCATCTCGTGATCGCAGTGGGCGCCGTACCCGGCGAACACCTCCATCATGCGCGCGTAGAGCCGCTTCTGATCGGCGTTCAGGCTGTCCCAGGCCGGCAGCCCCTTCGAACGCGCGGTCAGGTCGGTGTCGGCCGGCACGACGCCCAGCTTCTTCTGGCGGGCCAGCGTCTCTTCTCGGTACCTGTCCCAGCCGCCGTCGAACTTGCCCTTGAACTTGTCGATCCATTCCTTCGGCGTGTGGTGCGGCGCGTGCGTGGCCCCCGGCGCGACATAGAGGAAGAACGGCTTGTCCGGCGCGATGCTCTTCACCTTGCGCACCCAGCCGATGGCGTGATCGGCGATGTCGGTCGTCAGGTGATAATCCGGATCGTCGGAGGCCGGGACGATGGCGTGGTCTTCGAAGAGCGTGGGATTCCAGTGGTTCATGTCCCCGCCGTTGAAGCCGTAGAAGTAGTCGAAGCCCAGACCGTTCGGCCAGCGATCGAACGGGCCGGCGGCGCTCGTCTCCCAGGTCGGCGTGTTGTGGTTCTTGCCGATCCAGGCCGTCATGTAGCCGTTCTGCCGCAGGACCTCGCCGACGGTGCCGCACGCCTTCGGGAGGATGCAGCAGTAGCCGTCGTAGCCGGTCGCCATCTCCGTGATCCCGGCGAACGAGGTGGAGTGGTGGTTGCGCCCGGTGATCAGCGCCGCCCGCGTCGGGCTGCAGAGCGCGGTGGTGTGAAACCGGTTGTAACGCAGCCCCTCCGACGCCAGCCGATCCATCGCGGGCGACGGCACGCCGCCCCCGAACGTGCTGAACTGCCCGAACCCGGCGTCGTCGATCAGGACCAGCAGGATGTTGGGCGCGCCGGCCGGCGGCTGCACCGGCTGCGGGAACTCCGGCGGGTCGGAGTCGAGGTACGTGCGCCCCACCTCGCCCGTGAAGTGAAAATCCGGCCGGGGCAGAATGCCCGGTGTCCCGCCCGCCACCGGCGCGCGCGGCGCCCCGTTCCCCTTGCCGTGACCGTTCCCGCCGTTGCCGATCGTCTTGCTGGGCTCGCTCATCGGTCCCCCCTTTCACATGGGTAGACACCGCGCGCGGCGGCCGCAGGCACGGGCCCCCGCCGGCAGCGCGTTTTGCGACATTTCCGCAGCCGCTTGAATCCGGGGCGGCCTCCGGGCACGCTGCCCGTCGACCGCCGTGCGCCAACCTGCCCATACCGCCCTCCTGGCGACGTTGCTGGCCGTGGGGTGCACCCACAAGCCGGCGGCGGGCCAACCTGTCGCGCAGGGCCCAGAGCTCTACGCCAAGTACTGCGCCACCTGTCACGGGATCGACCGCGAGGGCTACAAGTCCGACAACGCGCCGTCGCTGCGGACCGATACGTTTCTCGCCACGGCCTCCACCTACTTCCTGCGCGAGGCGATCACGCGCGGGCGGCCGGGGACGGCGATGGCGGCGTACGGGCGTGCGCTGGGCGGCCCGCTGGCGGGCTCCCAGGTCGACGCCATCGTCACGTTCCTGCGCGCGGGCGCGCCCCCGCCGATCGCCCTGCCGGCCAGCCGGGTCGCCGGCGACGTGGCGGCCGGGAGCGCGATCTATCAGGCGTCCTGCGTCCGCTGTCACGGCACCCCGACCCAGCGGAGCACCGCCGTCCACCTGGCGAATCCGATCTTTCTGCAGACGGCCAGCGACGCGTTCCTGCGCTACGCGGTGACGGAGGGGCGGCTGCCGACCGCGATGGTGCCCTGGAAGAGCCAGCTCAGCCCCAAGCAGGTCGACGACGTGGTGGCGTACGTCCGCTCGCTGGCGGTGAAGCCCGCCGCCCCGGCCCTCCCGCCACCGGGGATGGTCGGTCCTCCGGCGGCCCCGCGCCAGGGTCCGATCGTCATCAACCCGCGCGGGCGGGCGCCGGACTTCACGCTCAAGGACGGCCTCTACGTGTCGATCGCTCAGGTGAAGGCGGCGCTGGACGCCAAGAGGCGGATGATCATCGCCGACGCGCGCTCGCCGGCCGAGTGGCTGAACCTGCACATCCAGGGCGCCATCTCGGTCCCCTACTACGACAAGAACGCGCTCGACGATCTCAAGAACGACGGCACGTGGATCATCGCCTACTGCGCCTGCCCGCACCACGTGTCCGGCATCGTCGTCGACGAGCTGCGCAAGCGCGGCTACCCGCACACGGCGGTGCTGGACGAAGGCGTCTTCGCCTGGCAGCAGGCCAAGTACCCGGTCGTCGCCGCGCCGGGCATGTTGCCGCCGCCCGCCCCACCGCCCGCCGGGCGGTAAACGCCCGGCGCGCTCAGAGCGCCGACTGCATGGCGGCGAACCACTGGTCGCCGAGCAACGCGTACCCCTGCACGTTCGGGTGCCACTGGTCCTCCAGCAGCGACGCCTTGTTGGGGTTGAACGGCGTGAACATGTCGACCACCAGGATGTGCTTGCCGGCGTCGGCGCGCGTCTTCGCGACGGCCGGGATGGCGCCGTCGTAGGTCTGGAGGCGATCGCTGAGCATGGTGTCGTCGCCCAGGCTGGCGTTCCCGCGCGACGGGATCGGCTGCGCCACCACGATGAGGACGTTCGGGAGCTGCGCGTAGATGCTGTCGATGAGCGCACCCAGCCGCGTCGGCGCGTTGGTCATGTCGTAGTTGTCGATGGCGTCGTTCGTCCCGATCATCAGCAGGACGACGTCCGGCTTGAACTGCGGCATCACTGTCGACACCAGCGTCGAGATCCCGCTGCGGCCGCCCTCCGGCGCGATCGTCCAGCCGCTGTGGCCTTCGTGGTTCTGCGGGAACGGCACCCCGTCGACCGTCGAGGGACCGTTCGAGTTCGACCCCACGAACGTGATGTTCTTCCCCGCGGTGTGGAGATCGTGAAAGAGCTCGATCCGGTAGCCGCCCTGCGTGTCCGAGTTGTAGCCGTCGGTGATCGAATCGCCGAACGGCATGATCTTGCAGGCCGTGCCGTTGGTCGGGCTGGCGTGGTACGCCGTGCCCGCGCCGCCGGTCCCACCCGCGGCACCGCCCGTGGCGCTCGCGCCGCCGGTCGCATGCCCGCCGGCGCCCGCCGTCATCCCGCCCGGGCCGCCGCTGGCTCCGCCGGTTCCCGTCCCACCCGTGTCCGTGGCGCTCCCGCCGGTCCCCGTCGCGCCGCCGGTCCCGTGGCCCCCTGCCGAACCGCCGCTCCCCGCCACGGACCCGCCGGTTCCCCCGGACGACGTACCGGACTGACCGCTACAGCCGACCACCGCCGCCAGAAGACAGAACGGGGCCCACCGGAGGAGTCGCTTGGTCTTCACGACCGGGCTTCTTGCTTGCCACGCGCGTGGATCAACCAAGATCAGGCACTCCCGGGAATGCTCCTCGTGGCCGTCGGCTGGGTGATTCTGGGGGGGGCGCGCTCGTCGAATCGGACGTCGCCCGCTCCGTAAAGGATGGCGCCTCTCATGACCTGTCTCCTTGTCGTCCCTGCGTGTATTGCGCGTCGGTGACCTTCTCCAACCACTCGACGGCCTTCCCGTCGAGCGACTCCTGAATCGCGATGTGTGTCATCGCCGTCGTCGGCGAGGCG
>CAZTZM010000402.1:0-27994 GCA_964618005.1 uncultured Myxococcales bacterium
CACCCGGCGGGACGCGCCGGCGGGTGGGGCCGAAGGCGTCGGTGGCCGTGCGCTCGACCGGCGAGCCGGGATCGCCGGCCCGCGGCCCGGTGGGGCCGGCGGCCAGGTGCTCGCCCAGCGACTTGCCAGCCCGCTGCGCCACGTGCCAGGCGGCCAGCTCGTCGGCGAAGAGCTCGTTCATCAGCGCGGCCAGCGCCGCGGTCGAGACCGGCAAGCTCGCCTCACGCGCGTAGGCCTCCAGCGCCAGCTGCAGCGCGCGCATGGTGGGGTAGCGATCGGCCGGGTCCGGCGCCAGCGCCCGCATCACGATCGCGCTCAGCGCGGGCGGGTAGGGCTCCCCGCCCGCCGGCCAGGCGGGCGGCGTGGCCGTCCCCGTGGCGATGCGGTTCAGGATCTCCAGGTCGCTGTCGGCGGCGAACGGTGGCGCGCCGGTGGTCAGCTCGTAAAGGAGCGTGCCCAGCGCGAACACGTCGCTGCGCCGGTCGACCGCCTGCCCGCGACACTGCTCGGGCGACATGTAGGCGAACTTGCCCTTGAGTGTTCCTTCCTGCGTCTGGGTGCGCTGAAGCGCCCACTTGGCGATCCCGAAGTCGGAGACCTTGACCGCGCCGTCGTAGGAGACCAGCACGTTCGACGGCGAGATGTCCCGGTGGACGATCCCCAGCGGCTCGCCGCCCGGGCCCAGCCGCTCGTGCGCGTAGTGCAGGCCGTCGGCGGCCGCCGCCACGATGCCGATGGCGTACGCCAGCTCCAGCGGCCGCGCCTGGGCGCGCATGAGCTCACGCAGGTTGGCGCCGTGGACGTACTCCATGGCAAAGAACGGCGCCTCCCGGTCGGCGCCGACGTCGTAGACCTCCGTGATGTGCGGGTGGGTCAGCGTCGCCGACAGCCGCGCCTCGTCGAGGAACATGCGCAGCATCTCGGGATCGAGCGCGTGCTGCGGCAGGATCCGCTTCAGCACCACCAGCTTCTCGAACCCTTCCGGACCCACGCCCCGGAGTCGCGCCAGGTAGATCTCGGCCATGCCGCCGACGGCCAGCCTGCGAATCGGTTCGTAGCGGCCGATCGGACGGCCGTCGCCGAGGCGCGCCTCGGCCGCGCTTGCAGGCGGATCGCCAGCCGACATCCCGGTCCAGAGTATCAGAAGCGGATGATCGCATCGCGGGAGGTTCGGAACCCGTCCGAGGGTTCTGAGATAGACCGGAAGCCGCCCGGCTTCGAGTGATCGTGGTTGCGGTGTTGCGCAACATCCGAAATCCCCGCTTTACGGCCCAAACCTGCGGTTTTCTTCGCGAGACCCGCCGCGGCCCGCGGATCTGCGGGGCTTTGTGGTTGCGCAACAAAGGGCCTCCATCCGCGGCGGAGCCCAGGCATTCGGCGGGTTTGTTCGTCTGGCTGATTGGCCCCCTTATTGCGTAATGTGGCGAACCATGGAGAGCGTCATGCGAGACAAGCTCACGGTGAAAGCGCTGTGGTTGCTGTGGTCCGGTGTCCTCGTCGCCGCCATGGCCACCGGCGTCGGGTGCAGCTCGACGAGCAAGACCAGCGGCAACGCCAGTGCCCTTCCGGCCGACGTCCGGGCGATCACGTTCCTGCAGCGGACGCCGCACAATGACGAGGGCAACGTCTTCGACTACGACACCTTCCACGCGGGCGGCCGCCTGTCGATGTTGTCGCCGCCCTCGGCCGACGGGCAGCTCACCGTGCTGTTCCCGAACACGGCCGTCTGCACCCAGATCCTGGGCGCCAGCGCCGCGCAGACCGACATCAACAACTGCGTGACCGGCTCGGACGTGCAGGCCTACGACCTGTCGTTCGACGCCACGTCGGTGGTCTTCTCGGCGCAGCTGCCCGGCGACGGCCACTTCCAGCTCTACTCGATGAACCTGGACGGTACGAACCTGCAGCAGCTGACCAGCGGCGGGAACGACTACGTCTACCCGACGTTCGCGCCCGGCAATCAGATCCTGTTCATGACCAACCGCAACGTCGAGGCCGACACCGACCCGACCTCGCAGCAGTTCCGCGACGAGTATGAGCGCGCCACGACCGCGCAGGTCGGCTCGATCTCCACCAGCGGCACGGGCCTGACGCTGGGACCGCGCAACGTCTCCCACCGCGTGTCGCCGGCGCTGCTGCCCGACGGCCACCTGCTGTACACGGAGTGGATGCACATGGGTCCGGTCAACACCGGACACCTGCGCATGATGAACGCCGACATGACCGGCATGAAGGAGGCGTTCGGCGACGAGCAGGGGGGCGAGAACGCCACCAACAGCTTCCTCAAGGCGCGGTTCGTGAAGACGACCCCCTTCACGCCGAACCCCAGCGCCGACCCGTCGCTGGGCGACGGGATGGATCCGGCGGCGCCGACCAACACCCAGGTGATCGCGGTGGCGACCTCGCGCGATCGGACGCTGCAGGCCGGGAAGCTCTACCTCATCAACCTGAACGGCAGCGAGAAGTACTCCTGGTATCAGGACCTGACCCCCCTGGTTCCGGGCACCAACACGCCCAGCTCGCAGGGGATCGGCCGCTACTACGACGCCGAGCCGGTGGGTGACGAGGCGCCGGGGCAGTTCCTGACCTCCTGGTCGGACGGCCCGGTCGAGTCGGAGGAACTGGCGCGCGCCATGACCAACGCGCAGTTCGGCATCTACGTGCTCGACAGCAGCAACGCCAGCGCCAGCAACGGCGGCCGCTCGCCGATCTATGACGACCCGAACTACTGGGACATCCTGCCCCGCCCGGTCAAGCCGCGCGCGGAGCCGGCGGTGCTGGCCTCGGGGATCACCAGCAACAGTGCCAGCACGACGGTCGGCGCCCTGAACGTCTACAACACGTCGCTGTTCACCATCCCGCCGAATACGGTGCAGAAGGTGCGGCTCATCGAGGGGTTCTCGGCCGAGGAGGGCGGCGTGGACATGTTCGGGACGACCGACTTCGACGGGCAGTCGCGCTACGGCGAGATCCCGCTGCAGGCGGACGGCTCGTTCGCGGCCGACGTGCCGGCCAACGTGCCGCTGCACATCCAGCTGATCGACAAGTTCGGCTTCTCGGCGCCGGTCAACAGCAACACGCCGAACGGGACCGCCATGGGGACGCCGGTCGCCAACGAGGACATCTGGTTCAGCGGCCGCGCCGGCGAGTCGCGGTTCTGCGGCGGCTGCCACGAGAACCGCACCGCGCCCACCACCCTGACGCCGGGCGAGACCATGGCCGTCGTGCACGGACCGATCAATCTGGACACGCCGCGCGCCAGCCGCGTGTCGAAGATCGCCTACGCGCTGACGAACGGCGTGTTGCCGGCCGGCACCAACACGGCGAACCCGGGCGACAACGACATCCGCGGCGTTCCGTGGGACCTGGCCATCCAGCCGATCCTCGACGCCAAGTGCGCCACCTGCCACAACGGCGACGCCAGCCAGTCGTACAACCCCAGCTACACCGTCACGGACATGACCAGCGGCACGTCGCAGACGTTCGTGTTCGACCTGCGCGGCCAGAAGCTCACCGTCACGGTCGGCGAGCGGATGACGGGTGACTTCACCGCTTCGTACCTGTCGCTGATGGGCCTGGGCGAGATCCTGGGCGACGATGTCGTCAGCATCACGGGGACGCAACCCAACTACGTGGTGGCGGCCTCGGCGGAGACCAGCCCGCTCATGACCCAGTACCTGAACCCGCCGCAGCGCCTTCCGTCGGTCGACACGACGGTGCGCCTGACGCCGGGCCTGAAGCCGCACCCGACCGACGTGGGCGGCACGGAGCTGACGCCGGATGAGGTCTACCTGCTCGGCCTGAACATCGACATGGGCGGCGAGTACTTCTTCCGCGAGAACCTGGACGAGGCCGGTTCGAACTAACCGACGGGAGCCAATGACCATGCGAACCATCGACATGAACGCTCAGAAGCTCGCAATCGTCGCCACGCTGGGTCTGGCCCTCGCCACGGCCGGGACGGCCCGCGCCGGAACCGGCGGCAGCCCACAGGCCATCCAGCAGGCGATCGCCGCCAACTCCGTCGACGCCATCCAGGCCGAGCTGGAGCGCGCGGAATTCTTGGTCTGCTCGGCCTGCGTGGACCTGGTCACGCCGCTGGTCGACCACCCCGACTACCGGGTTCGCCGGGTGGCGGCTTGGTGGCTGGCGCGGCGGGCGGTGGCCAAGCAGGTGCAGGTGCAGATGCTGAATCGGCTGTCGCAGCCCGACTCGACCGCGGCGCTCAACGCCGCCGACGTGCTCGGTGAGCTGCACTACGTGTCGTCGATCCCGGCCCTGGGCGCGGCGCTGTCGAACCCGACCTTCTCGGGCGCGGCGCGCGCCGAGATGGCCATGGCGCTGGGAACCATCGGGCGCCCGGCCGGGACGCAGTACCTGACCGCCGCGCTGGCCGACAGCGACCCGCAGGTCCGGTCGGCCTCGTTGCTGGCGCTGCGGACGATCCCCGGCTTCCGCGACGGCAGCGTGGCGGCGCCGCTGGTGACCGATTCGGACGACGGCGTTCGATCGGCGGCGGTGGTCACGATCGGAATGTTCAAGTACGCGGGCGGCGCCCAGGCCCTGGTCGCCGCGCTGGGCGATTCGTCCCAGACGGTCCGCAAGCAGGCCGCCTGGGCCCTGGGCGAGATTGGCGCCTCGGCCTCGGTGGCGGGCGCCGCGCTCCAGAACGCCGCCGCCAATGATCCCAGCCCGCTCGTCCGCTCGTTGGCCCGCGCCGCCCAGTCGAAACTGACGAACTAGTCTCGACGGAGCCCCTCTCCTTATTCTCTCCCCGCTGCGCGGGGCGACGACAAACGGCTCAGGGAGTTTGACCGTTCAGTCGAAGCGCAGCTCCTGATACAATCGAGCGCCCCCTCATGCGTTCTCTCGCACATGTCTGTCTGGGCCTGGCCGCGGGGGCGGTGCTGGCCGGCTGTCACGTCAATCAGCCGGCTGAAGAGCACTTCTACGACGTTCACATCCAGCCGATCTTCAACGCCTCCTGCGTCGGCAACACCTCGCCCTGTCACAAGCCGACCACCGATCCCACGACCGGGATCACCACCGCGCTGGGGAACCTGGACCTGTCGTCCTTCGACGGCGTCCAGAAGCGGCGGGACGTGCTCCGCAAATACGGCAGCTACCCGCAGCCGCTCTTGCTGCTCAAGACCATGCCGGCCTCGAGCATCCAGATCCCTTACCAGCAGAATTTCTACCAGAGCGAGATCAAGCACAGCGGCGGCACGCTGATCCAGCCGAACTCGGCGGCCTACTTCGAGCTCAAGACCTGGCTCGACAATGGCGCCAACATCAACGGCATCGCGCCGACGCCGACGGCGAATCAGGGAACCGGCGCCTGCAACACCGCGCTGCCGCCGGCCAGCCAGCGGATCCCCGTCGACACCACCACGCAGGCGTATATGGACTTCGTGAACAACGTGCAGCCGATGCTCACGGCGTCTTGCACGTACGGCAGCTGCCACGGCTCGCCGCAGGCCGACCTCTACCTGACCTGCGGCAGCGACGACGACCAGCTGGCGTTCAACTACGCCCAGGCGGCCGGCTTCGTCGTCCAGGCGGGGATCAACGTCGATCAGAGCGAGATCCTGCTGCGCCCGCTGGCCCCGGGGGCCGGCGGCGTCAGCCACACCGGCGGCACGTTCTTCCAGAACCGGATGGACCCGACCTGGCTGTCGTGGGAAGCGTGGGCGACGGAGGCCCAGGCCAACCCGCTGGTGTACGGCCCCAAGACCGCCGGCCAGATGTTCTTCGAGGCGAACGTCATGCCGAAGCTGCTGGTGCGCGGCTGCGACCTGGAGGGGTGCCACAGCCCCGACGGCTTCAACGACTTCCGCCTCCGCTCGGGCGCGTTCGGGTTCTTCGCGCCCGCGGCGCTGACCCGCAACTATCACGCGCTGGCCGACGACTTCATGGCCTTCGACACCGTCGATCTGAAGCAGTCGCGCGCGGTGAAGAAGAACATCCTGGCCAGCGAGGGGGGGACCACCCACCGCGCGGGCGCGATCTTGGAGGACGAGAACGTCTCCGTCGACACGCCCTGCCCGCAGCCGTTCGACCCGACCACCAACACGCGCGCCTACTGCGTTTTCCAGGCCTGGCAGCAGGCCGAGCGCCAGGACCGGGCGGCCAACGTCTCGGCGATGAACAGCGGCGACGTGTTGCCGCTGGTCTTCGTGTCCCGGCCGCCGAACGGCGACACCCTGCTGCAGTTCGACACCTACGAGGGCGGCGCCGACCTGAAGCTGGCCGACGCCACGCTGGACGCGACCGGCACCGTCACCAGCGTGGGCAACGTCCGCAGCGCGCTCGGTCCCTGCGCCGGCCTCAGCGGGCAGGACGTCGATGTCCGCGGCCCCGAGTGGAGCTACGACGGGAGCAAGGTGGTGTTCGCGGCGCGGCCGGGCGCCTCCAGCGGCCTCGATCTCTGGATGCTGGACGTGGCGGGTGGCACCTGCACCCAGCTCACCACCGACGGCGGCCAGATGGTGGGCGGTGTCCGGGTGCACAACTTCGATCCGGTGTTCGCGCCCGACAACACCATCGTGTTCGCCTCGACCCGCTCCGGAACGCTGACGCTGAAGAACTTTCTGCCCAACTCTGACCTGTTCCGGGTCTCGCCGTCGGCGCCGGGGACCTTCACCTACGACTTCAGCAACCCCCAGCAGATGACCTTCCTGCTGAACTCGGAGCTGGCGCCGGCCTTCATGCAGGACGGGCGGGTCAGCTTCACCGCCGAGAAGGCGACGCCGGAGTTCTATCAGCTGTCGGGCCGCCGCATGAACTGGGACCTGACCGACTATCACCCGCTGCTGGCCCAGCGCGCGCAGTCGACGGATACGTTCTCGCCGACCCTGTACCCGTCGGTCGGCTACCAGCAGGCGACGGAGATCCGTGAGGGGCTCGACCGCAACTTCATCCTGATCCTGTCGGACCCCGGGGCGCTGGGCGGCGGCGGGACGCTGGCCACCTTCAACCGGTCGATCGGCCCGTTCGAGGCCGACCGCACCGACGTGTCGTTCCTGAAGTCGATGGTCATCGTCGACCCGGCGGCCACCGGCACGGGCGCCACGGTGGGGGCCTACCGGTCGCCGTTCTCGCTGCCGAACGGCGAGATCCTGGCCTCCTACGCCAAGAACGTGGCGAACGCGATGACGGACGTTCCGCAGTACGCGCTGGTGGCCGTCAACCAGCAGACCGGCGCGCAGCGCGCGCTGGCCAGCGACGGGTCGCTGTCGTACGTCGAGGCGGCGCTGGGCTACAAGCGCGGCGAGACGGAGCTGTTCACGAACCTGCCGCAGCTGGTCTTCGGCGGCCACGCCGACAATCCCAACACGGCGAACAGCGGCGTCATGCATTTCCCGGATGTCCCGGTACTGGCCACGCTGCTGGGCGCCAACCTGCGCCGCGGGCGCGACGTGGCGGCCTTCGATGCCGCGGCGTCGCTGAAGGTCTACGAGGAGCAGCCGCCGCCGGCGGGCGCCACGCCGGCGACGGTGACGCTGTCGGGCTCGCAGCAGACCTACACCCAGCGCACGGTGGTCGGATCGGCCCCGCTCATGAGCGACCACTCGCTCATGGCGCTGGTCCCGGCCGGCAAGCCCCTGATCCTCGAGTTCGACGACGCGAGCGGCAACGCGCTCTTCACCATGTCCGAGGAGCACCAGGTCACCGCCGGTGAGTACATCACCCCCGGCCCGCCCCGTGCGGTGTTCAACGCCATCTGCGCCGGCTGCCACGGCAGCCTGTCCGGCTCCGAGCTGGACGTGGCCGTCAACGCCGACGCCCTGACCGGGGCCTCGAGCTCACTGTCGCGCTACGCCAATCCTCAGCCGCTGCAGTAGCGCAGGGGCCGTCACGCGGCGCCCGTGGCTATCTGTTACTAAAAGATCGCCGCGCCGAAAACCGGGCGAAACACAAGCCAGCGATATTAGAAGTTGTGCTCCTCGCGTCTTCTCGGTTCCCTGAAGCCAGCTCGCCCGCCCGCGATATGCCGACCCCTGTCCCGCTCACGTCCTCGGCGTCCATCCTGGCGTTGACCCACGACCCCGAGGCGCGCGACCTGCTGCTCGAGCTGGCGCTGGCCGAGGGCTTCGGCGTCCGCTGCGCGGAGACAGAGGTCGAGGCAGCCGAGATCCTGCGGCTTGAGCCGCCCGGGCTGGTCCTGGTCGACCTGGACCTGCCGTCCCGGCTGGGCGCCAAGTTCATGCGCGACCTGCGCCAGGGACCTCTTCGGGCGCTCCCCCGCATGGCCATCACCGCCTCCAACGACCCCATGCTGGCCGTCACCGTCGACGCCCCGGTCTTCTTCAAGCCCGGCCTCGACGGCATCGACGCCGCGATCGAACACCTCTTCCGTCCTCGCTAGCGCCATCTGATCGAGGGTCGAGGGCGCTTGCTCGGCTGGGGGCGCCAGCCCGCCGTTTCCGCGCGGCCGGCGAGCGCCATCGCGACCGTCGGCAGTGACTCGAGCCGCGCGCTTCGAGCCCGCACGAAATCTGGGCAGGCGCCCGCGGGGCTCTCTAGCGGCCGTCGCTTGTGGCTACCGCGCGGCGCGGACGCTCCGCCCCTAAACGAAGGTAACCGCCGCTTGGTCGCGCTCGCCGGACGCGCGGATACGGCGGGCTCGCTCCCAGGCCTCGAATCTACCCAGTCAGTTCAACCTGAAATGGGTCTAGCCCGGTCTAGCCCGGTCTGGCCCCGACCCGGCACCCCTCAACCGAGCTGTAGCGATCTTCGCGTCGCCGATCCGTACGTGAAGCCGACGATCGGGAACGTGGGGAGCGCCCCCGGGTCGTCGATGGCGCTGCCCAGGGCGGTCACCACAGGCACGAAGTGTTCGTGGGTGGGGAGCGCCTGCTGCACGCCGGGTGCACGCTGCCGGTAGTCGAGCAAGGCATCGACGTCGCGCCGGGCCAGCACGTCGGCGGTCCAGGCGTCGAACTCCTGCGCCCAGGCCGGCGGCGGCGCGTCGGGCCGAAAGTCCATGCTGCGGAGGTTGTGCGTGAGGAAGCCGCTGCCGACGATGAGGACCCCTTCGCGGCGCAGCGGGGCCAGGAAGCGCCCCAGCGCGAAAAGCTCCGCCGGCGCCAGCGTCGGCAGCGAGACCTGCAGCACCGGCACGTCGGCCGCGGGGTACATCGCGACGAGCGGGACGTAGGCGCCGTGGTCCAGGCCGCGGTCCGGCGTGTGGGCGATCGGCTGGTCCGCCAGCAGCCCCGTGAGGCGCGCGGCCAGCTCGGGCGCCGGGGGCGCGTCGTAGGTGACCTCGTAGTACTTGGCCGGGAACCCGTAGAAGTCGTGGACCAGCGGCACCTTCTCGGTCGCCCCGATGGTGATGGGCCGCTCCACCCAGTGCGCCGACAGCATCAGGATCGCGCGCGGGCGGGGGAGGGCGCGCCCCCAGGCAGCCAGCTCCGCGACCCACCCCTTGTCGTCGAGGAGCAGCGGCGACCCGTGCGCGAGAAAGATCGCCGGCATCGCCGCGCCGCTGGGGCGTTCGTGGCGGTTTTGCATTGTGAGCTTGGATGCCGCGCGCGTGCAGCCGGTCGCGGCCCCCGCCAAAAGCAGCCGCAGAGCGTCGCGGCGATCCAATCCAGCCGGGCGAAGCCCGTCCTTCCCCGACGCGGTCAATTCAATTGATCCGTGCTTCAGAAACGGATCGCCAGCGACCCCTGCAGGATGTGCGCATAGGGGCGATCGTAGTTCGGGGCGTTGATCGAGGCGAGCTGATAGACGAGCAGCTCGTACTTCACGTCCGCCTCCATCTCGGCGAACCAGGTCGAGCGCTGCTGTTGCGGGCGGCGCAGGAACGCCATCCGCCCCCCGACCAGGTAGTTGCTCATCGGCGACAGCTCGCGGTCGCCGGTCCAGTACTGTCCGGCCGGGCCGTTCTCGCGGTAGCCGACGCCGTCGCGGTAAAAGCTGGCGCCGCTCTGCAGGTGATAGTGGCCGCGCAGCGACAGCAGCATCACGTCGGTGAGGTACTTGTTCACCACCACGTCGCCGGTCACCGCCTGCATCGCCCAGCTGTCCTGATACAGGCGGACCATGGCGATGCTCGACGCCCGCCACTGCGGGAAGGCGTAGCCCATGCGTCCGAAGACGGCGTAGCGCTGGCGGTAGGTCGGCTCGTGCTCCTGCGGCGTCTGGCCCTGACCGCCGACGCGCACGCTGCGGTAGGGGTTCGACTGGAAGCCGTCGAGGATCTGGATCGTCCCGCCCCCCTGCACGACCAGGCGCGGGGTCATGGTCCAGGAGAGCGACGGCTCGAAGGCGTCGATGCTCAGCGGCCGCGTGGCCACGTCGGACGCCGATGTGAAGCAGTGCGCGGAGGAGGTGAGGGCGTGCAGCTCCAGCGGCGACTCGGCGGCATTGTTGTTGGCGTCGCAGACGCGGTCCCAGTTGTGCGAGTAGGCCAGGGCCAGCGTGAAGTTGTGGTCGTAGAGATCGTCGTGGGTGGTGGCGGAGAGCGAGTGCGAGCGGTAGTCGTGCTCCCAGCCGTAGGCGTAGGAGGCGGAGATGCCGGCGTCGGGGCGGTTGTAGCTGAGGCCGCCGTGGGCCACCTGCCGGAAGTCGTGGAACTGCGTCGCGGTGGTCACCGCGTCGACGCCGGTGTGCGGGCCGAAGATGGCCGGCGAGGCGCCGCTGACGGCGTCCGCCTCCCAGCCGGCAGCGATGCCCAGACCGCCGGCGATCGGCGCCGTGGCGTCGACCTGCGGGTGGACCACGCTGATCCCCTTGTTCTGCGACGAGGGCTCGCGGAAGTAGGTCAGGCGCGCCGCGGCCTCGGTCGGGTTGTCGGCGCGCGCGGGCGTGCCCAGCAGGGGCCCGGCGATGACCAGCGCCAGCAGCGCGGGGCGTCTCAGTTGCAACCGCACCCCCCACCCGAGGTGCCGCTGCCGCCCACCGCCCCCTCGCGGTTCTCGAGGATGTGCTGCTCGGCCGACTGCTCCTGCGGATCGGCGTCCAGCTGCATGATCCGGTCGGCCAGCAGCTCGCGCTGGTGCGGCTTCACCGTCCACTTCGACGCCGCGCACCCGCCGCTCCCGCCCGCCAGCAGCGCGACGGCCAGCGTCGCCGCCCGAAAACGCTTAGAAATAAACCGACAAAGCACCGGAGTACTCCTGGATTCGTTGGGTGTGGTTGGCGTCGAAGATGACGTACTGGCGCGCGTCGCCGCGCAGCGTGAGGCGCTTCTTGAGCGCGACGATGAGGCCGCCGCCGGCGTTCACCATCGAGTAGTTGCCGGTCTGGACGTCGGCGAACTGGTCGGCCTTCTTGCGGCCGAAGGCGCCGCCGGCGGCCGCGCCCACGAACGGCGTGACCGGTGACGACGCGAACAGGAAGGCGTTGAACCCGCCGCCGGCGTAGATGACGTCGACCTGGTCGCCCACCGTCTCGCCGAACATGGCCTCCAGCGAGACGTGCGGCGCCAGCAGCCAGGACGGCCGGAACAGGAACATCCCGTCGCCGCCCAGCACGCCGGCCGAGAAGGTGAAGCCCACGTTGTTCTCCTCCAGCGGCGGCGGCGAGAAGACGGCCGTCCCCATCCGCCGCCAGATCGAGGGTCCCTCGTGCGCGGCCGAGGTGTCGACGTCCAGCGGGTAGACCTCGTCGCCCAGGATCCAGCCGTAGGTGCCGTCGGGCAGCTCGACGCGGAACCAGTGGTCGTGGCTGGCGCGGCCGATCGCCGGCAGCACCTCGTCCAGGTGCGCGCGGTAGACGACGCGAAACCCGAAGCCGGGGCCCGTGTGGACCTGCGCCTCCTCGGCGATCACGCGCACCAGCGCCTGATCGTCGGCGCGCGCCGCGACCGGCGCCGCGACGGCGCCGGCCAGGCAGGCGGCGGCGACGATCGCGCGCGAGCTCACGGCGCGCTCACCCACATGTCGATCAGCGTCGCCTCCGGCCCGTTCGGCATGATCAGCGTGCCGCCGCCGTGGGACATCCCCCCTTCGGGGACCAGCAGCAGCAGGCTCGACGTCGGGTCGGCGCAGTTCATCAGGCTGGCGGCGGAGGCATAGTTGTTGGCCCAGTCCGTCGGCAGCGGCACCGTCCCGGCCTCGATCGGGTTCGTCAGCGATAGCTGGCGGCCCGCGCCGGGGTCGTGGCACTGGCTGTCGTAACAGTGAACGCCGCCGGTGTAGGTCTGTCCCAGGAAGTTCGGCCAGATCTGATCGATGAAGAACTGCTGGCTGGGCTCGCAGGCGTTCACGTCGGCGGGCGGCGTGCCGAGGTCGACGGTCTGGCAGCCCGCCGAGGCGAGCGCGGCCAGCAGCGCGGCCCGGACGAGCGACCGCCTCAAAACGTGTACCTCAGGTAGGTGGTGGCGATCAGCTCCTGGCTGCTGGTCAGGTCGGTCATGAGCAGGAAGTCGCCGCGCAGCCCGACCGAGAAGTGTCGCGAGAGCGAGTGATAGTCGAGGCCGGCGCCGCCGCCGGCGACGAACCCGACGCGGTAGCGCGGCTCGACCATCAGCGCGTAGAGCGCGTTGGTCGAGAGCCGCGCGGCGCCGATCCCTCCCTCGCCGAACAGCGACGTCTGTCCGAACCGGGCGGTGAGCTTCCCTTCGATCATCGCCTGATAGGTCTGCAGCAGCTGGCCGTTGAGCGGGTTGTCGCCGGTCAGCTGATGGGTCGAGCCGAGGAAGTGGGCCTGCAGCGCCAGCCAGGGGGTGAGGTCGTAGCCGAGGCGCGCCCCGATCGCGAACCCGGGCGACACGACGTCGCCGGCCTTGCCGAAGAACGCCACCGCCCCCAGCTCACCCTCGGTGTAGAGGCCGCGCGCGAACTTGGCCGGGTCGGGAAAGACGACCGCCGCCGGCTCCGCGGTCACCTGGGCGCGGGCGGGGAGCGCCACCGCCAGCAGCCAAGACGTCACGCCTGCCGCCATCAGCTTCCGAAGTCGTGGTCTCAAGGGCCCCTAGTCGGTCATCGCGGGTGGCTGGAACAGCGTCGGCGTCGGCGAGAACAGCGTGTTCGTCGTGTCGTGCAGCAGCTGGTCGTCGTCGTCGCGCACCCGGACGACGTAATTGCATCGCATGTGCTGGTTGGCGGAGAAGTTCACGTCGACCTCGATCAGCGCCGGGATCACCACGTTCGGCGGCACCATCGACAGGCCGATCGGGTTGACCTGCGAGTTGTTGATGAGCACGGCGTTGAACGGCGCCATCCAGCGGCCGATGGCGTCCAGGTCCAGCTCGGCCTCGTTGAAGTCGTCCTCGCGGACGAGCCCGGAGACGGTCTGGCCGGCGGCGAGCAGCTGCGGCGTCACGGGGATGAGCGGGATGTAGACGGGCGGGTTGTTGTTCCCCTGCTGCAACGTCATCGCCACGATGTTCTCGTCGTACTTCGTGTACTCGTCGGCGCCGTCCAGGCCGATCGCGAACGTCCCGTCGGTGCTGTCCAGGTTCGTGACCTGGTACGACAGCTCCAGGTGGACGTGCGCCCGCTGGATCCAGGGGACCTTGAACCCCAGCGCGGTGGCCTGCGTGTCCAGCGCCGCGCGCTCTTGCTTGGTCGGGTTGCGGAACCGGAGGGTCATGCCGTTCTCGGCGCGCCCCGGGTTCCCCATGGCGTCCAGACCGGTCACCTCCAGCAGCGGGGTCGGTGAGTCGAAGTAGATCGGCGTGTTCAGGTCGTCGCAGCCGGCCGCCAGCGGCGCCAGCAGCCAGAGCATCGCCGTGAGGTGCCGCTTGCCGATCAATTCCCACCCTTGAAGATGAACGGGTAGCGCCCGACGATCGTCTGGCCCGGCGCCTTGGGGAACTGCCACTGCTTGACCTGCCGGACGATGCAACCCTCGACGGCGGCGTCGTTCATCGTGCTCTGTTTGACGTTGGCCTTGCTGACGGTGCCGTCGGGCTGGATGACCCAGAAGATGTCGACGCCGCCCGCCAGCGACGACTTGTGTTGCAGCTCTTTCTCGTAGCAGTACTTCACGCCCGCCAGGTGGGCGCGGACGACCTTGGCGATCTGCTCCTTCGACAGCGAGCCGTCGGCGTCGCCGCCGCCCGAGCCGAGGCCGACCGAGACCTCGTGCTCGCCGCGCTCGGCCAGCTTGGGGCCGCGCCCGTGGCCGTGCGCGCCGCGGCCGCCGGTGTCCAGGCTGCCGGAGCCGTAGATGTGGCCGTAGCCGGTGCCGCCGCCGCCCGGGCCGGAGCCGCTGGTGGCGAGGCCGCCCGAGCCGCGCCCCACGGCCAGCTTGGCGCCCGCCATGCCGGCCATCGCCTGCTCGACCTCGTTGGTCTGCGCGAACAGCTTGGAGAGACCGGAGCCGGGGGCCTTGTCGTGGCCGAGCACGCTCAGGATGCCGACCTGGTGCACCTTCTCGCGCAGGACGTCGTCCTTGCCCTTCGGGATGATGGTGTCCTTCTGGGTGGCGTCGGTGCGTCCCAGGCGGCCGGCCTTGTCCTTGGCGCGCTTGGTCTGACCTTCCTTCTCCTTGGACTTCTCCTCCGCCTTGTCCTTCTCCTGCTTGACGACCTCCTTCTTCTCGAACTCGAGCGCCTGCGGCGCCTCGATCTTGGCGATGCGCTCGGCGGTCAGCGCCAGCGGCGGCCGCGGCTCTTCCTTCTCCCACATGAGGTGCAGCAGCAGCGCCAGCGCGCCCAGCACGACGCTGGTGCCGACGGTGATCTGCACCATCTGCGGATCGCGGAAGCGGGGGCGGGCGATGCGGTCGGGCGGGTCGACCCAGCGGATCTCCAGCCGCAGGTCGCTGCCGTCGGCGAAGATCAGCTTGGCCTTGTCGCCGCGGGCGAGATCGACGTCGCGGGAGGCGACGTCGGCGACGGAGGTCGCCACGCCCGCCAGGTGCAGCTCGCCGCGCAGCTCGGGCGCCAGGTGCAGGACGTAGCCGTCGCGGCGCGGCCGGAGCAGCAAGAACTTGTTTCGCCCGCCCAGCGGCGGCGTGGTCAGCGTGGCGCGCTTCGACGGGCCGACCGTCACCTTGCGCCGGCGGGACAGCAGCCGGTAGCCGATGATCTTGCCGCGCCAGATCATCGCGATCTGCAACATGGCGTGGCTGGTCACGGAGATGGGCGCCGTACGCCGGCGCGCCGGCTGAGGCGCGGGCGGCGGAGGAGGGTAGGCATGCGAGTGTGTGGTCGCCACGATGTCACCGCCCTTGTCTGTTCATGTCAAAGGCTCTTGTCATCGGCGCTTTGCGAGAGCTCCTTCATGAAGGAGCGCTTGTCGGGGGCAGACATGTCCAGCTCCAGCTGGACCCGATTCAAAAAGTACAGCAGCTGCGGGGTCTTGAGCTTGCCCTCCACGTCCATGGCGCCGAAGGTGTAGGTCTTTGTCTTCAGGTTCTTGCCCCCCGATTTGGTCTCGGCGGGCGCCGACGATTCGCCCGCGCCGTCGGACGCGGTGTCGGCGACGGGCGCCGCGGTGGTGACGGTCTGTTCCTGGGCATGGGCCGGCGCCGGCGCGTGCGAAGGCGCCGCGTGGTGGGCGGGCGCCCGGCGCTTGGCCGGCTTGGCGTTCGCCGCGCCGGTCGCCAGCAGCAGGAGAGCGGCCGCCGCCGCCGCGCGCTTCACGGCTTGAGCTCCTTGAGGCGCGACGCCGCGTCGGCGCGGCGCGCGTCGTCCTTGCCGACCGCCTGCAGGTAGCGGCCCAGGAAGTCCCTGGCCTTGCCGGCGTCCTTGTCGAAGTCCATGTAGAGGACGCCCATGTCGTAGAGCGCGGCCGGGTAGTCGGGTTCGATGTCCAGCGCGCGCTCGTAGGCGCGGCGCGCCTCATCCATCTTGCCGTCGCCGCGCGAGGCGACGCCCAGCGCCACCTGCGCCTCGACGTCATTCGGATCGATCTCCACCGCCTTCTCGAGGTCGGCGCGCGCGCGCTTGTAGTCGCCGCAGTCCAGGTAGACGACCGCCTTGTTCAAGCGGGCTTGGACGTACTTGGGATCGAGCTCCGAAGCCTTTTGAAAGTCCAAGAAAGCCTCCTGGTCATGACCTCGTTCGAACGCAACGAGACCCAGGTTGTTCCAGACGAAAGCGCTCTTGGGATCGAGATCTGCGGCCTTGTGGAGCGCAGTCTCTGCAAGTTCGAACTTCCCCATTTTATAGTACGTGAGCGACAAAGCGTTATAGGCAATCACGGTGTGGGAGACGTTCCCACCTGCCTCCGTGAGCAGCAGCCGCGCCTGCTCCAGCGACTCGTCCAGCGAGTCCGCTTCCCGGAGCACCTGGCTGTAACGCGCGCGCATCTCGAAGTCGTTGGGATCCGAATTGAGCCAGCGGGCGTAGACCTCGCCGGCCTTCTTGCCGTCGTGGGCGCGCCGCAACGCCTCGCCGTAGGCCAGCACCGTCTCGCGCGCGCCGGGCTGGATGTCGAGCGCCCGTTTGAAGTCGTCGACGGCCGCGTCGTAGGCGCCGAGCGCGGTCTGGATCACGCCCAGGTCGTGCCAGGCTTCATAGAGGCGGCTGTCCAGGCGCGTCGCGCGCGTGAACGGCTCGATGGCGTCCTTGTAGTGCTTGCGCCCCATGCGCATGACCCGCACCCCTTCGTCGAACGCCGCCTGCGCCTCGGGGCTGGTCTTCGGCAGCGCCACCGGCGCGATCGGGTTCGCCGCGGCCGTCCCCGGCGCCGGCGCCTTGTGCGCGCAGCCGGCGACCAGCAGCGTGGCGAGGCCGAGCCGGCGTGCGAGCGCGCGGTTACCGATCACGGCGGATCTCCTCGATGCGATCCATCGTCACCCGCGGTTCGCCCGGGCGGGTCGACAGGCGCAGCTCGGCCTCGTTGGGGAACTCGTTCTCGGCCAGGCGTGACAGCGCCTGGCGGATCGCCTGCGTGTGCTTGTTGTAGACGCCGATCTGCAGCGCGCGCGCGTAGCCCGACTTGTACGCGTCGATGGCCTTGTCTTCGATGACCACGATGACCTTCTCCAGCTCGTCGCGGTACATCTGCTTCTCGTCTTCCTTGAGGTCCTTCGGCACCGGCGCGTTGCGCATCGCCTTGGCGTAGGCCTCGTAGCCCTGGCCGATGCGCAGCAGGGCGGCGGTGGCCCACTCCGGCGAGCGGTAGGTGACGACGTCCAGGTAGATCGCCTTCGCCTCTTCCAGGCGCTTGGCTTTCTCCTCCAGCACCTTGCCGAGCTGCCGCGGCTTGCCGGCGATCTTGATCCGCTCGTAGTCCAGGTAGGCCAGCTCGCCCTCGATGTAGCGGGCCTGCGCCCCGTAGTACGTGCTCTCGTCCCCGTGTCCCTTCTTGTAGACCGCCAGCGCCCGCGCGGCCGTCTCCTTGGCGGCGGCGTCGTTGCCCGCCTTGAGGTGCGCGTCCGCCTCGCGGGCCAGCGCCTCGACGGTCTTGCTGTCGCCCGGATAGACCTTGCTGTAGGCGGCGAAGCTGGCGGCGGCGCCGCGCCAGTCCTTCTGATCCTCGCGGACCACGGCCGCCTGGAAGGCGACGTCCTTGGCGTCGGGGCGGTCCTTGTAGCGGCGCGCGTACTCGCCGTAGTGCTTGATGGCGCGATCGTGCTGCCCCAGGCTCTGGCGCAGGACGCCCGCGCTGCGGAGCGCGTCGGCGGCGTGCCCGTTCTGCGGGTACTTCTGCGCCAGCTGCTCATAAAGGCCGGCCGCCTTGTCGTAGTAGGCGATGTTCTCCTCGATGCGCGCGGCGGTGAACAGCGCCTCCGGCGCCTCGCTGGCCGACGGGTACTTGTCGGCCAGCTCCTTGTACGTGGCGACCGCCTCGTCCTGCTTCTTCTCTTTCTCGTACACCGCCGCGGCGTTGTTGAGCGCCTTGGGGGCGTTGCCGTTGCCGGGGTACTCGTGCGGCACGCGCAGGAAGAAGGCGGCGGCCTTCTCGTAGTCGCCGCTCTCGGCGTACTTCTCGCCCGACTTCATCACCGCGCCGACGATCAGCTTGTCCAGGCGGTCCTGCTCGTCCTTCGACGCGAACGCCTTGGTCTTCTTCAACCGCCGCGCCCAGCTCTCGATGTTCTCGTAGTTCTTGGCCCTGTCCAGCGCCTGCAGGATGCGGTCGCCGGCCGCGCCCGCGTTCGGATCGTCCGGATAGCGTTCGACGATCAGGCCGAAGCGCTTCACCGCCTCGTCGTAGTCGCCGTAGTCGAAGAAGAACTGACCGTTCTTGTAGATGACGGTCACGATCTCCTTGTCGTTGGGGAACAGCGTGGCGTAGAGGTCGGCCGCCTCGCCGAACAGGCGATCGCTGTCGGTGATCTCGCGCTTGCCGCTTCCGGCGATCGGCTTGCGGACCTTTTCAAACGAGCCCATGGCCTGCAGCAGGGCGTCCTTGTGGTACTTGCCGACCGGCTGGGTCTTGCCGACGGCCAGGTACTCACGGCCGGCGTCCTCGTATCGGCCCAGCTTGAAGTACAGGATGTCGGCGCGCAGGTAGCGCAGCTCGGCGGCGTCGGGCGCCTCGGGGAAGTTGGCCAGGTAGAACTCGTAGGCCTCGGCGGCGCGCGCGTAGCGGTCCTTGTCGACGACCTTGCTGGCCTTCTCGTTGGCCTGGGCCTCGGCGTGCATCGTCTTGGCCAGGTTGCGGATCAACCCCTCGGCCATGGTGCGGGCGTGCTCGACGGCCTTCGGGCGGTCCTTGTTGGCGGCGGCCCAGGCGCTGTGACCGCTGTAGTCGCCGGCCAGCTTGCGCATCTCGGCGACGGCGGTCTTGATGTCGCCCATCAGCTGGTACGCCTCGACGATCTTGCCCGAGTAGTCGGGCGCCTCGGCGGCGTTGGGATCCAGCTCGATCAACAGGCGATAGGCCTCGACGGCGCGCTCGTAGCGCGTCTGGTCGAAGACCGTGTCGGCCAGCTGCTTGAGGACCTTCTGCGAGTACTGCTTGCCGCCGATCTGGGCCAGGAACTCGAACGCGTCGCGCGCGGTCTTGGTGTCGTCCTCGGTGAACAGCTCGACCAGGTAGTCGAGCGCCTCGCCCTGCAGCTCCTCGGCGCGCTTCTGCGCGGCCTCGGTGCGCCCGGCCTTCTTCTTTGAAAGGTCGAGGACGTCCTTGAACCGCTGCGCGCTCCTGGTGGTGTCGCCCAGCTTCCAGTAGCACCAGGCGGTCTTGAACAACGCCAGGTCGTAGAGCGTCGACTTCGGGTGCTTGAGGACCTGCTCGTACGCCTCCAGCGAGCTCTTGTAGTCCTGCTGCTCGTAGAAGCGGAACTCGGCGATGGCCATCCAGGCGTCGGCGATGTAGCGAGAGCGCGGGTACTTGTCCAGGATGGTCTGGAAGTAGCGGACCGACTCGCGGATCTTCCCCTGGTCCCGCAGCGAGAACGCATACAGGTAAAGGACGGTGTCGATCTTGCGGAACCCGGGGTACTTGTCGATCAGCTGCTGATAGGTCGCCTGCGCCTGCGAGAGATCGATCGCCGGCGGGCGGTGCGGGACGTGCGGGCAGGCGCTGTGATCGGCGTGGCAAGCGGTGACCGCCTCCTGGTAGTGCCCCATCTTCTCGAGATAGACCGCCTTCGACTCTTCCCAGTAGAGCTCGGCCAGCTTGTAGAGCGCCTCGGCCTGCTCCTTCGGACGGAAGCCGGCCGAGCCGGTCGGGTTCTCGCGCAGGTAGGTCTCCAGCAGCTTGATCGCCTCGCGGCGCGCGTCGGTGACCTGCGCTTCCTTCTCCTCGAGCGCCTTCTGCAGGACGGGGGGCAGCGTCTTCTCGGGCTCATCGGCCGCGTCGGCCGACTTGTCGTCAGTCGACTTCGACGGCTGGGGCGCGGCGGCACGCGCGCTTACCGGCAGCATCAAGCCGGCCAGGAGCGCGAAGAACAAGGAGCGCCTATTTGAAGTTCTCGTACTCATCCGACCAGTACTCACCCTCGAACGGCCAGTACTCTTCGTCGTCGCCCATCAGGCCTTCGAGCTGCAGCGTGGCGAACAGCTCGGGTGGGTAGCGGCCGTCGCGGAGCTGCTGGATCTCGATCTCCAGCTTCTTCTTCTTGCCGATGATGGCGTCGATCTGCGTGAGGCGCGCCTGGCGCAGCAGGTCGCGCAACCGCTTGTCGAGCTCGATCAGCGCCTGGGTGGCGATCGTGCCGGTGGCGCTCACCAGGCCGGCGCGCAGCTTGCGCGCCTCGGCACCCAGCGCCAGCGTGGCGGCGGCCTCCTGCGCGAACGGGCTGCTGCCGACGTTCTTGAGGCGCGCCGCCCGGTGGGCCTCGTCGGCCAGCTGGCTCACGCGCTCTTCCATCTCCGGATCGCCCGCCACCAGCGGGCGGAGCGCCTCGACGTCTTGGGTCAGCCGCACCGCCTCGGTCGCGTCGGCGGCCTCGGGCTTGCCGGCCTCGTGCGCGGTCAGTTCGTCCCACACCGCCACCTCGCCGGGGATCGAGCCGGCCTCGCGGTCCAGCGCCTGGATGTCGGCGTAGAACTTGTAGAAGCGCGGATCGACCTTCAGCAGCTCGGCGATCGGGTCGTGCGGCGAGGCGATCGACCGCTTGCTCAGCAGCTGGCGGTAGAGCGCCGCGCGCTGGCCGGGATCCTTCAGCAGCGCCGCGACCTGGGTCTCGATCGGGCCATAGACCGCCACGAACCTGTCCAGCGTCGTCCGCGTGGTGTCGAACTGGCACGACTTGAGGTCGATCATCGCGTGCAGCAGCATCACGTCGGGCGCCAGCGGCGACGCCGGGAACGTGTGGTCGAACTCATCGAGGAACGCGCGCGCCGCCTCGTACTCCCCCTTCTGGAACATCGACCACGACGCCTCGAACAGGGCGTCGGGCAGCCGATCCGAATCGGTCGGGACGCGGAAGTAGAAGTAGTAGGCGTCGTCGTACTTGCCCTGCTCGTGCGCGATCCGGCCCAGCGCCAGGTAGGCCAGGTCCTTGACCGCGAAGTAGCGCCCGTCGATGAAGAACGTGAACCGATCCCGATCGACCTGCTCCACGATCTGGCAGAGGTTGTGGCGCGCCGACGCCAGGTGTCCCTGCTGCGCCTGGATCAACCCGCGGAAGTAGAGCGCCGCCGCGTAGAAGCGCGACTGCCGATCGACGGCCGAGAACAGCGACTCGGCGCGCGCGCGATCCCCGCTCGCGTAGGCGACCTTGGCCGCCAGGTAAGCGTGCTCGGCGGCGCTGTCGCGCGGCAGCGGCGCGGCCCGCTCTTGATCGTAGTGATCGAGGACGGCCAGGATCTCGGCCTCTTCCTTGGTCTCGAGCGCGATGTCGACCAGCGCGCGGTAAGCCGGCGCGAACTGGGGCGCCTGCGGGCCGCGCCCCAGCACCCGCAGCAGGTAGCGCTCCGCCGACTTCGTGCCGCCGGCCCGCAGCAGGGCGCGCGCCAGCGTCAGCTCGGCCGTCGCGTAGTCGGGCGCGTACTCGAACTGCGTGTAGCGGGGCGACTCGACCAGCCGATAGAGGCGCACGCTGGCGATCTCCGGGTTGCCGGTGACCAGGTCGTCCTCCGCGCCGGCCAGCTCCGCGCGCAGCCGATCCAGGGTCGCTGGCGTCTTGTCGTCGACCAGCACGCCGGCCTTTTCCAGATCGCCCAGGTAGCGCCCCATGGGATCGGGCTTCGCCGCCGGGGGCGGTGAGGCGGCGGCCGGTTGGGCCAGTAGGGCGACCAGGAGCGCGATCATTTTTCCGACTTCAGCTCCATGTCGATCTCCGGCTCGTACTCCGGGAGATCGCCGTCGTCGTCGGCGGTGAAGGACACGGTCGTCGTCTTCGCGTCGGGCACCACGACCACGAACGTCTGCTCGGACTCGTAGCCCAGATCGGCGTGCTCCTTCTCGCCCTTCTTGCCGGGGCGCACCTCGATCCGCACGGTGACGGTGTGGGGGCCGGGCTTGATCGGCCGCTCGGAGACCTTGATCAGATCGTCGACCAGCGGCTTCTCGCCCGAGTCCCAGATCGGGTTCCCGTCCAGGCGGATCTCGGCGCGGTGGAGGACGAAGTCGGGCGCGCCCTTCCAGCGCAGCGTGGCGCCCAGCTTGGAGGCGTAGATGCCGGCCTCGACCAGCTGGGCCCGGGCCCGGGCGCGGAACAGCTCGTCGCGCAGGCGATCGTACTCGGCGCGCAGCTTGGCCAGGTCAAGGACGGGCGGGGCAGGGGGCGCGGTCTCGGCCGCCGGCGCGGGCGCGGCGTCCGACGTCGCCTCGGCGTTGGGATCGTTCTTGGCGGCCCGCGCCGGGACGGCCAGGCCAGCAACCAGCGGGAGAGCGAGCAACCAGATCCGGCGCTTCATCATCGTCACTCCGTGACCGGGAGGTAGAGGCTCACCCCGGCGGTGGTGGTGAGGTCGTTGACCAGCATCACCTGCGACAGGAGCTGCTGGCGGTAGACGTGATCGCGCACGTCGATGCGGAACGCGAACGCGCGCCCGAGGAAGAACTTCAGCCCGAAGCCGCCGTTGCCGGCCAGATCTTGCGACAGCGCGGAGTCGACCACGCCGGCCCCGGCGGTCACGAAGAAGTCGAAGTGGGTGATCCCGCCGCCCATCCGCATCTTGGCGTGCGCCGGCACCCACACCAGGTTCGCGTCGAAGAACAGCTCGCGCCGCGGCTTCCCCTGCAGCACCGCGAACGTACGCTCGAGCTCGGGCCCGCCCGACGACGTGAGGCGCGTGTAGGCGCCCGAGGCCTCCACGCCCAGGTCCTCGGTCATGTGATACGTGTAGGCGCCGCCGACGGCGTAGGTGCCGTCGAAGAGGTCCGAGACGTAGTAGCCGCCCTGCACGGTGAGCTCGTGCCGGTTGGTCTGTTGAAACAGCCGGTCGCGCGTGGTCCGCTGCTTTCGCTTGGCGAAAAGATCGGCTTTCACGTTCTCATCGATACAAGCGTCACCCTTTCCGTCCGCCGGCGCAGCGTCGCCCGCCGTGTCGCCGGGATCCTTTGACATCAGCGCGTCGTCGGCCCAGGCGAGGCGCGCCGCGCCGGCCAGGAACACCGCCGCGATGATCGTCAGCCGAGCCATAGGCTGAGCCCCGCCAGGACGGTGACGTTGTTGGTGATGCGCCCGCGTCCGAGCACCTCCTGCGGCAGCAGGAAGTCACGCAGGTCCAGCCGGAACGCGACGAACCGGCTGAAGTAGAGCTTGGCGCCCAGCCCCGCCTCCCAGGTCAGGCCCAGGACGGTGGCGTCGGCGGTTCGCCCGGCGCCCGCCACCGCGAACAGATCGCCGTGGATGATCGTGTTTTCGTTGAACTTGAATTTGGCGTGGATCGGCGACCAGAGCAGCGAGAAGATTCCCTGCCAGGCCACGGAGGGCGTGAAATGGGTCTGCTGATCGAACGCGGTGAACGGCTGCTCCAACCGGAACTGCATCGGCGTGCGCGTCAGCAGCACCTCCAGGCCGAAGTCCTCGGAGGGATAGAAGGCCAGCGCGCCGCCGTAGCTGTAGGTCGACGACAGCGCGTCCGAGGCGTAGAAGCCGCCCAGCGCCGAGAGCTCGAACTTGTGCTTCTTGAGGAAGTCGCGCCGCTGAACGCCCTTGCGGCGCCCGCCGGTGGCGTCGCCCTCCAGACAGGCCAGGCCGTGCAGCGCCGACTCGGCCGACTCCTCGTCGTCGTTCGCGTCGCTGTCCGCCGCGCCCTCCGACTGGTCGGCCGACGTGTCGGTGGCGGTCGGTGGTTGATCGGCGGCCGGCTTTTGCTCGGCGGGCGAGGCATCGCCGTCCGCGCCGTCGCCTTTCTGATCGGCGAAGGGGTTATCTGCTGGCTTGGGGCCGGCAACCGGGGGCGCGGCCATCGCCGTGGTCCCGGTGGCGAGCCCGTAGGCCAGAGCGATCACGACGGCCGCACGCACCAACGCGCGAAAATCGTAGCCCTGGCGCACCGCGCTTGGCAAGGTTCGTCATTCATCTTTTGATGACTTTTGGTGACTTTGCTCGACGGGAAACTAAGATCGCGAGCGCAACGATGAGCGAACATCAGGTGGCGCAACAGTCGCGCGATGTGGCGCAACCTGCGCGACGTGTTCGTTCGTCCCACATCTGGATCGTGACGTTGCTCGGCCTCGGTTGCTCGAACGGCGGCGCGGCGGCGTACGACGCGCCGTCGGTGCAGCCCATGGACGCGTCGACCGACCCCTGCGTGGACAGCTGCGCGGCGCAGGGGATGGCCTGCAGTCTGGGACGTTGTACGACACCCGACTGCCAAACGGCCGAGTCGAACAGCAAGAGCGTGGCCGGCTGCGTGTTCTACACGTTGCAGGCCGACAACGTTTCAGCGGACGAAGCGGCGGAGACGGCGTTTCTGATCGCCAACGCGGGTGCGCAAGGGGCCAACGTCCAGCTGGAGGTGGCCACGGCCTCGGGCGCCTCCGGCAACAGCTGGACGTCGCTCGGGGCCGTCCAGCTGGAGACGGGCACCGCCGCCTCGCTGCCGATCACGGGCCAGCAGGTGATCGCGTCGGGCCTCAACCATGGCGGCGGCCTTCGGATCGTCAGCGACGAACCGATCACCGTCGCGGAGGTGGAGAGCGACGCGCTCGTCCAGCCGCCGACCAGCAGCGGCGGCACGGCGCTGCTGCCGATACAGGCGCTCGGCGCCAACTACCGCGTCGTCACCTACCCGCAGGCCGCGACGCCCGACGTCCTGGACGTCGTCGGCAGCCGCGGCGGCGCGGGCCGCCTGATGATCGTCGCCACCCAGGCGACCGACGTCGTCCTCACGGCGGCCAGCGCGATCACCGTCGACGCGGGCGGCGCGGTGCCACAGGCGCTGAACGCCCAGGACCAGCTCTCGTTCTCGATGGAGGACGGCGACGTGATCCAGATCTACAGCGCCGGCGAGGGGGTGGATCTCTCCGGTACGCAGATCGCGGCCAGCGCGCCGCGGTCGCTGGCGGTGTTCGCGGGCAACATCTCGACCACGTACGGATCCTCCGCCGCCGGGATCAACTCCGCCGACATGGCGCACGAACAGATGCCGCCGCTCGCCAGCTGGAGCCGGACCTACGTCGCCCCCGCGCTGACGCCGGAGGCCAGCCTGGGATGCGACTCCTTCTTCGGGCCGAACGGCGGCTCGATCTGGCGGGTGCTCGCCGGGGCGGACGGAACGAAGGTTACGCTCAGCGGACCGGGCGTCGCGAACACCTCGCCGTTCCCGATTATGGACGCGGGCGACGTCCAGACCCTGATCGCCACCGGCAGCTTCACGGTCAGCGCGACGTCTCCGATCCTGGTGACCCAGGGAATCGATTGCGAGCCGAGCCTGTCGCTGGCGGTGGGGGTCGATCCGGGCGCGCTGCCGACGAACGTGCCGTTCGCCGCGCCGCCCAGCTTCGATCTGCAGCTGGTGATCGTCCGGCCAAAGGGGACGATGACCCCGGTCAAGCTGGACGACGCGATCGTTTCGGATTCAGCGTTCACCGACGCCGGCGCGATGTTTCAGGTCGCGACGGTGGCGCTGGCGGCCTGCATGCCGGCGAGCGGCACCGGCCCCTGCCTGCACCAGCTGGTCGGGTCGGGCGGCGTCGGCATGACGCTGCGGGGGATGGACGTGCTCTCCAGCTTCGCGCTGACCACGCCCGCGCTGGCCACCTGCGCGTTCGCCGACAGCTGCCCGGATTAGCGCCCTGAGCGGTCAGAACTGGCCGCGGCGGAGCGCGTCCAGGTCGGTGCGCAGGCGATCGTCGTCGAATGCCTCGCGCTTGCGGCGCACGTCCAGGTACAGCAGCACGACGCCCAGCACCGGCACCGGCAGCACGACCATGGTGACCAGGTCGGCCAGCAACGAGGAGACGAAGATCGACCCGGCGGGAACGATGGCGCCGGTCACCATCCGGGCCAGCCAGCGCACCACCGCGACGCCGGCGAGCATCAGCGCGACGCGCAGCCAATCGGTCAGGACCAGCTTGGTGCTCCGCTCCAGCGCGGCACGCCCGCCGATCCCTTCGATCAAGACGATCGGCGACACGAACGCGAACAGCACCGCCAGCACCAGGCCGGGGAAGAAGAACAGCATGAAGCCCAGCGTCACCACCAGCGAGGCCGGGATCATCGCGGAGAGCAGCTTGTCGATCCGCCGGAACAGCAGCGTCCAGACCTCGCGCCAGCCGGCCCGTCCGCCCAGGATCCGGTCCGCCGCGGCGATGGTCAGCGCGCCGTTGGTCAGGGGCAGGACGATCCCGTAAAGGAAGAGCGTGGTCACCAGCGTGGCCAGCGTCCGCAGGCAGAACAGCGCCAGCTCGCCCATCCCGTTCGGCGTCAAGGTGGGGCCCAGGATCGCGGAAATGGCCCAGGCGTTGGCGATCGCCGCCGGGACGAACAGCACGGCGCAGATCAGCAGCAACGGCCTGGCGTGTGTGCGGTACAGCGCGAAAGCCTCGGCCAGCAGGTCCGCCACGCCCTTCTCGGGGACGGGCGTTCCTTCAGGGGTCGTGCTTTCCATGGCGGGAGCATATATCGCGGGGGCCGGCGCATGTTAAAAGTCAGGCGCGATGCGCGGGGGAATCCGATCAGGCAGGCGCGCGCTGCTCGGCGCGCTGGTGCTGCTGCCGGCCGCCGTCGCGCACGCGCAGCCGGCGCCGTATTCGCCGCCCGCGCCCGGTCCGCTGATCGAGACGCCGCCGCCGGTCGAGCTGGTCGAGGCGCCGCCCGAGTTCGAGCCGCCGCCGCCGCGCCCCCGCTTCTCACTGGCCATCGGCATGGGCGCCACCTTCGACGGCGTCGGCTTCACGGACGGGACGCACGCCATCCCGTCGTTCTTCGCGACCGGCGGCTTCGGCGACGGCCTGCTGGGCTTCGACCTGGGCGCGTCGGCGTCGTCGGCGTCCGGACGTTTCGGCGGCAGCGCGGCGCCCGTCGATCGGCTGGCGCTGGACGCCTTCGGGGTCGTGCGCCCGGCCGCCCAGGTCAGGCGCGGCGACACCCGGTACGGCCTCCGCGTCCTGCACACGCTCGCGGCCGAGCTGGGGATCGGGCTCGAGCGGGACGGACGGACGATGGGCGCGGGCAGCCGGTTCGAGGTCCACACGGGGGCGCGCGTCGAGCTGCCGTTGACCGCGGCGGGGGAGCGCAGCGAGCTGCGGCTGCGCTTCGCCGTGCGTCACGCGCTGGGGCTCTACACGCCCAAGCTGTCGAACGGCGTCGGGACCACGGACGACACCTCCGTGGGGGACTCCACCGAGCTGTATTCAGCGCTGGTGGTTGTGTTTTAGCGCCCTGGGCGATCAGTCGATACCGAGCTTCGATGTCCCCGTCGTCGCATCGACCTCTCGCTGCCGGGCTGGTTGTGGCCGTCGCCGCCGGGTTGGCGCTGGCCCTGGCGGCGGGGTGCTCGTCGACGGTCGAGCTGAAGCCCGAGGCGTCGACGCTGGCACCGAACGTCACCACGGTGGTGGGGCTGCCGATCTCGCTCGGGTTCGGCGGTGACGGCGACCTGCGGCGGCTGCAGCGCCGGACCAGCGACGCGCTGATCGCCGCCACCGGCGGCCACGCCGTGATCGCGGAGGAGCTGGTGACCGGCGAGGACGACGCCGCCGTGTCCGGGGCGCTGCACGCGCTGGGTGAGGATCCGGCCCGTGCGCTGACGTTCGCCACCACGCTCTCGATGAAGGGCCGCGTGACCGAGGGCGCGGCCCCGATACCGGGTTTTCTGGGGAGCCGCCGGATGGTGGTCGACTTCCGCGCCCGGATCGAGATCCGGCACCTCGGCAACCGCGAGATCATCGGCACGGTCGACGCCATCGCCAGCGGTGTCCCCAACGAGCCGGAGCTGAGCGCCGACGGCGAGCGGCGCGGACCCCTGGCGGCGGTCGACGCCGCTGTGGCACGGGCCATCGCCACCTTCGCGCCGCGCCTGACCGCGGTCGCGGCGGCGCAGATCGTCGAGGTTCCCGTCGACGCGGCGTCCAGCATGGTCCGGCGCCTGACCGTGCTGGGCGAGCTCTATCCCGAGCTGTCGATCGATCAGATGCAGCTGCTGGCGCAGACGCGCGAGCGATTCCTGGTCCTCGATCCGGGGGTGCTGGGGCCGCTCGGGATCCTGAGCGGCGATCTGCTCGGCGTGCCAGGCGCGCCGACCTCCGCCAGCCGCGCGGCCCTGGCGCGGGCGGTGGCCCGCGGCGCGCGGCCG
>CAZTZM010000403.1:0-4312 GCA_964618005.1 uncultured Myxococcales bacterium
AGCGCCGGCAAGCCCGGGCGCACCGTCGGCTCGCCGCCCGTCAGTCGCACGCGGCGCACGCCCAGGCCGGCGAACACGCGCACCAGCGCCGCGATCTCCTCGAACGCCAGCAGCTCGTCGCGCGCGCGGCGTTCGGCGCCCTCGGCCGGGACGCAGTAGGTGCAGCGGTAGTTGCAGCGATCGATGACGGAGACGCGGAGGTAGTCCACGACCCGCGCCTGCGGATCGATCAGCGTCCCGTCAGCCGCCATGGCTCGCGTCTCCCCTGGCCGGCCGCCGGAGCTGCCCGACCAGGTGGGCCAGCTCGGGCACGATCAGCTTGCTCACCGCCAGCTCGACGGCCGCCGGCGATCCGGGGAGCAGGAACACCACCACGCCGCCGGTCACGCCGGCCTCCGCGCGGGAGAGCATCGCCGCGGGACCGATCGCCTGGTACGACAGCATCCGGAACAGCTCACCGAAGCCGGGCAGGCGCAGCTGGAACAACGGCGCAATCGCCTCCGGCGTCCGGTCGCGCGGGGCGACGCCCGTCCCGCCGGTCACCAGCACGACGTCGACGGCGCCCCCCTTTACCAGCGCCGCCACCTGCTCCCGCAGCGCGGACGGCTCCTCTGCCAGCAGCGCCTCGACGGCGACGGTGAAGCCGGCCTGCTCGATCAGGCGGCGCAGCGTCTGCCCGCCCGTGTTCGTGGCGGGCGTGCGGCTGTCGGAGGCCGTGACCAGACCGACCCGGATCGACGACGCGGGCGGCGCCAGTTTGTGGTGCTGCTCGACGGGACCGGCGGACGACATCGTCGCGGCTCCGGCGGCTTCAGACCGCCAGCAAGCCGAGCACCAGCCCGCCGGCGCCGAGGCCGATCAGCCCCAGCGGCGCGCCCCGCCAGCCGCGCGACGCCAGCCGCCCGATGAGGCGGGTGAACAAGAAGCCCACCAGCGCCGGCGCCATCATGAAGCTGACGTAGCCCATCCCGCTGAACATCATCCAGCGCGGCGCGTGCGCAAGATGCCAGAGCTTGAAAACGACGGCGAAGCCCAGCAGCCAGCCGTAAAAGAAGGCCCCGCCGACGAGCGCGGCGAACGCCTGACGCGAGGCCGTGGCAGGACCTGGCATTGGCCGAGCATGTCGCGGCGGCCGCGTTGACGCAAGGGATGGCGCGTGGCAAAACCGACCGATGTCACTGTTGGACTCCGTCAAGGACCGCATGGTCGGCCAGGCGATGCGCTTCATGAGCGACCCGCGCGTCTCCCGCGTCATGGGCGACCAGCGCGTCATGAACGCGGCCATGAAGGCCGTCGGCTTCGGCGGCAGCATCAAGGCGGAGCTCGATCGCGCCACCCGGTTCGCCGCGGGCCTGCTGGGCTTCGCGACGCAGGAAGAGGTCTCCGTGCTGCGCTCGACCGTGCAGGCCCTGGAAGACAACCTGGCCATCATGGAGTCCCGGGCTCAGGCCAACGGTTCGACGCACGGCGCCGGCCGCTAAAGCCGCGAACCGTTCGCGTCGCCTAACCTCCGCCTAACCTGGGCGCGGCCACCCGGGTCATCGGGGGTGAGGAGCCGCCCAGTCATGATGTCGAGCCAGCTCAAGCTCCTGAAAGGCCCGATGCCGGCCGACGATCAGATTCCGGACGAGACGTTGGTGACGCGGGCCCAGGCGGGCGACCGCGAGGCGCTCGGGTTGCTGGTCCGCCGCCATCAACGCGCCCTGTACGCGCTCTGCCGGCGCTACGTCGGCGACGCTGACGAGGCGGCCGATCTGGTCCAGCGGTCGTTCGTGCGGGCGATGACCAAGCTGGGTGATCTCCGCGACGCTTCGGTGTTTCGATCCTGGATCCTGCGCATTGGCGCGCACCTGTCGCTGAACCACCTGCGCGACAACGCCCGCTTCGTCTCCGACGAGGGCGAGGACGACCGGCCGAGCGATCTCGATCGGCAGGCGCCGCTGCCCGCGCTGGAGCGGCTGGAGTCGGCCGAGACCGCCGCGGCGCTGCGCGACCTGGTGCAGACGCTGCCGACCAAGCAGCGCATGACGCTGGAGCTGCGCATCTACGAGGATCTGCCGTTTCGCGAGATTGCCGCCGCGCTCGGCACCAGCGAAGGGGCGGCCAAGGTGAACTTTCACTACGCGGTCCGCAAGCTGCGCACGCTCTTGGGACCCGATTCGGACGGCGCCTCGCGCCGTGGGAGGGGGCGATGAACGCGAAGGACGACGGGACCGCGCTGTGCGCGCAGGTCTTCGATCGGTTGATTGAGGCGGGCGGCGACCTGGGCGGTGACCGGCATTTGTCCGAGCACCTGGGGTCGTGCGTGACCTGCTTCCGGACGCTGACCGATCTGCGGGACGCGCCGCGGGTCGCCGAGGCCCTCCGCGCCGATCCGGCGCCGGTGCCGCGCCCGGACGATCGCTTCTGGGAGGATCTGGCGCAGCGGACGGTCGCCGCGACCGAGGCGGCCATGCGTGTCCCCGCGGCGCCTGCCCCGCGTCGCGCCGTGCCGGCGCGCCCCCGGTGGTGGCGCGGATCGCTGGGGAGCCGGGCCGGCGTCAGCTCGCTGACGGCGGCGCTGGCGGCGGCCGCGGCCTGGGTGATCGTGGCGCGCCATGCGCCGGTGGTGCCGCCGGTGACCGGCGCTCGGCCGGTGGCGGCGGAGAAGAGCACGGGCTCGCCGACGGCGTACGCGCCGGGGGAAGACGGCACCGATGAGACGGCGGACGTCGCCGACCTGGACACGGGCGCGCTGCGGCGGCTGCTCGATCAGGTGCGCGCGCACGTGCCGGCGGCCTTGGCTTCGGGCGGCGAGAGCAGCGACAATGGCGAGGTGGTGGACGACGAAACGCGGGTGAACGACGAGGTGGCCGATCTCGATCGGGACGAGCTGCGGCGGGTCGCGAGCTCGCTGGAAGGGGAGCGCCTGTGAAGCGGCCGGCCGCCCTGGCGCTGGGCCTGCTGCTGACCGGGTCGGTCGCCCGCGCGCAGCCGCACCCGGCGCCCGTGCCCCCGGCCCCCCCCGCCGCCGATGATCAGCGGACGCCCGAGCAACTCCGCAAGGAGGTGCTGGAGCGGGTGCGGGCGCTGCGGGCCTGGAAGATCGTCGAGGCGTTGAAGCTGGACGAGGCGACCTCGGCGCGCCTGTTCCCTATCCTGGCGCGCTACGACGAGCGTGAGATGGCGATCGCCGGCGAACGGCACGCCATCATGCACGAGCTGCGCGACGCCAGCGACGCGCCAAAGCCCGACGACGCCCACCTGACCGCCACGCTGAACAAGCTGCTCGCCAACCGCGCGAAGGAGCGTGCGTTGCACGACGATCGGGTCAAGGACGTGCGCAAGGTGCTGACGCCGGTGCAGCAGGCCAAGCTGGTGCTGCTGCTCCCGCGCCTGGAGCGCGAGTTCGCCGGCTGGATCCACGAGGCCTCGGGTCGCGGCCGCGGGCCCGGTGGACCGGGCGGTCCGGGCCCGGACGGCGACGAACCGTAAGGCCTCTAGAACGTGTATCCGATGGCGCCGCCCAGGTAGAAGGCGTCGTAGAAGCCGCCCTCCAGACGAGCTTCCCAGCCGCGCAGCTTGGGGACGCGGAAGTCGACGCCCGCCTGGACGTTGATGATGGGGACGACCGGCGGGACGTCGCCGGAGACCATCGAGTGGTCGCCGTTCGCCGCCACCGGCTTGCACACCGAAGTGTCGCCCGCGGTCGCGTCGGTGCAGGCAGCGTTGTGAATCACGGTCCGGTCGATGTGCCCGGCCACGATGCCGATCCCGAACCCGGCGCCGTAGTGGATCCCGAACCAGTCGGTGAAGTGGTTGTGCCAGATGAAAGAGGCGTCGAGGCCGTAGAGCGCGAGGCCGTCGAAGTGGACGAAGTTCGTCTGGGTGGCCGGGTCGTTGTCGCTCCCCAGCCAGTTGCCGTCGGACGGGGACATGTTCTGGTAGCTGAGGGCGAGGACGATATCCAGGTCGCCCTTGCGGCGGAACACCTCGACGCCGGTTCCCCACGTCGAGAGCGGCACGTTCTTCTTGGTGAACAGGTTCAAGAGGAACGCGGGAACGGTGACCCAGCGCAAGCGCGCGGCGACGCCGTACGAGAGATCAGCGGGGCGCGCGATCGGCTGCTCCTCGCCCAGGTCGCGCGGGGGCGGCGTCGTCGCGCTGTCGGCGGCGACGGGTGCCGCGACCGCGGCCGGCTCCGCAGGCGCGGGCGCGACCGCGGCGGGCGCCGCGACTGATTGATCGGCGAGCGCGAGGCGGGATGCGGCGGCGATCACGCCGAGCACGATCAGGGAAGCGCAGAGGCGGCGAGCCATGCAATATCTCCTAG
>CAZTZM010000404.1:0-1763 GCA_964618005.1 uncultured Myxococcales bacterium
ATCTCGTAGAGGTCGTTGATGTTGGCGATGCCGCCCGGCGCGAAGACGTTGATCTCGAGGATCTTGTCGCCGACCAGATCAACGCCCACGAAGTAGAGGCCGTCGGCGACCAGACGCGGGCGCAGCAGGTCGCAGATCCGCCGTTCCGCCTCGCTGAACTCGGTCGGCTTGCGCAGGCCGCCGACGTGCATGTTGTTTCGGATGTCGTCCTTGGGGCGCATCCGTTTGTAGGCGGCGACCACCTCGCCGACCTGCAACGGCGCCCCGCCCAGCAACAGCACGCGCTTGTCGCCCTTGGCGACCGCCGGCAGGTACTCCTGCACGATGACGTAGCCGTCGCGCCGGACGGTCGAGATCATCTGCTGCAGGTTCGCGCTCTGCCCGCGCGCCACGTAGAAGACGTTCTTGCCGCCGAAGCCGGCCAGCGGCTTGATGATGGCTGGGCCGTCCAGCTCACGCAGGAAGGCGCGCATCCGCTCGACCGAGCGGGTGACCAGCGTCTTGGGGCGCAGCTCGACCGGGAACCCGGCCAGGTACATCTTGGAACCTGCGCGCGACAGGCCGTCGGGATCGTTGACGACCAGCACACCCAGCTGCTTGAGGCGCCGGCCGAAATCGAGCGCCGGGTTGAATCGGTCCCCCTCCTCGCTGCCGGCGCTGGGGTTGTTGCGCAGGAAGATCACGTCGAAATCGACCAGACGGGCGTCTTCACGCGGCGCGTCTTTGGCGGTCAGGGCCTTTGCGTAGGCGGCGGCGTCGCGCAGCCGGCCCGGCTTGGGCCGCACCACCTCGGCGACGATGTCCGGCCCCTCCCCTTGCGAGAACGCGTCCACGGACGCGAACGCCACATCGTGCCCCCGGCGAGAGGCCGCGAACGCCAGGTGGAGCGTCGTGTAGCTCGCCTTCTGCGTGCGGGCGCTGTTCACCACGAAGCAGAGCCGCATGTCGGGGATCCCGAAGCTAGCACGGGTGCACCGTCTTGCTGCTCTTTGCGCGCATATCCGCTAAGATTCTGACCCAATGGCGGGAAAGACCTTCCCCGGGATCGGCGACGATCCGCCGCTCGACCCGGCTGACGCCGCCGACAGCGCGGACTCCGGGGGAGAGTACTACTCGGGCCCGACGGTGGTCGACGACGCCAAGGTCGAGATGGGGCTGCAGAAGCTCCGCTCGCTGGACGCGCCGCCCGGTCCACTGACCGGCATCACCAAGGCCGTGGTTGACGCGCTGGAAACCGAACCGACGCGCACCCGCGTCGAGGGGACGCCGATCATCCCGGAGATCACCGTCGACAGCGGCCGCGAGACCGCCGTCGGCCGCAGCGTCGTCGGACCCGCCGGCGGGCAGCAGACGACGACGACCCAGCCGTTCGACGACAAGCACCTCCGCGGGACGATGTTTGGTCACGGCGTCCACCTGCCCGAGATCGAGCTGCCGGCGCGCCCGGCGGCGACCCAGCCCGTGTCGCGCGCGCTGGCGGTCATCGATCGCGGCGCGCCGACCCACAACGCGGTGGCGGTCTTCCACCAGCCGCCGCCCCCCCGGTACACGAACGGCGAGCCGCCGCCGGCGAGCAGCGCCTCGCTTCGGTCGAGCCGGTTTCAAAATACCCCCTACGACGTGCCGGTCCCTGAGGTCTCGCGCGGCAAGAAGATGGCCACGCGGATCGCCACCGTCGTGGTGGGGATCGCGGCCTTCGTCGGCGCGGCCATGATCTGGATCCGCACCAACGGTGAGGACGATCCGGTCGTGCGGCCGGCGCC
>CAZTZM010000405.1:0-19078 GCA_964618005.1 uncultured Myxococcales bacterium
CGCCGCGCCGCTGGCCACCATGCTCAGGCCGGCCAGCCATTTCCCCCCGGTGAAGAGCTGCTTCGCGTTCAACGACTGGGAGGCGATGTTGGCGATCTCGAGCATGGTCCAGACCGCGTGCGACAGCGGCACCAGCGCGAACGCGCGCGCCGCGGGCGTGTGCTTCCGGCGCTGGAAGGCGAACAGCGCCGTGGCCAGCGATACGACCAGCGACGCGGTGAGCGGACCCAGCCAGTAGCCCATCGTCGGCGGTGCACTCCCGCGTCGAAGCTAGTGGTCTCGACGGCGCGCGCTGCTTGGGCGCCGCTGCAAATCGCATTCTTCGTCGCGCTGAGATCGGTGTCGCCGCGAATCCGCCCGCGTCCGATTGCGACGCTGCCCCACTGTTCGCAGGTTGGCCAGCGGATCGACAGACGTTCTACGCCTAACGAAACGCTCTCGAAAGGAAGTCACAACATGGCGACGACCGGCAGCGGCAAGCAACCCAACATCGTCTTCATCATGGGCGACGACATCGGCTGGTTTAACATCGGCGCCTATCACCACGGCATCATGGCGGGGCGGACCCCCAACCTCGATCGGATGGCCGCCGAGGGGATGCTGTTCACGGACTACTACGCCGAGGCGAGCTGCACCGCCGGGCGCGCGAACTTCGTGACCGGTCAGCTCCCCATCCGCACCGGGCTGACCACCGTCGGTCAGGCGGGCGCCCCCATCGGCATGCCGGCGCAGGCGCCGACCATCGCCACCGCGCTGAAAGAACAGGGCTACCTCACGGGCCAGTTCGGCAAGAACCACCTGGGCGACCGCAACGACTTCCTGCCGACGCTGCACGGGTTCGACGAGTTCTTCGGCTACCTCTATCACCTGGACGCGATGGAGGACCCCGCCCACCCGAACTATCCGAAGGCGCTGAAGGACAAGGTCGGGCCGCGCAACATGCTGCGCTGCAAGGCCAGCGACGTCGACGACCCGCACGTCGATCCGCGCTGGGGCAAGGTCGGCAAGCAGATCATCGAGGACGCCGGCGAGCTCTTCCCCAAGCGGATGGAGACGGTGGACGACGAGATCCTGGCCGAGGCGCTGAAGTTCATCGACCGCGCCAAGGGGGAGGGGAAGCCGTTCTTCTGCTACCTGAACCCCACCCGCATGCACGTGGTGACGCACCTGTCCGACAAGTACCAGGGGATGCGCACCCCGGAGAACGGCTGGAGCGTCTACGAGGCCGGGATGGCTCAGATCGACGACATCGTGGGCTCCGTCTTGAAGAAGCTGAAGGCGGAAGGCCTGGACGACAACACCATCATCGTGTTCACCACCGACAACGGCGCCGAGAACTTCACCTGGCCTGACGGTGGCCAGACGCCGTTCGCGGGTGGCAAGGGGACGGTGCTGGAGGGGGGCTTCCGGGTCCCCTGCATCCTGCGCTGGCCGGGCAAGGTGCCCGCCGGGAAGGTCGAGAACGGGATGATGTCGGGGTTGGATTGGTTCCCCACGCTGACCGCGGCGGCCGGTAACCCCAACATCGTGGATCAGCTCAAGCAGGGACGCGACCTGAACGGCCGCAAGTACAAGGTCCACCTGGACGGCTACAACCAGCTGGACTTCATCACCGGCAAGGGCGAGTCGCAACGGCACGAGATCTACTACTTCGCCGAGGGGACGCTGGGCGCGGTCCGGATCAACGACTACAAGTACCGCTTCATCGATCAGCCCGGCGGCTGGCTGGGCGGCACCGTGAAGGTCGACTGGCCGATCCTCTCGAACATCCGCCTGGATCCGTTCGAGCGCACCAGCGCGCCGATGCAGTCCATGCTGATGGCCGACTGGTTCAAGTACGAGTTCTGGCGGTTCGTCTTCGTCCAGGAGATCGTGGCGAAGTTCGCCCAGACCTTCGTCGACTACCCGCCGATGCAGCCGCCCGCCAGCTTCAACCTGGAGGCCGTGAAGGCCCAGGTCGTGAAGGCGATCCAGGCGCACCACGGCGCGTAACGCGCGCCGTCCCGGATGCCCGCCCGCCGCGCGTGGCTCGCGGCGGGTGGGCGTCAGTCAGCGGCGCATTTGTGGCGCGCGTGATTGTCCAACGAAAAGTCGTGTCCATGCTCGCGGGAACCCAAACCCCGAGGTCACGACATGATGAGATCGTCAGCTCTGGTCCTGCTCGGCTGCCTGGTGATGGCGCCGGCCGCGCGGGCGGCCGACCCGACCGCCAAGAAACCGCCGGCGGTCGACCCCGACGCGGTGGCGGCGCTGAAGAACATGGGCGCGTTTCTGCGCGCGCAGAACGCGTTCAGCGTGACGGCCGAGGCGTCGACCGACGATCTGCTCCCCAGCGGACAGAAGATCCAGTACGACGGCGTCGCCCACCTGATGGTGAGGCGCCCCAACCGGCTGCGCGCCGACGTGGAGGGCGACCGCCGCACCCAGCGCATCTATTACGACGGGTCGAACTTCACCATCCTCGATCCGCGAACCGGCTACTTCGCGTCGTTCTCGGCGCCGCCGACCCTGGCGGAGCTGGTGGACGTGGCCGAGAGCCGCTACGGGATCGATCTGCCGCTGGCCGACCTCTTCTACTGGGGCTCCGACAAGAGCAACACGGCGTCGATCAAGTCCGCCGTCAATCTGGGGCCCAGCGTGGTCAAGGGGGCGAACTGTGTCCACTACGCGTTCCGGCAGCCCGACGTCGACTGGCAGATCTGGATCGAGCAGGGGGACAAGCCGCTGCCGCGCAAGATGGTGATCACCACGCTGGGTGAGAGGTCGCAGCCCGAGCACGAGGTCCTGCTGACCTGGGACCTGGCGCCGCAGCTGGCCGATGACTCGTTCGTCTTCACCGCCCCGCCGGGCGCGCAGAAGATCGACTTTCAGCCGGTCGCGGCGGCCGCCGGTACGCCCAAGGCACACCCGCACAGCGGGTCGACGGGAGGTGGACAATGACGGTTCGATGGCGTGAAAGAACGCGCGTTCTGGTGGCGTGGGCGGCGCTGTCCGCGATCCTGGCCGTGGCGTCGCTGGCGGTGGGGGCGGTGGTGGTGCGGACCAGCGTCGCCTATCACCCGGTGGCGCGCACCGCCGCGGTGGTCGGGACGGCGGCGGTCACGGCGGCGGTGGTCGGCTCGGTGGTCCGCTCGCTGCCGCCGCACTGCTCGCAGATGGTCGTGGGCAACGTCGTCTACCAGCAGTGCGGGCATACCTACTATCGTCCCCAGTACTCGGGCTCGCAGGTGACCTATGTCGTGGTCAACCCGCCGCGCTGATCGCCGGCTGCGGCCGCGCGGCGCGGACGCCGGCCCACGTCCGCGCCTCCGGATGCTCTGTCCGCCGGGCGCCCTCCGCCCGGCAACGGACGCGGTCGAGGCGCCGGCGCGCGAGAAGACCGGCGTCGAGCTCCGCCCCGAGCCGCGCAAGCGGCGCTGATCGAGGTTGGAGGAATCATCCCGGCGACGATTGCGACGCCGGGCGCGGCCCCCCAGGTTCGACCGTACGACCATGAGGAGCGCGCAGCAGCGAAGCCGGGCGCCCGAGCGGAGCCGCGGGGCAATCAACGGCGCCCGGGCAACGGGGTTCACGCCGGCCGCCGACACCACCGGCGAGGTCTCGTCGTTCTTGCTCGATCTGGCGACCGCCATGCACAGCGTGGCGATCCCCAGCAACGACATCGAACGGCGCATCGGGGCGGTCGGCCACGCACTGGGCGTGGAGGCCGACGCCTTCCTGCTCCAGAGCGTCGTGGTCGTCTCCACGCGCACGACGGCCTTTCGGCGCGTCGACTTCGAGTACCACTGGAACCTGCGGCGCGTGCTGGAGCTGCGAGGGCTGAGCGAGCGGCTGGCGGCGGGCGAGCTGGACCTGGCGCGCGGGCGGGCGGAGCTGGGGCGCATCATGGCGCAGCCGCGCCGCTTCCCGCAATGGCAGGTGGTGATCGGCTACGCCGTCTACGGCGCGGCGGTGACCGCGCGCGTGGGCGGCAACTGGCGCGAGATCGCGGTGGGCATCGTGGTGGGACTGGTGGCCGGCGGCATCCACGTCGGCACGCTGGCCAGCCGGCCGGTCGATTTGTTGAAGAGCTTCGTCGGGGCGCTGGCGGGTGCGCTGGTGTCGTTCGCGCTGGCGCTGGTGTTGCCGCCGTTCGACTTCGCGCGCGCTCTCTTCGGCGGCGTCAGCCTGCTGGTGCCGGCCATGCTGCTCGCCATCGGTTCGTACGAGGTGGCCAACGAGGCGCTGGAGTCCGGGTTCGTCCGGCTGGCCTATGGCTTCCTGCGCTTCCTGATGATCGCGGTCGGGCTGGTGGTGGCCGCGCAGATCGGCCGGGCGCTCGGCGGGCGCTCGGACCGCCTGGCGCCGCCCCTCCCCTGGTGGCAGGTGCTGGCGCTGGTGGCGGCCGGCGGTCTGGCGCTGACCGTCTGCCTGGAGGCGCGCCGCCGCGACGCGATCGCGATCGTCGTGGCGGTGTTGCTCGCCTTCGGAACGCACATGGCGACGAAGGTGCTGCTGGGCGGCGACGGCAGCGCGCTGCTGTCGGCGCTGGTGCTGGGGGCGGCGGGGTTCATCCACGCCCGGAACCCGAACAACGCGGCCGGGACCATGATCATCCCGGGCATGCTCCAGCTGGCGCCGGGGTTCATCGGGACCGAGGCGGTGATGCGCCTCCTGCGCGGCCTCCCCGGCAACGACTCCGCCACCTTCTTCAAGGTGATGCTGACCGTGATGGAGCTGGTCATCGGGATCATGCTGGCGGCGTTGATCTTCCGCGGCCGCGGCCCGGCGCGCGTCGCGCCCGCGACGGCCGGCGCGCATCACTGAGGCGTGCGCCGCCGCCGGCGCCACCAGCCGGGGAGGTCGAACGGCTCCGGCGCGGTCAGGTGCCAGCGCATCGCCAGCAGGCGCAGCGACGTCCCGAAGCCGATCGTGGCCAGCTCGGCGATCGGCAGCGGCGCGCGCACGAACCGGACCAGCGCCACGTAGACCAGCGCGGCGAGAAAAGCCGCCGTCACGTACAGCTCGCCCTTGCGGAACAGGGTCGGCGTCTCACCGGAGAGCAGATCGCGCAGCACGCCGCCGCCGGTCGCCGTGACGGTTCCCAGAAACACGGCGGCGGTGGCGGGCAGCGCATGGGTGAACGCGCGCTCGGCCCCCATCACGGTCCAGAACCCGATCAGGAGCGCGTCGATCACCACCAGGGCGCGGGTGACCTGCGCCAACCCGTTGGCGAACAGCAGCGCGGCCAGCGAGACGATGGCGACCGCCGGCAGGTACAGCGGAACGCGCAGGGCCAGCGGCGCGCCGTCGCCGATCAGGACGTCGCGCAGGATGCCGCCCCCCACGCCGGTGGCCAGCGCGATGGTGAAGGTCCCGATCGCGTCAGCCTTGCGACCGACGGCGTGGATCGCCCCGGACAGCGCGCCGATGATGACGGCGCCGACCTCGATCGCGGTGGGGACCTTCAGCATGCGGCGAATCTGTGGTGACGGGCGCGCCCCCGAAAGTGGGCCGTTGCCCGACTTGCGCGCCCGACGCGCGCGCTCAGCTTCCGTGCGCCGGTTCCCGATTCAGGGCCGGCCGTCTCGACGAACGTTTCGCCGGGGCCACCGTGAAGCTGATGAGACGCGAAGGCGCGACGCCACCCGCCAGGCCCGGCAGCAGCCGCGCGGCGGACGAGAGGAGAAGGAGAGGTCGATGCAAACCACAGGGACGACGGCACCGCTGACCGCCGAGATGCGGGACTTCGCGGCGCCCAGCCTGGCCGGCCAGGAGGGGCGGCTGGGGATCGTGGTCGACGGCACGCAGGTCGCGTCGATCGAGGTCGCCAACGGCCGGGGGACGTTCGGCCAGAGCGCGGGCGCGCTGCGCGCGACCATGATCTGCCGCAACATGGAATGCCTGACGCAGCTCCTCACCGGGCGGGTCAACATGGTGGTGGCCGCGCTGCGCGGCCAGGTCGCGGTGCGCGGCGACGCCTCGTTCGCCATCCGGGTCATTCGGGCCATCCACGCCAACACGTCGGCCGCGCCCACCACGCACGTCACCCACGGAGGCTGAGGGACATGTCACTCGAGACGGTGAGCATCCTGGACGGCAACGCGTTCGTCGTCAGCGATCCGCGCGGCGACATGGACGCCACGCCCATCGACAACCACGGGCTGTTTCTGAACGACACGCGCTTCCTGTCGCGCTGGGTCCTCACCGTCGACGGGCGGCGACCCACGCTGCTGTCGACCGACGAGCAGGCCTACTTCCGCGTGCAGTTCTTCCTGGCGCTGGCCACCGGCACCGTCTACGTCGACTCGCGCCTGTCGATCGCGCGACGGCGGACGATCGGCGACGGCTTCCACGAAGAGATCGAGATCATCAACCACGACAAGAAGCCGGTCGAGCTGGACGTGCGGCTGGACGTCGCCTCGGACTTCGCGGACCTGTTCGAGGTGAAGGACAAGCTCGCGAAGGTCGGCGAGCTGTACCACAAGATCGAAGGCGGCCGGCTGATCCTGGGCTATCGGCGCGACGAGTTTCAGCGCGAGACGGTCGTCTCCTCCAGCGCGCCCGCGGAGGTCACCGATGGTGGCCTGCGGTTCCGCGTCCGGATCTCGCCGCAGTCGTCCTGGCGGACGGAGCTGGACGTGGCGGCCAACTTCCAGCGGGCCGCGCTGGGGCCGGCCCCGGCCAGCGGGCGCCACGACGATCGGCGCGCCGATCTCGAGCGCAACCTGACCGACTGGATGGCGACGGCCCCGCGCCTGGTGGCCTCCTGGGAGCCGCTGGGTAACATCTACCGGCGCAGCTTGATCGATCTGGCAGCGCTGCGCTTCGTCACGCGCATCACGCCGGGCGCGCTGCCGGCGGCGGGCCTCCCCTGGTTCATGGCGGTGTTCGGGCGCGACAGCATCATCACCAGCCTGCAGGCGTTGCCGTTCGCGCCGGAGCTGGCGGCGACCACGCTGCGCGCCCTGGCGCTGTTCCAGGGGCAGAAGCTGGATCCCTTCCGCGACGAGGAGCCCGGGAAGATCCTGCACGAGCTGCGCCTGGGCGAGCTGACCGCCTTCGAGGCGCGCCCGCACTCGCCCTACTACGGCGCCGCCGACTCGACCACGCTGTTCCTGATCCTGCTCGACGAGTACGTGCGCTGGACCGGCGATCGCGGGCTGGCGACGGAGCTGGAGCGCGAGGCGCGCGCGGCGATCGGCTGGATCGATCACCACGGCGATCGCGACGGCGATGGCTACATCGAATACGAGCGGCGCAACGCCAAGACCGGCCTCGAGAACCAGTGCTGGAAAGACTCCTGGGACTCGATCGCTTTCGCCGACGGTTCGATCGCCTCGCTGCCGCGCGCGACCTGCGAGCTGCAGGGGTACGCCTACGACGCCAAGATCCGGACCGCGCGCCTGGCGCGCGAGGTGTGGGGCGACCCGGCCTGGGCGGCCGAGCTGGAGCGCTCGGCGGCGGATCTGAAGCGGCGGTTCAACAACGACTTCTGGCTGCCCGCGCGGAACTTCTTCGCGGTGGCGCTCGACGGACAGAAGAAGAAGGTCGACTCGCTGACGTCGAACGTGGGGCACCTGCTCTGGAGCGGCATCGTTGACGAGGACAAGGCCAAGAGCTGCGTCCAGCACCTCATGAGCGACGACCTGTTCTCGGGGTGGGGCGTGCGGACGATGGGCGCCAGCGAGGGGTCGTACAACCCGATCGGCTACCACGTCGGGACCGTCTGGCCGCACGACAACTCGATCATCGCCTGGGGGCTTCGGCGCTATGGCTACCGCGCCGAGGCGGCGCGCATCTGCCGCGCGATGCTGGAGGCGGCGCACCTGTTCGGCGGCCGCCTGCCCGAGGCGTTCGGCGGCTACGCGCGCAACGACACCCACTACCCGGTCGAGTACCCGACCGCGTGCAGCCCGCAGGCCTGGGCGACCGGCACGCCGCTGCTCTGCCTGCGGACGCTGCTGGGGCTGGAGTCCGACGGCCGCCATCTGATCGTCGACCCGGCGATCCCGGAGCCGCTGGGGCGGATCGAGATCCTGGACTTGCCCGGTGTCTGGGGGCGGATGGACGCGTTCGGCCGGGCGCGCAGCGCGGTCGTGCCCGACGACGGGCGCGCCTACGCCGGCGTGCAGTAGCCGGCGAGCGGACCGGGGATCACGCAGCGGGCCGAGGAGGCCGTTTGTCCTCGCCCTGCGAAGCGGGAGAGGAAAAAGGAGAGGGGCCACCCTCGATCGCGGCGCCGGCCCCTCTCCCGCCGAGCCTGCGGCTCGACGGACTCTCCCCGCTTTCGCGGGGGCGAGGCGAGGATGTGACGCTACCGAGAGGACGAGGCCAGAACGCTGGCGGGAGCGGAGCGCCGAGCGGTCAGCTCGGGACGCCGCTCCGCGGGCGCGCGCCGCGGGCGGGCGCCGCTCTTCGAGACGCCATTCGCGGCCGCGCCGCCTTCGGGCGCTCGAGGCTGCGCCTGCAGGAAGATCTGGAACGTGGCGCCCTGGCCGGGGCGGCTGCGCACCACGATCCGGCCGCGGTGCGCCTGCACCAACTCGCGCACCAGCCACAGACCCAGTCCCAGCCCGCCCCCCTTCGAAGGGGGCGCACAGACGTGGCGCTCGAAGATCCGCTTCTGGTCCGAGGGGTGGACGCCCATGCCGCCGTCACGCACGACGATCCAGGCCCCCTCGCTGGCGGCCCGCGCGGTGACCGCGATCGGGCGGCCCTCGCCGAACTTCAGCGCATTCGACAGCAGGTTCCACACGACCTGCTCGATCGCGACGTCATCCCACCAGCCGGCCAGTGCCCCGCGCACCTCGACCCGCACCCGCTTCTCGTCGCTCCCAGCCCAGGCGCGGTTGCGCTCCACGCAGCGCTGGACGACGGTGCCGAGGTCGACCCAGGTCGGTTTCAGCACCGCGTGCCCCAGCCGCTCCAGCTCCATCACCCGGTCGACCAGCTGCTTGAGGCGCTGGACCTCCGACCGCGCGACGGCCAGCGCCGACCGCGCCGCGCCGGCCGGCATCGACGCGCAGTGGGTCTCGGCGATCCCGATGTACCAGAGCGCGGTGGCCAGCGGCGTCCCGAGCTCGTGATAGACCAGCGACGAGACCCGGTCGGGCGACGGGCGTTCAATCTTGGTGCCGCTGGTCAACATCCGTGCGCCTCCGCCAACTCCGTGGGCTCCGGATCCTCGGCGGTGCGCGTGCCAACGCGCGGGAGCCCCTTGTGAATCATCCCCAGCCCGCTCGCCAGCCGGACCAGCTCGGCCGACGTCCGCAGGCCCAGCTTGCGGTGAATCCGGTAGAGGTGGGTGTCGACCGTCTTGCGCGAGATGCAGAGCTCGGTCGCGATCTCCCGCGTGAGCAGGCACTCGGCGGCCAGGCGGAACACCTCGCGCTCGCGCTGCGACAGCACCCCCAGCACGTCGCCGGGCAGCGCCGGGCTGCCGGCGTGCGCCTCCATCATCGGGGCCAGCCGCGGCGCCAGGTAGCGCTCGCCGGCGGCGACGGCCCGCAGGGCCGTCACCAGCGAGCCGCAGTCGTCGGTCTTCAGCGCGTAGCCCGAGGCGCCCGCCGCCAGCGCGTCGAACACGTCGCTGAGCTGGTCGTGCACTGTCAGGATGAGCACGCGACAGCGCGGCGCCCGGCGCAGGACCTCGCGCGTCGCCACCACGCCGTCCATCCCCGGCAGCGCGAGATCCATGACCACGATGTCGGGCTGGTGGAGGTCGACGTCGGGGATGCAGTCGCGCGCGCGCCCGCACTCGCCGACGACGGTGAACTCCGGCGCGTCCGCCAGCACCTGCCGGATCCCCGCCCGGAACAGCGGATGATCGTCGACGAGAAGCACCTTGACGCGTGCCCCGCCACGTTCCAGACGCATGCCGCAACGATAGTCACGCGGGCGGTCGCTCCAAGTCGACGGAACACCGACGGAGGGCGAATCGGATCGCCGCTGATCCGAATCGGCGTCCTCCGTACAGCTAAGTCGGGAACCCTGAGAGGGTTCCCGAACCCTCCCGCGACGGACTTCGCTGGGCAAAGCCCAGCTCCGTCCACGCGAGGGCCGCCGATGGCGCCCTAGCGGATGACGCAGCGGAAGCCGAGGTGGCAGGTGGCGGTGTCGATCGGCTGCGCCATGCGCGCGGCCGGGCGATAGCGGCGGCAGTAGTTCGGCGCGCACAGGAACGAGCCCCCCTTCATGACCTTGCGCGGGATGGGGAGGCCGACCTGCGGGTCGTAGCTCTTCTCGCGCGCGCCGCCGCGTGGGTTGAGCAGCTCGCAGCAGCCCCGACCCTTGACCGGGTGGCGGCTCTCGTACCAGTCGGTGGTCCACTCCCAGACGTTGCCGATCATGTCGTAGAGGCCATAGCCGTTCGGCGGGTAATTCCCGACCGGTGACGTTCCGTCGTGGCCGTCGGTGCAGAGGTTCTCGTTCGGGAACTCGCCCTGCCAGGTGTTGGCCATCGTCTTGCCTTCGGGCGAGAGCTCGGCGCCCCAGGCGAACTCCATCCCCTCCAGGCCGCCGCGCGCCGCGAACTCCCACTCGGCCTCGGTGGGGAGGCGCTTCCTCGCCCAGCGCGCGTAGGCGGCGGCGTCCGCGTATCCGACATGGACGACCGGGTGGGCGTCCAGCCCGTCGAGCGAGCTGTCGGGGCCGAGCGGGTGGCGCCAGTCGGCGCCTGGAACATAGATCCACCAGTCATAGTGGTTGCGCAGGTTGACCCGCCGCCCGGGACGGCGGAACACGGCCGAGGCGGGGACCAGCAGCTCGGGCTTGGCGCCCGGGTAGTCGGCCGGGTTGGGCGGCGTCTCCGCCAGCGTGACGTGCCCGGTCTCGGCGACGAACCGCGCGAACTCGGCGTTCGTGACCGGCGTGCGATCCATCCAGAACCCGTCGACGGTGACCTTGTGGGCCGGCGCCTCCTCGGGATAGTGACGATCCGATCCCATCAGGAAGTTCCCTCCCGGGATCCACTCCATGTTCGGGGGCTGCGGCTGCGGGGCCGGCGCGGTGCTCATGGGCGTCTCCTGGCGGGCGTGGAGTCGACACCACAAGGTGACGCCGCGCCCGCAGCGCTGAAAGCGGTGAGGCGCGGTTTTGCGCCGCCGGCCGACTCTTCTCAGTCGAAGGAGGCCGCGAGGCGGCGGGCCATGTCCCGCGCGGCCTGGTCGTACTCCGCGCCGCGCTGGACCGAGAAGAACCACATCCCGGCCGCGCTCTGGGGATCGATCGACACCGCCTCCAGATCGTAGGCGCACGTCTCCGCGAGCGGGCCGCTGGCCTTTACCCACACGGCGATCCCCCAGCCGAGACTGTGCGTCCCCAGGGCCGAGACCCGCGGCGTGTAAAGGAGGTTGGCGCCGGCCGCGGTGTAGATGCGCGAGAAGCCGGCGTCGAAGAACACCTGGTCGGCGGCGCCGAAGCAGTTGGTCGGTGTGTGGGGCCAGACGTCGAGGTGCACCTTCATCTCCTGCGTGGAGTAGCAGGAGGCCGAGAGGGCCGCGGCGGCCGCGACCGCGATCAGCGTCCGCCGCCCGCCCGTGCGCCGCCCCCCCCTCATTCGACGAACTTCGACAGCAGGCGGATGTACTTCGCCTGGTAACCGTCGTCGGGCTCGGTCACCGACCAGGAGTCGAGCGGCCAGTTGTCGTTGAAGTCGAGGTACGACTTCTGGTTCGGCTGCCCCGACGGTGGCGCCGGCGGCGCCGAGCCGCACGAGTAGCCGCTGCAGCCGTTGGGGCAGCAGCTGTCCCAGGTGTAGCTGGGGTTGGCGCCCCCGGTCAGGTAGCCGGGCGGCGGTCCGTACATCGACACGCCGGCGGCGTCCCAATCCGACCCTTTGGCGAACCAGGAGTGGAAGAAGCGCGTCACCGATTTCGTGGCGCCGAAGCTGCCCATGTTCGACAGATAAACAAGCTGCAGCGGATTCGTCCCGTGCAGGTAGTGCAGGTACCCCTCCGCCCCCTTGGCGACGGTGGCGTTGTCGGACGCATCGAGCCCGAACGTGATGACGTCGTAGAGCAGGTTCCCTTGATCGCTCTTTACCTGGTTGATCCCCCAGTAGTAGCTGGAGAGGTAGGCCATGTAGGGATCGGCGCTGCCGGTGACGGCGCCCAGGTTGGCGCTGCTCTGGAGGGCGTTGAGGTAAGCGGTCTTGATGTTCGAGACCACCGAGCTGGTGGCGTTCGGCAGCAGCGTGTAGGCGAGCAGCGTCTCCTGCTCTTCGCCGTGGCTGCCGTCGGTGTAGCCGCTGCTGATGAAGTTGACCTTGTTGTAGTTCGCGTCGAAGAGGTCGCGGTAGCTGGTGGTGCCGGTGGCCTCGAACAGATACAGCGCCGCCTGCAGCTGCTTCACCGTCAGGCCGTAGCTGTCGACCTCCTGCTCGCCGGCGCCGACGGTCGGGCTGGACTGTGAGTTGTGGAACGTGACCGATGGGTTGGCTTGCGCCCAGGTCCAGGCCGCCTCGGCCTTCGCGACCAGGCCGGCCGCGTAGCCGGGGTAGGCGCTGCTGGCGCCAGACGCCGCGCCGAACACGACCGACGCGTAGGCCAGCGCGGCCGCGGTGCTGTACGACGCCGACGTCGACGCCGGGCCGTAGTCGCAGGGCGCCGTGACCAGCGAGGGGGCCGTGTTCGGCGAGACGCCGGAGACGACCGTGCTGCCGAACTCCGGCGTGGCCGCCGCCGGCTCACCGACGATGCTCAGCACCGAGCCGTCGCTCTGCTGCATGCGCACCAGCCAGTCGAGCTCCCACTTCACCTCGTCCAGGATGTCGGCGACGCCGTTCCCCGATTCGTTGATGTTCGTGGCGTCGCTGAACGCGCCGGGCGCCTCGGTGTAGGCGCGCATCAGCTCGATGACGTCGCTGGCGCCCCAGTTCGTGTACTTGTTGAAGTCGCCGGCGTCCCACCAGCCGCCGTGGAGATCCTTGTTCAGCGTCTTGCTGCCGTCGCTGTAGAGGTAGCAGTTGCCGGTGTGGGCGGCGCCGTCGGCCCAGTCGGCGCCCGCGTACTGCGCCGTCTTGGCAAAGCCGTCGCGCTGGTAGAACAGCATCCGCTCGGCCTGCACCAGCACCGTCCGGTAGACGCTGTCGGAGATGGTGAAGACGTCTGAGCGCACGTTCGCGCTCTCGTCGAGGACGAAGTAGTCGCTGGCGGTCGTCACGGTCGAGAAGTCGAACCACCAGGCCTTGTCCCCCGACGAGCTGTCGGTCATGCCGCCGTTCCAGGCGGTCGCCGCGGCCTCCAGCAGCTTCTGGCCGCTGTGGGCGTCGACCAGCGCGTACTTCGATCCGGGCGTGTACGACTTGCCGGCGTCGAACCCCGTCTGCGGGTTGCGGATGACGGCGATCTTCTGATCGGCGGTGCGGTAACCGAACTGATCGACGACGATGTTCGCGCTCAGCGGCTGCGAGGCGTTCACCGAGCCGCCCGTGCCACCGCTGGTCCCGCCGCTGGTTCCACCCGTGGCGCCGCCGCCGGTGCCGCCCGTCGCGGTGCTCCCGCCGGTCGCGCCGCCGCTGGTGCCGCCGGTCGCGGTGGTTCCGCCTGTCGCGCCGCCGCTGGTTCCCCCGGTGGCGCCGCCTGACGTACCGCCGGCCGCTTTGCTTCCGTTGCCACCCGTCTGGCCGCCGTCCGTGCCGCCGGTGCGGCCCCCGGAGCTGGCGCAGCCGCCGAAAATGAGTGCCGCGAGCACAATGGAAAAGGCGGATGACGTCCGCGGTGTGCGCAGATAAGACAGATCAAGCATGGCCCGATCGTATCATTCGCGGTGGCGCGTCCGCGACGCCAACCTTCGTCTTCAGGCGGCCAAACCGTTGCCGTCGTGCGGCGCGGTGAGGCGCCCCGGCCGGTGATGTCAAAGTTGTTGTCAGGTCCGAAAACGGCCGGCGCCGCCGGCGCGGAGAGGGCATCGTAAGCACCATGTCGCCGCTCGATCCCGATGTCTGCTACCGGGCGCTGCTCGCGCGGGACGCGCGCTTCGACGGGCTGTTCTTCGTGTGCGTGAAGACGACCGGCATCTACTGCCGTCCGGTCTGCCGCGTCCGCACGCCCGGGCGCGACCGCTGCGTCTTCGTCCGGACCGCGGCGCAGGCCGAGGAGGCGGGCTTCCGGTCGTGCTTCCGCTGCCGGCCCGAGCTGGCGCCCGGCGCCGCCCCGATGGACGCGCTGTCCCGCGTCGTCGCCACGGCCATGCGCCGGATCGAGGAGGGCGCCCTCTCGCACGAGAGGACCATCGACGATCTGGCGCGCGAGATCGGCGTCTCGGGGCGCCACCTGCGCCGCGCCATGGCGGCCGAGCTGGGTGTCAGTCCTCTGGCGCTGGCCGAGTCGCGCCGGGTGGCGCTCGCCCGCCAGCTCATCGTGGACACGAACCTGTCGATGACCGAGGTCGCGTTCGCCAGCGGCTACCGGAGCGTCCGGCGCTTCAATGCCGCTATCAAGGCGCGCTACGCTCGCCCGCCGTCGGCCATGCGGCGGTCCGTCCACGACGGCGCACCGGCCGAGACTCTGACCATCGCCCTGCAGTACCGCCCGCCTTACGACTGGCCGGCGATGATGAGCTATCTGGCGGCGCGCGTGATCCCCGGCGTGGAGGCGATACGCGACGGTGTCTACCTGCGCACCGTCGAGATCGGCGACGCCCATGGCTGGCTTTCGGTGACGGCCGATCCGGCGCGCGCGGCGTTGCGGGCGACGATCTCGACCTCGCTGGCGGGCGCGCTGATGACGGTGGTGGCGCGGTTGCGGCGGCTGTTCGATCTCGACGCCCAGCCGGCGGCGATCGCCGCGCACCTTGCGCGCGATCCCCGGCTGGCGCCGCACGTGCGCGCGCGCCCCGGGCTGCGGCTGGGGGGCGCGTTCGATCCGTTCGAGGCCGCGGCGCGCGCCGTGCTGGGCCAGCAGATCAGCGTGGCGGCGGCGCGCACGATCGCCGGGCGGCTGGCGGCGCGGCTCGGCCAGCCGGTGGCGACCCCGCACGCCGGGCTGACCCACCTGTTCCCGCAACCCGCGGCGATCGTCCACGCCAGCGCCGCCGATCTGGCGACGCTGGGCGTGCCGGCCAGACGGTCCGAGACGCTGCGCGAGCTGGCGCGCGCCGTCTGGCGCGGCGACCTGTCGCTGGATCCCGCCAGCGAACCGACCGAGCTGGTCGAGCAGATGGTGGCGCTCCCCGGCATCGGCCGCTGGACGGCGCACTACCTGGCCATGCGCGCGCTCGGCTGGCCCGACGCCTTCCCGGAGGACGACCTCGGCATCCGCAAGGCGCTGGGCGGCATCTCGGGCGGCGAAGCGCGCGCGCTGGCCGAACGCTGGCGCCCCTGGCGCGCCTACGGCGCCACGCATTTGTGGACCGAGCTGGGGGCCGCGCGCGGCACGAAGCTCGGATCCCGATCGGAAACTCAAACCCTGGGAGCAAGTCAGCCATGAGCGACACGACGTTCTTCACCACCATGCCCAGCCCCGCTGGCCGATTGACCCTGGTCGGCTCGGGCGACCATCTCCTGGGTCTGTACTTCGACGGGGATTCCCGCGCACCGGCCGCCGAGGCCGACGGCTGCCTTCGCGACGACCTCCGGCTGCGGCCGGCGGTCGTCCAGATGGAGGAGTACTTCGCCGGTCGCCGCACGCGGTTCGATCTGTCGCTGGCGCCGCAGGGGACCCCGTTCCAGCGGCAGGTCTGGCAGGCGCTGCAGGCGATCCCCTACGGTGAGACGACCAGCTACGGTGAGCTCGCGCGGGCCATCGGCAGGCCCGGCGCGTTCCGGGCCGTGGGCGGCGCCAACAACCGAAACCCGATCGCCATCGTCATCCCCGGTCACCGCGTGATCGGGGCCGACGGCTCGATGACCGGTTACGGCGGCGGCCTGCCCAACAAGCACCTCTTGCTGGCGCTGGAGGCCAAGGTGGGCGCAGCCCCGCGCTTCGCCGCGGCCCGCTGATCCATGGTCTAGGCCGCGGCCTTCGCGCGGGCGCGGGTCATGGCGTCGACGAACGGCCGGTGGACCTCGCCCTTGACCAGCCAGGAGATGGCGAACGCCCAGACGGCGAACGACTCCGGCCAGAATATCGGCGCGTCACTGTGCAGCGCGAATGCGGCCCACGTCACGCTGACGACCATGACGGCGCCACAGGCCAGGAACACCCCGTTCCGAATCCGCTTCTCCAGTGGCCGTTCGCGCGGGTCGGGAATGTTCGACCGGCGAAACAGCCAGAGCGAGAAGAGGATGAAGGACACGAACAACGTGATGGCGGCGGCGTAGTGAACCGTTCCGGTCGGCGGGGTCCACCAGACGGGCGCGCTGATGCCGCGGGGGGGATCGGTGGGGAACAGGCCGACGAAGATGGCGGCGATCCCCCCGATCAGGCCGACGACGCGATCCGCGATGTCCCCGGTATATCCGCGATAGGTGGCCAGGAAGAGGCCCAGCGCGAACAGGACCCCCACCAACACCGCCACCGCCCCCGAGTAATAGTAGGCGCTCAGCGAATCGAGATGGCGCCACGGCGTCAGTGACGTCGGTCGCAGGCCCCCGATCACGTACAGCAGAGCCGGCAAGAAGAGCCCCAGGAACCCGATCACGCGCCGGTGCGCCAGCTGGGACAGATCGATGGGCGTTTGACCGGAGACCGGTGCGATCAACGCGTTTGGGGCGACTGATGCCATGGACAGAAGCTAAACGGCGGATTCCGCCGATCTTTCAATCTCGATCGGGGCCGCCGCGCCAGTGCGGGCCTGCCGGTGAACGCGCCGAAGGTGATGAGAACCCCGAGCCGGATCAGCATGCGGTGATGCGCATCATAACCCCACGGGATGTTTAGCCGTCGGAGACTTGCTGATTTCCGCTCGACGCTGTCGGGCTTGCTTGCGAGCGGCGACGACAGGCCCAGATAAGGTGGATGCCCACGGCCATCATCACGGGCGCGTCGCGGGGGATCGGCGCGGGAATCGTCGACGCGTTCCTCGCCGACGGTCACGACGTCGTCGCGACCGCGCGCGATGCGACCCGACGGTTGACTTCATCATCCCGCCTGCTGCTGGTCGACGGCGACATCGGCAAGCGGGAGACAGCCGCCGAGGTCGTTCGAACGGCGGTCGACCGCTTCGGCGCCGTCGACGTCCTGGTGAACAACGCCGGCATCTACCGCGCCAAGCCCTTCACGGACTACACCGCGGACGACGCCGACGCCCTCGTGTCGGTGAACCTGCTCGGCTTCGTGAACGTCACGCAGCTGGTCGTGAAGCAGATGCTGGCCCAGAAATCCGGCGCGGTCATCAGCATCTCCGCGGCGCTGGCCGATCATCCGATCGCCGGCGTCGACGCCTCCGTCTCCATGATGACGAAGGGCGGCCTCAACACCATCACCCGCAGCCTCGCCATCGAGTACGCGAAGGCCGGCATTCGCTTCAACGCGGTCGCCCCCGGCGTGGTGAACACGCCCCTGCACAGCGACGACCCCCAGGACCACCTCAGGACGCTCCAGCCCATGGGCAGCCTTGCCGAGGTGAAGGACATCGTCGAGGCGGTGCTCTACCTCTCCCGCGCGCGTCAGGTGACAGGGCAGGTGCTCTACGTGGACGGCGGGGCGCACGTCGGCCGCTGGTAGTCGCCCGAGATCCTCGACGAGCTTGCCGCCAAGGCGCCGCCCGCCCACGATCTCTCAGGGGGTGGGCACGATGAAAATCGTCGTCATCGGAGGTCGTGGTCTGATCGGGTCAAAGCTGGTCGCCGATCTGGTGTCGCGTGGTCACGAAGCGGTGGCGGCCTCGCCCCACAGCGGGGTGAACAGCCTGACCGGCGAGGGACTGGATGGGGTCATGCAGGGGGCGCAGGTCGTGGTCGACGTGTCGAATTCAGCCTCCTTCGGCGAGGCGGCGGCGACGGAGTTCTTCACGACCTCGACACGCAACCTGCTCAGCCACGAAGCGACGGCGGGCGTCGGGCATCACGTCGCGCTGTCCGTGGTGGGTACCGAGCGCCCGTCCGAAATCGGATATTTCCACGCCAAACATGCCCAGGAGGCGCTGATCGAGCAGTCGTCGATCCCCTTCTCCATCGTTCACGCGACGCAATTCTTCGAGTTCTTCGCGCGCATCGCCGACAGCGCGACCGACGGCAACACGGTTCGCCTGCCGCCGGTCCTCATCCAGCCGATGGCCGCCGACGACGTCGCGGAGGTGCTCGCCCGCGTCGCCACGCTCGCGCCGTTGAACCACGTCCTCGAGGTGGCCGGGCCCGATCGGTTCCGCTTCGACGACTTCATCCGCAAGGGCCTCACGGCGCTCCACGATCCGCGCGAGGTGATCGCTGATCCCAGCGCCCCCTACTACGGGGCGGTGCCCGCCGAGCGGGCCCTCGTTCCCGAGGACGACGCCCGGTTGGGCGAATGGCATTTCGCCGACTGGCTCAGGCACCCCCCGGCCGCCGCCGCCCGTCATTAGCGCTCAGGCTGCCTGGGCGGGTGCCGGTGCTGGCGCGCCGAGGGCGGCGTTCTCGGCCTTGCGGGCCTCCAGCAGCAGGCGGCGGATCTCCTCGGCCAGCTCCGGGTGCTCGGCGATGTAGGCGCAGGCCTTGTCGCGGCCCTGCGCGATGCGCTCGCCGCGAAACGAGTAGAAGGCGCCCGCTTTCTCGAACAGGTTGGCGGCGGTGGCCAGGTCGACGATCTCGCCGGGGGCGTTGACGCCGACGCCGTAGAGGATGTCGAACTCGGCCTCGCGAAAGGGCGGGGCGACCTTGTTCTTGACGACCTTCACGCGGGCGCGGTTGCCGACCACCTGCTCGCCGTTCTTCACCGTTCCGATCTTGCGGATGTCGAGGCGCACGGAGGCGTAGAACTTCAGCGCGTTGCCGCCGGTGGTCGTCTCGGGGTTGCCGTAGACGACGCCGATCTTCTGGCGGAGCTGGTTGATGAACACGACCGCGGTGTTGTTCTTGGCGGTGGCGGCCGTCAGCTTGCGCAGCGCCTGGCTCATCAGACGCGCCTGCAGGCCCATGTGCGCGTCACCCATCTCGCCCTCGATCTCCGCCTTCGGGACCAGCGCGGCGACGGAGTCGATGACGATCAGGTCGATCGCGCCGGTGGCCACCAGCTTGTCG
>CAZTZM010000406.1:0-26675 GCA_964618005.1 uncultured Myxococcales bacterium
GGTGCCCGGGGCGCGCCGGCCGGCGCCCGAACCGGCCGAGAGCCCGCTGCGCGACTGGCTGCGCGCGCGCGGGCCGCTGGCGCGCGAGGTCGGCGCCGCCCTCCTGTTCGTGATCCTGGGGGCCGGCGTCCTGGCGTCGAACCCGTCGTTGCCGGAGGCGCTGCGCCTGGCGCGCCGGCCGAACTGGATGCTGGCGGTCGTCGACTACACCAACCTGAAAGAGGGATGGGGAATGTTCGCGCCCGAGGCCCCCCGCACCGAGCAGACGGTCTCCATCGACGCCGTCACGCGCGAAGGGCGCCACGTCGACCCGTACAACGAGGTCGCTGGCCGCACCGCCCAGCTGCCGATGCGCGACGTGCCGGTGCGGCTCGGCTACGACTCGTTCTTCACCGACTACACGCTGCAGCTCCCCAACGCGCCCATCTACCATCAGGCGCTGATCGAGTGGGTGCTGCGCTACCCCGATCGAACCGGCCACGCGGGCGACGAGATCAAGTCGTTCGACGCGTACGTCGTCGAGCATGACAGCCCCGCGCCGGGCGAGAGCAAACCCACGCACGTGCGCCGGCGGCGCTTCCTGCACTTCCCATGAGCCGCCGGTCATGATCGCCGCCTTTCAAACCCCGCGCTGGCGGGCCGCGCGCCGCTACCTGGTCGAACACTTCCTGACCATCGACGCGCGCAGCGTGGGGCTGGGGCGGGTGGCGGTGTCGATCGTCCTGCTGGTCGACCTGATCCGGCGCATCCCGGTGCTAGACCTCTTCTATACGAACGAGGGCCTGCTGCCGAACCACACGCTGCTCTGGCGGCCGCCCACGCAGTGGATGTTCTCGTTCTTCTTCCTGGCGTCGCTGCGGGACGAGGCGATCCTCTGCTTCGCGATCTGCGCGTTCGTCTACCTGGCGCTGCTGGTCGGCTGGCGCACGACGTTGATGCGGTTCCTGGCGCCGATCTGCCTGGTCAGCCTGCACGCGCGCGTGACGCTGGTCGAGAACGGCGGCGACTGGATGCTGGGCGAGCTGATCCTGTGGTCGGCGTTCCTGCCGCTCGGCCGCCGCTTCTCCGTCGACGCGGTCCGCGCCAGCCTGCGCCGCCGCCCCGAGACGACCGCCGCCGAGCTGGCCGATCGGGCGGCGATGAAGCCGGCGCCGGAAGAACCCGGCGGCGACGTGAACCGCGTGGTGTCGCTGGCGGCGTTCACCATCGTCTTCCAGCTGGCGGTCTCGTACTTCTTCAACGCCGTCCAGAAGGGCGGCCAGACCTGGCACCAGGGGACGGCGGTGCACTACGTCCTCTACCAGAACCGGATGGTGACCTGGTTCGGCGTCTGGATGCGGCCGCGCATGACGCCGGCCCTGTCGCGGGTCCTCTCCTACGCGGCGCTGACGACCGAGAGCGTGCTGCCGATCTTGGTCTTGGCGCCGTTCCAGCGGGTCCGGCTGCGGCGCCTGGCGGTGGTCACCGTCATCGGGCTGCACACCGGGTTCCAGCTGTTCATCAACCTGGGGATCTTCTCCTGGGCGATGATCAGCTACACGCCGTTCCTGCTCACGTCGGCCGACTGGGAGCTGGCGGCGCGCTGGGCGGCGCGCAGCCGCCGCCGGCTGACCGTGTATTTCGACGCCGGCTGCGGCGTCTGCTTCCAGATGGTGCGGGTTCTGGCCCGCCTGGATGTCTTCGGCCGGTTGAAGCTGGTTGCCAACGACGACGCGCCGGCGAAGGTCCCCGGCGTCACGCCGGAGCTGGTCGAGCAGACCGTGGTGGTCGTCGACGACGGCACCGGCCGCGTGAGCACCCGCGCCGAGGCCGTCGCCGGCGTGTTGCGCGCGTTGCCGCTGGGCCCCCTCTGGTCGTGGCCGTTCCGGGTGCCGGGGCTGCGCGGGCTGGCCAGCCTGGCCTACGACGCGTTCGCCAGCCGCCGGGCGACCGTCTCCTATTGGCTCGGCTACGGCGCCTGCGGCGTCCCCGGCTCCGCGCCCACCACGCCTGACGCGCCGTCGCGTGCGCCGATCGTGATGTGGCTCGCACGCGGGGTCGGCGTCCTGCGCGAGGGGGCCGTGCTGGCGATGCTGATCGTCCTGGTGAACGAGGCCCTGTTCATCAATCCGATCGTCCCGCGCTTCCTCAAGTTCGACGAACCGTTGTGGGTCAAGCGCCTGGTCGCCTATCCGCGCCTGATCCAGGCCTGGCAGATGTTCGCCGCCGACGCCCCGACCGAAGACGAATCGGTGGTCGTCGAGGCGATCACCGCCGACGGGCGTCGCGTCGACCCCTACAGCGAGGTGTCCGGCCGCTACCCGAACCCCGGGATCGGCGGGATCCCCTCACGCCTCGACAACGACTCGTTCTTCTTCAACTACTCGATCCGGATCCCGGATCAGAGCGTCTATCACGGCGCGTTCCTTGAATGGATCTTGAACTACCCGAAACGAACCGGTCATCCCGGCGACCGGATCGTCCGGTTCGACGCCTACAAGATCGAGAACGACAGCCCGCCGCCGGGGGAGACCAACCCGCGGAACACCCGGCGCCACATCTTCCTGTCGTACCCGACGAGCCGCTAGGTTCGTTAGCCTCGTTAGCCTCTCGACATCGGGCCCGCCGCAACTAAGAATGGGGGCCATCATGGCGAACAGCTTCGGCACCCGCGGCACCCTAGAGGTCGGAAAGCGCAGCTACGAGATCCACCGTCTGTCGGCGTTGCAGAAGGCGGGCCTGGCGCCGGAGCGGTTGCCGTTCTCGCTGCGGATCCTGCTCGAGAACCTGCTGCGCCACGAGGACGGCCGCACGGTCAAGGAAGCCGACATCCGCGCGCTGTGCAACTGGGACCCAAAGGCCGAGCCGAGCTACGAGATCGCCTTCATGCCGGCGCGCGTGCTGCTGCAGGACTTCACCGGCGTGCCGGCGGTGGTCGATCTGGCGGCGATGCGCGCGGCGATGCAGAAGCTGGGCGGCGACGCCAAGAAGATCAACCCGCTGCAGCCGGCGGAGCTGGTCATCGACCACTCGGTGCAGGTCGACGAGTACGGCAAGCCGGAGGCCCTGTCGCTGAACGCGCAGATCGAGTTCTCGCGCAACAAGGAGCGTTACGCCTTCCTGCGCTGGGGGCAGTCGGCGTTCCGCAACTTCGCGGTCGTCCCCCCGGACACCGGCATCGTCCACCAGGTGAACCTGGAGTACCTGGCGCGGGTGGTGTTCACCGCCGAGTCGAAGGACGAGCCGGCCCGCGCCTACCCGGACACGCTGGTCGGGACCGATTCGCACACCACCATGGTCAACGGCCTGGGCGTGCTGGGCTGGGGCGTCGGCGGCATCGAGGCCGAGGCCGCCATGCTGGGGCAGCCGCTGTCGATGCTGATCCCGCAGGTGGTCGGCTTCCGCCTGCACGGCAAGCTGCGCGAGGGCTCGACCGCCACCGACCTGGTCCTGGTCGTCACCCAGATGCTCCGCAAGGCAGGCGTGGTCGGCAAGCTGGTCGAGTTCTTCGGTCCGGGGGTGGCCGCGCTGCCGGTCGCCGACCGCGCCACGATCGCCAACATGGCGCCCGAGTACGGCGCCACCTGCGGCATCTTCCCGATCGACGACGAGACGCTGCGCTACCTGCGGTTCTCCGGCCGCGCGCCGGCGCAGGTCGCGCTGGTCGAGGCCTACGCGCGCGAGCAGGGGATGTTCCACGACGCCGACACCAAGGACCTGGCGTACACCGACACGCTCGATCTCGACCTCGGGTCGGTGGAGCCCAGCGTGGCCGGGCCGAAGCGCCCGCAGGATCGCGTCAGCCTGTACAAGACCCGGCAGTCGTTCGAGGAAGCGCTGCCCACGCTGATCAAGCCCAAGAAGAAGGGGGCGCCGCCGCCGGCGGAGTCCAGCCAGTCGACCAGCATCGGCTTCGCGCCCAGCGCCCCGGCGGCGCCCGAGCTGAAGCACGGCTCGGTCGTCATCGCGGCGATCACCAGCTGCACCAACACCTCGAACCCGTCGGTGATGGTGGCGGCCGGCCTGCTGGCCAAGCGGGCGGTCGAGCACGGGCTCGGCACCCGGCCGTGGGTCAAGACGTCGCTGGCGCCCGGTTCCAAGGTCGTCACGGAGTACCTGGCCGAGGCGGGGCTGACGCCGTTTCTCGAGAAGCTCGGCTTCCACACCGTCGGCTACGGTTGCACCACCTGCATCGGCAACTCGGGTCCGCTGCCCCAGCCGGTGGCGGACGCGATCGAGGCGCGCGACCTGGTCGTCGCCAGCGTGCTCTCCGGCAACCGCAACTTCGAGGGGCGCATCAACCCCGACGTGCGCGCCAACTACCTGATGTCGCCGCCGCTGGTGGTGGCCTACGCCCTGGCGGGGCGGATCGACATCGATCTCGGCCAGGAGCCGCTGGGCGAGGGGACCGACGGGCGCCCGGTGTTCCTGCGCGACGTGTGGCCGAGCAACGCGGAGATCGCCGACGCCGTCGGCCGGGCCGTGAAGCCGGCCATGTTCGAGAAGTCGTACGGCGTCGTGTTCGAGGGCGACGAGCGCTGGCGCAAGCTGGACGTGCCGCTCGGCGACACCTACGCGTTCGACGCCGCCTCGACCTACATCAAGCACCCGCCGTACTTCGAGGGGATGCCCAAGAAGCCGGCGCCGGTCACCGACCTCGCGGGCGCCCGCGTCCTGGCGGTCCTGGGCGACAGCGTGACGACCGACCACATCTCGCCCGCCGGCAGCATCAAGAAGGACGGCCCGGCCGGGAAGTACCTGGTCGCCCACGGCGTCGACCCGAAGGACTTCAACAGCTACGGCGCCCGCCGCGGCAACCATGAGGTCATGGTGCGCGGCACCTTCGCCAACGTCCGGCTGCGCAACCTGCTGGCGCCCGGGACCGAAGGGGGCGTGACCCGCCATCTGCCCGACGGCGCGGCGATGTCGATCTTCGAGGCGTCGGAGAAGTACGCGGCGGAGAATGTCCCGCTGTTCATTCTCGCCGGCAAGGAGTACGGCTCGGGCTCGTCGCGCGACTGGGCCGCCAAGGGGCCGCGCCTGCTGGGCGTCCGGGCGGTCATCGCCGAGAGCTACGAGCGCATCCACCGCAGCAACCTGGTCGGCATGGGGATCGTCCCGCTGCAATTCCAGGCCGGCGAGACGGCCGCCTCGCTGGGGCTGACCGGCGAGGAGGTGTTCGAGACGGTCGGGCTGCCGCAGCTGCTGTCGTCCGGGTTCTCGGGCGGCCGTGAGCTGACGGTGCGCGCCAGGGCGGCCGACGGCTCGGTCAAGGAGATCCGGACCGTCGTCCGCATCGATACGCCGCAGGAGATCAGCTACTACGAGCACGGCGGGATCCTTCACTACGTGCTCCGCCAGCTGGCCGGCTCGGCCTAGTGCCACGATTGCATCGCGGCCGGGAAGGCGGCAGGCTGGAATCTCCATGATGGAGGTCATCGGCGGCAGCGCCCTGGTCGCGCCGCGCCTGCAGAAGAAGCTGGCTGTCATTCGTCGGACGAACCCGGGAGCCCGGGCGCTGTCCGGCCACTACCTCCACTTCGTCGACGTCGACGGCAAGCTGACGCCGGACGAGTCGCGCATCCTGGGTGAGCTGCTCCGCTACGGGCCGCGTCCGTCGGAAGGGGTCAGCCGCGCCACCGTCGCGTCCGGGCGCAAGCTGCTGGTCGTGCCCCGGTTCGGCACCATCTCGCCCTGGTCGTCGAAGGCGACCGACATCGCGCACGTCTGCGGCCTGGCGCGCGTCCGCCGGATCGAGCGCGGGATCAGCTACGTCGTGGTCGGCGAGATCGTCGACGAGGGGGCGATCGTCCAGGCGCTGGCCGATCGGATGACCGAGTCGGTCCTGGAGCGCCCGAGCGAGGCGCCCAGGCTGTTCGAGCAGCCGGTGCCCCGGCCGCTGGCGCGGGTGGCGCTGGGCGCCGACGGGCGGGCCGCGCTGGCGGCGGCCAACACGGCGCTGGGCCTGGCGCTGTCGCCGGACGAGATCGACTACCTGGTCGAGGCTTACCGGGCGCTGGGGCGCGACCCCACCGACGTCGAGCTGATGATGTTCGCGCAGGCCAACAGCGAGCACTGCCGGCACAAGATCTTCAACGCCGAGTTCGTGATCGACGGCGCGGCGCAGCCGATGTCGCTGTTCCAGATGATCCGCCGGACGACCGAGGCCAGCCCGACCGGCGTGCTCTCCGCCTACCGCGACAACGCCGCGGTCATCGAAGGCACGACCGCGGGGCGGTTCGCGCCCGATCCGGCGACCGGCGTCTACGGCGCCACGCGCGAGCCGATGCACATCCTGATGAAGGTCGAGACGCACAACCACCCGACCGCCATCTCGCCGTTCGCCGGCGCCGCCACCGGCTCGGGCGGCGAGATCCGCGACGAGGGGGCCACCGGCCGCGGCGCGCGCCCCAAGGCCGGCCTGACCGGGTTCTCCGTCTCGAACCTGCGCCTGCCGGGCGCCGGGCGGCCCTGGGAGCGCACCGCCGAGAAGCCCGAGCGGATCGCCAGCGCGCTGGACATCATGATCGAGGGGCCGCTGGGCGGCGCCGCCTTCAACAACGAGTTCGGGCGCCCCGGCCTGGCCGGCATGTTCCGCACGTTCGAGATGGAGATCGACGGCCCGGCGGGGCGCGAGGTGCGCGGCTACCACAAGCCGATCATGCTCGCCGGCGGCCTGGGCAACGTGCGCGCGCCCCTGGTGAAGAAGGGCGAGATCCCGCCCGGCGCGCCGATCATCGTCCTGGGCGGGCCCGCCATGCTGATCGGCCTGGGCGGCGGCGCGGCGTCGTCCGTCAATTCGGGCGCCTCGGCCGAGGACCTCGACTTCGCCTCGGTGCAGCGGGACAACGCCGAGATGCAGCGCCGCTGCCAGGAGGTCATCGACCGCTGCGCGGCGCTGGGCGAGGCGAACCCGATCGTGTCCGTGCACGACGTCGGCGCGGGCGGCCTCTCGAACGCGCTGCCCGAGCTGGTGCACGACAGCGGCCGCGGCGCGCGGTTCGCGCTGCGCGACATCCCCAGCGCCGAGCCGGGCCTCTCGCCGCTGGAGCTCTGGTGCAACGAGGCGCAGGAACGCTACGTGCTGGCCGTGGCCGCCGATCGGCTGCCCGCGTTCGCGGCGCTGTGCGCGCGGGAGCGCTGCCCCTACGCGGTGGTCGGCCACGCCACCGACGACGGCCGGCTGGTCGTATCCGATGCGCTCGGCCAGGGCGCGGCCGCGAACCCGGTCGACATGCCGCTGGGCGTGCTGCTGGGGAAGCCGCCGCGCACCACGCGCAAGGCCTCGCACCGCACGGTCTCGGCGCCGCCGTTTCCCACCGGCAACGTCGAGCTGGCCGAGGCGATCCACCGGGTGCTGCGGCTGCCGGCCGTCGCCGACAAGACGTTCCTCATCACGATCGGCGACCGCACGGTCGGCGGCCTGACCGCGCGCGATCAGATGGTCGGGCGCTGGCAGGTGCCGGTGGCCGACGCCGCCGTGACGGCCACCAGCTTCGACGTGACGACCGGCGAGGCCATGGCGATGGGCGAGCGGGCGCCGGTGGCGCTGCTGGACGCCGCCGCCTCGGCGCGGATGGCGGTCGCCGAGGCGATCACCAACATCGCGTCGGCGCCGATCGCCCGCCTGGGCGACATCAAGCTGTCGGCGAACTGGATGGCGGCGGCCGGCCACGACGGCGAGGACGCGCGCCTCTACGACGCGGTTCGCGCCGTCGGGCTGGAGCTGTGCCCCGCGCTGGGGATCTCGATCCCGGTCGGCAAGGACTCGCTGTCGATGCGCACCGACTGGTCGACGCCCGAGGGACCGCGCCGGGTGACCGCGCCGCTGTCGCTGATCGTCAGCGCGTTCGCGCCGGTCACCGACGTGCGCCGCGCGCTGACGCCCGAGGTTCCGCCGGAGACCGGCGCGACCGAGCTGCTGCTGGTCGATCTCGGCCTGGGCAAGAACCGCCTGGGCGGTTCGGCGCTGGCCCAGGTCTACGGCGCGCTCGGGTCGACGCCGCCCGACCTGGACGATCCCGCCCGCCTGGCCGGCTTCTTCGGGGCGATCCAGGAGCTGAACGCCGCCGGCAAGCTGGTCGCCTACCACGATCGCAGCGACGGCGGCCTGCTGGTCACCCTGCTGGAGATGGCCTTCGCCGGCGGCTTTGGCCTGGATCTGGATCTGTCGCTGCTGGGCGCCGATCCGATCGCCACCCTGTTCTCCGAGGAGCTGGGGGCGGTGCTGGCGGTTCGCGCCGCCGACGTCGCGACGGCGGTCATCACGCTGGGGCGCTATGGGCTGGCCACGGCGGTCCGCCGGCTGGGCGCGCCGCGCGCCGAGGACCGGATCGTCCTCCGCCGCGCCGGCAAGATCGTGTTCGACGACAGCCGCAGCGCCCTGCGCGGCGTCTGGTCGGAGACGACGCACGCCATGCAAGCGCTGCGCGACGATCCGACCTGCGCCGACGAGGAGCAGGCCGGCCGCGTCCGCGCCGACGACCCGGGGCTGTCCGCGCACCTGAGCTACGACATCAACGAGGACGTGGCGGCGCCGCTGATCGCGCGCGGCGGCGCGCGCCCGCGGGTGGCGATCCTGCGCGAGCAGGGCGTGAACGGGCAGATCGAGATGGCGGCCGCCTTCGATCGCGCCGGCTTCGAGGCGGTCGACGTCCACATGACCGATCTGCTGGGCGGCGCGCTGGACCTGAGCGGCTTCAAGGGGCTGGCCGCCTGCGGTGGGTTCTCGTACGGCGACGTGCTGGGCGCCGGCCTGGGCTGGGCCAAGTCGATCCTGTTCCAGCACCGCGCGCGCGAGGTGTTCACGCGCTTCTTCGAGCGCGCCGACACGTTCGCGCTGGGGGTGTGCAACGGCTGTCAGATGCTGTCCGCGCTGAAGGAGATCATCCCCGGCGCCGCCGCCTGGCCGCGCTTCGTCCGCAACCGCAGCGACCAGTTCGAGGCGCGGCTGGCGATGGTCGAGATCGCGCCGACGCCGTCGGTGCTGCTGGCCGGCATGGCCGGCTCGCGCATGCCGATCGCGGTCGCGCACGGCGAGGGGCGCGCCGAGTTCCCCACCGACGACGGCGGCCCCGATCTGGAGGCGGCCGGTCTGGTCGCGGCGCGCTACGTCGACCACCACGGGCGCGCCACCGAGCGCTACCCCGAGAATCCCAACGGCTCGTTCCACGGCATCACCGGCGTCACCACCACCGACGGCCGCGTGACGCTGTTCATGCCGCATCCCGAGCGCGTCTTCCGGGCCGTGCAGCACTCCTGGCGGCCGGCCGGCTGGCGCGAGGACGGGCCCTGGATGCGTATCTTCCGCAACGCCCGCACCTGGGTCGGCTAGGAGGGCGTTGCCGTCAGGCAACGGTGAGCGAAGCGAACCATGCCCAACGACGTGCCGCCCGATAGGCGGCCTAGTCAGGCGATGGCCGCCGACGAGATCGTCCGCGCCGTCCTCACCGAGCACCCGGTCCGCGTCGTGGCGGCGCTGACGACCGAGGTGACCCGCGAGGCGGCGCGCCGCCATCAGGCCGGTCCGGCCGCGGCGCTGGCGCTCGGGCGCGGGCTGACCGCCGGGCTGTTGCTGGCGACGCTGACCAAGGACGAGGAGCGCGTCAGCCTGCAGGTGCTGGGCGACGGGCCGCTGGGCGGTGTCACGGTCGACGCCGACTCCGGCGGCGCCGCGCGCGGCTACGTCAAGAACCCGCACACCGCGTTTCCGGCCTCGGCGGCCGGCGCGCCGGGTCGCCCCAGCCTGGCCGCTCTCGTCGGCGAAAACGGCATCGTCAGCGCCATCCGCGATCTCGGCCTGCGCGAGAGCTTCAGCGGCCAGACGTCGCTGGCCAGCGGCGAGATCGACGAGGACGTCTAGCGCTATCTGCTGGAGAGCGAGCAGATCGCCAGCGCGCTGGCCTGCGACGCGATCGTGGCGCCCGGCGGCAGCCTGGAGGTGGTGGGGGGAATCCTGGTCCAGGCGCTGCCCGGCAGCGACGGCGACCAGGTCGTGGCCGCGGCGCGCGCGGGGGTGCGCGCCGGCGGCCTGAGGGCGATCCTGGCGGCAGGGCCCGACAGCGCCGAGGCCCTCATCGACGTCGCGCTGGGCAGCCGGTTCGGGGCGGTGCAGGTGCTCGACCACCGGCCGGTCCGGTTTCACTGCCCCTGCTCGCGGTCGCGCGCCGCCACGTCTCTGGCGCTGCTGGGCGACGCCGAGCTGTCGGCCATGATTCTCGAGGACGGCAAGGCGGAGGTGACGTGCAACTTCTGCCGCGCCCGCTACGAGTTCGACGAGACCGCGCTGGAGACGATCCGGCGCGAGCTGACCAAGTCCAACCAGCCGCCGAGCTGAGCGCTCGCGTCGCGGCGCGGCGCAAAATCGCCCTTGCTCACCGTCGGTGAATCGTGACAGGCGCCATCGCGAAAGTGTATCGTCGATGCCCGGACGGGCGTTGCCCACTCACTTCACCCTAGAACGAAGGACAGAAAACGAACATGCAGAGACTGACTTCCCTGGGATCGATTGGTTTGTTGCTGGCGGTCGTCGGTTGTGGGAGCAGCGGTGGCGGCGGGACGGGCGGAACCGGCGGAACGGCCGCCACGGGCACGGGCGGCAGCACCGGGAAGGCAGGCGCGAGCGGCGCAGCGGGCATGGGCGCGGCCGGTTCGACGGGCAGCGCCGGTTCGACGGGCAGTGGCGGTACGACCGGCGGTGGCGGTACGACCGGCGGCGCCGGTTCAACCGGGAGCGCGGGCAGCGCGGGCAGCGCCGGAAGCGGCGGCGCGGGCGGCGGCTTCCTTGCGACCTTGCTCGTCGACAACGACGCCAGCGACAACAACGATCCGACGAACACGGCGCCGGTCGCCTCGACGTCGGACACGTTGTTCGCGAGCTTGCTCAGCGGCGAGTCGATCGCCCACAGCACCTTCGCCGTTCCGAGCGACACGATGATCGGGCCGATCTACGGACAACTCGCCAATGTCTCGACGATCATCTGGTACACGGGAGACAGCTACGGCGCGACGCCAACGATCACCGCTGCGCAGGAGACCACGCTCGAGAACTGGCTCGACCAGGGAAACAAGACCCTCATCATCTTCTCCGAAGACCTGATCTACGATCTCTCGCTCGATTGGACGTACACCGGTACGAACACCTTCACCACGACCTACCTCGGACTCGCCGGCGGCGTCGGCGATGTCTCGACCGCGCTGGGAAGTCTGGAAGGGGTCAACTACACCGCGACCGGCAACACAGCCGTGTCGGCGTTCAACGGTCTCAGCTTCGCAATCGATGCGAATACGCCGGCAAACTTTCTGACCACAGCCGACGCCGTCAATCCCGCGACGGGTACGGACGTCCTGCTCACCGCTCCGGCGGATCCGACCGGGACCGGGACCGACGCCGCGACGCCGGTTGCCAGCGGTCACACCAAGGGGACGTCGAAGATCGTTTACGTCGGCATCCCGATCGAGTCGGTGCACGGCGCCCCCACCAACACCAGCGCGCAGCTCTTCCACGCCACGCTGAAGTACACCGGCCTCAAGACCAACTGAGCGCGGCGGCAAAGGCGGAGGGATCGGGGTCATCCCTCCGCCCGTCCGTGCCTCAGTCCTTCTTCAGCTTGAACTCGGCGTGGCCGCCGGCGCCGCCCAGGCGTGGCGTGACGAGAAACAGCCGGCCCGCCGCGCCGGGCACCGTCTTGGCGAGCGCCGACTGCACGGCCGTCGCGCGTCGCAGCGCCAGCGCCTTCAGGTCGTCGTCCTCGACGCGCGTGTTGGCGAGCATCAGGCTCTCCATCTCCTCCGGCGCGAGGGTCTTTTCCAGGCCCAGGCCGTTCTTCGGTTTGGGGAAGGTCTCGGCCGCGTAGGCCGCTTGCAGCAGCGCCGCGCGCTCGCCGGGATCGATCGTCAGATCGTCGACCGAGGCCACGGCCGCGCCCGCCTGGACCAGCGCCGCCATCTTCTTGGCCTTGAGCTTCCGCTCGTGGAGAAAGCGGCGCAGCCCGTCGCGATCTTGCGCCGGATCGGCGCCGCCCTCGATCTCGAACGAGATCCCCGGGCGCTCGCGGAGCGCCTTGCCCAGCGTCGTCAGACGCTTCTGCGCGGTGGCGTCCAGCGTGGCGCTCCCGGCGGCGAAGTCGATGTGCGACATCTCGTCGCCGCCGCCGAACGCCGATGCCAGCAGCGAGAACGGCGCCGTGACGGCTTTGACGACCAGATTCCCCAGCACCTTCACGACCGCGCCCCACACCTTGAACTCCGGATCGTCCAGCGAGCCGGCGATCGGCAGGTCGATATCGATCACCCCGCGCCGATCCTTGAGCAGCGCCACGGCCAGCCGCACGGGCAGCTTCACGGCGCCGGGGCTGTCGACCTTGTCCCCGAACGTGAACTGGTCCAGCACCAGCCGGTTGCTGGCGTCCAGCTTGCGGTCGGCGACCTTGTAGGCCAGCGCCAGATCCAGCTTCCCCTTGCCGATCTGGTACCCGACGAACCTGGCCGTGTAGGGGCTGGCCGGTGGCAGCTCGATGTCCTTGAGGCCGATCTGCACGTCCAGCGCGATCTCCTTGGCCAGCGGGTTGACCTTGCCGCCGACGGTCAGTGTGCCCGAGCGGTTGATGGCGCCGCGCAGGTCGACGTCCGCCGTGGTCCCCGCCACCGACGAGAGCCCGGCCACGCGGCCGTTGAGGTCGCTGATCTCCGCCTGGAAGGCCGGGCGGATGGTTCGATCGGTGAACGAGATCTGTCCGCCCTTCAGCACGACCTGGCCGATCGTGATCGGCATCGGCGCCGCGGCGGGCGCGGCCGCTGTGGTCTTGGGCGCGGGGGGCGCGGGCTTCCTGGGCGCGGGCGGCGCCGCGGCGCCCGGCTTGGCGAACGCGGCCTGAAGGTTGAGGCCGCCGTCCAGCATCACCACCCGCGAGCGCAGATCGGTCAGCGACACCTCGCCGATCGACACCGCCATGGGCGCCGTGTTGACGTGCAGCGCCCCGACGTGGAGCGCGCCCCAGCCCACCAGCGGCTCGTTCAGGTCGCGATCGGCGGTCGCCAGGTCGTTCACGTCCAGGTCGGCGGTCACGTCCAGCTGCGGCGTCGTCGCCGCCGTCTTCACCGCCGCCTGCCCCTTGAGGCCGATCGTCCCCCCGGTGACGGTCAGGTCGACCTGGTCGGCGAAGTACGGCTGGAACGGGAGGATCTCCAGGCCGCGCACGTCGAAGCGGAGGTTGGCGGCCAGCGGCGGCAGCGTCGAGGTGCCGGCGATCTGGACGCGTCCGGTCTTGTTGACGCCCAGGCGAAGGTCGACGCCCAGCCGGGCGCCCGGTGCCGTCGACAGGTTGGTCACGTGCAGCGCGATCGGGTCGACGGTCAGCGTCGCGGCCGGCGTGACCGCGTGGTCATCGAAGCGCGCGCCCCACCTCTCGAGATCGAAGCGCGCCACGCCGACCGTCCAGGTGGGGGCGGGCGCCGGTTTGGCGGTCGCGGCCGCGGGCCTGGTGGCCGGGGCGGCGTCGGGCGCGGAAGGCGCCGCCACCACCAGCGTCGACAGATCGACGGTTCCGTGGGCGTCGCGCGCCGCGCGCAGGCGGGCGTCGTGCGTGACGATCTCGGCCACGGTCACGGTGTGCGCGTCGAGGTCCAGCGTGGCGCCGTGGACGCCCAGAGCGGCCAACCGGAAGAAGTCGTCGCGCACCCCGCGGCGCCGCAGCGCCAGGTCGGCGAGCTCGACGTGCGCGTCGCTGATCCGCACGTGGGGGCCGCTCTTCTCCTGCGCGAACCGGTAGGCGGCGCCCACGTCCAGGCGCCCCGACGGAATGTCGAAGGCGACCTGGTGCTGGTAATACGGAGCGAACCGGCCGAGCTCGATCCCGTCGAGGTTGAGCGTCCCTTCGGCCAGGAGCGGCGTGAGCCGGAGCGTCCCGTGCTGCTTCAGCGTGCCGCCCGGGAGCGCGCGCAGGCCGGCCTCCACGGTCGCCGTGGCGCCGCGGGCGTTGGACAGGCCGCGCACGCTGACGGTGATGTCGCGGACGTCGGTCGCGAACGGCGGCTCGACGGACGCGTCGCGGAAGTGGACCGTCGCCTTCTCCAGCGTGAAGCGGTCGACCGCGAACCGCGGCCCGACCTCACTCGGCCCGGACGCCTTGGCCGCGGTCTTCTCCCGGGCCGCTTCGCCTCGCTTCTCGGTCCTGGCCGCCGGCGTCTCGTCGCGGGGCGCGAGGTGCTCCAGGTTCAGTGAACCGTCTCGCTCCTTCCGCACCTGCAGGTCCAGCCCGGTGATGGAGACCTGCCCGAGGTGGAACTGCTGCGCGGTCAGATCGCTGTCGTCGATCGCCAGCGCGAACCGTTCCAGCGCGACCAGCGGGAGCTGCTCGGTCTCGCCCCTGTTCTTGCGCCTCTCCTCGACCGCCAGCTTGTCGAGCGCGACGCTCCCCTTCACCGTCAGCTTCGGCGCCCCGGCGCGGGGCCGCACGAAGCCGACGTCCAGCGCCAGCGACAGGTGCCCGGACTGCACCACGAACGGCAGTCGCACCGGCACGAACGGCAGATAGCGCGTCAGATCGAGCGCCTGCAGGCGCAGCTCCAGCACGGTCTCCAGCGAGTCCTGGAAAGGCTTGGTCCGGCCGCCGATGACGAACGGCGTCCCGTCGATCGCCACCCGCAGCCCCGGCTCGACGAATGAGTCCAGGTAAACGGGCAGCGTCGACACGAACGGCACGCCGATCGCCAGGCCGCTCACCTCATGGTGATCGCCGGTCGGCCGGTCGTCGAGCACCAGCGCGCCGTCGTCGAGGTGAATGTTGTTCAGCGAGAAGCGCGGCGGCTCCGCGCTGGGAGGCTCGGGCGGCGTGGGTGACGGGGGCATCGCTGCCAGGCGCGCCAGGATGTCCGAGAAGTTGTAGGCGTGATCGATGTCGGCCCAGGCGTCGGGCGTCGCCTGGGTACGGACGACGTGCAGCCGCAGCGACTGAAGCGCGATCTCCTGGATCACCGGCGCGCGCCGCCACACGGACGACAGCTGGGCGTTGACGTAGAGCCGCGAAAACCCGAAGAACGGCGTCGTCCCGTCAGGCTCGAACACGCGGAAGTCCTCGACCGCCAGCGACAGCGCGAACGGGTTCAGGCGGATGCGCCCGATCGCGACCTTGCGCCCGAGCAGCTGGCCGAGCTGCTTCTCGGCGACGCGGCGGGCGATCGGCGGCACGACCACGAAGCCGAGCAGCGCGAGCAGCGCCGCGCCGGCGGCGCCGCTCACCACCAGGCGGCGCAACCACCGCCGTCGGATCAATCGCTGCAGGATCCCGGGGCGGTCTGCGCTCGTCATGACACGCGGGGCCGTGCGGCTTCAGCGCTTGGCGGGCGGCGGCGCGGTCGGCGCGGCGCCGGGCGCCGGCGCGGCGCCGCCGGGGCAGGCGCGCTTGTCGATCGGGAACCAGAGCGTCCGCGGGTCGTTGCAGGCGCTGGCCACGCGATCGGCCATGCGCTTGCCCCACTTGTTGGGGGCGCCGATCTTCACCGGCAGGCACTTGCGGTCGGGATCGCAGGAGTAGGCGCCCCAGCCGTCGCTGTCGCCGATCCCCAGCGCCAGGACCGTGACGGGACCGACGTCCGCCATCGGGATCGCGACCACGTAGGACCTCCCAAGCTCGGGAAATCCCTTGTCGATCGCCGATGCGGCGCATTTGCGCGTGTCGTCGGCGGTGACGTCCTTGGCCGTGATTCCTTGTCCGCCGCGGTCGACACAGGGCTTGATGTCGCGCACCGGCCAGCTCTCCAGGCCCAGGGCCTTGTTGGCGGCCACGATGATCGCTTGCATCTCCTTGGAGACCTCGGGCGCCAGGCGGCCCGGGGCGGCTGCGCCGGTGCTGGCCGCCGTGAGCGCCGCTGCCATGACCCAGAGCAACGTCGTCATGTGTGGGTTGTATCGTACACGCCGACACATGTAACCGAATTTATTTCAAGACAGTGAAGGTTCGCGAGCCAGATGTGAGCCGTCCGGGAATTAACGGCTACTGCAATGAGGGTAGGGGACTACGCGCGTTTGGCTCACGTCGTCCCTGAACGTGGCTTCGAGAAATCTCTGAGCGTCGCCGCTCGCGTCCCGAGGAGGGAACATGTTGACGAACGAAATCCGGCGAATGGGCCTGGCGATCCTGCTGGCAGCCTCCCTGGGGTTCGGCTGTAGCGGAAAGGTTGGCAGCGGGCAGTCCGGGAGCGGAAGCGGTGGCACGACCGGCGGAACCGGTAGCGGCGGCAGCGGGAACGGCACCGGCGGCACCGGCGACCCGGGCGGCGTCACGGTGACGCCGACGCCGTTCACGCCCGCGCTGGCCGGCCCGACCTGCCGCAAGATCAAGAACCTGCTGGTCGGTCTGCCTTGCACGGACGCCGACGTCAACACGGTCGTGGCCATGGGCCCCGCCGGCTTGCAGCAACTCATCATCACCTGGGTCACGGACGCGACCTTCCAGTCGCAGTTCCAGGGAAAGATGATCCCGTTCTTCCGCAACGTCTTCCAGCAGGTCGGGTTCACGCCGACGCAGGACTTCAAGAACCAGCTCCTGGAAAACGGCGGCTTCGACTTCGGACCGCTGGGGACGAACGCGGTCGGCGACGACGTCTATGCGCGTCTCGTCCAGAACCTGCAAGACAGCTTCGCGCTCACGGCCTGGCAGATGGTCAAGGAAGGGACGGAGCCGTTCTCGGACGTGCTCACGACCCAGAAGTTCATGATGACCACCGGCCTCATGAGCCTCTACACGCAGATCGAGATGCCGGACGACGAGCCCTACAACTTCAGCGGCGGCTTCAACAACACGGCCAAGCTGGCCTGGAAGCTCGACTACGTGAACACGATCCCGCTCGAGGACTCGCTCAATCCGCAGAGCCCGAATTACATGGTGTTCGACGACGAGAAGCCGACCAAGTCCTCCGGCTTCCTGCTGCAGCCGACCTGCCAGGGGACCGGCGACGCGGTCAACAACGAGACGGTCGTCCAGTTCGGCGGCAGCAGCACGAACTTCCAGACGCCCACCGGCGGCTACGCGCAGCTGTTCCAGCGGCTCATCGGCTACACCCCGCGCTGGCCGTTCGTCGGCTCACCCGACTGCTGGGAGCACCCGTCGAAGCCGTACATGACCGACAACGACGTGTCCGACTGGCGCTGGGTCACCATCGCGCCCAAGCAGTCGGGGGACAGCTACATCCAGCCGTATGACCTGCCGTCGCTGCGCAACGCCAGCACGATCAAGCTGGCCATGCCGCGGGTGGGCTTCTACACGACGCCGGCGTTCCTGGCGCTGTGGAACACCAACGACAGCAACCAGCACCGCGTCACCATGAACCAGACCTTGCTGGCGTCGATCGGGCAGTCGTTCAGCAGCGACAACAACCTCGCGCCGCTCAGCTCGGTCGGCCTCGACTCGGCGCACACCACCACCTCGGGCGAGTGCTACGGCTGCCACAAGAGCCTCGACCCGATGCGGATGTTCTTCGGCAACCAGTTCGACTTCAACGACCGCAACGACTTCGTGAAGAACCCCTTCAACGGGTCGCAGCCGAACCCGCGGCCGTCGCCGGCGCTGGCCGGGTTCACGTTCGCCGACGTCAACTGGCAGAGCCCGTCCACCGGCTCGGACATGACCGCGCTGGGGCCGCTCTTGCTGCAGGCCACCGACGGCGACACCAGCGACAGCAGCGGCCCGCTGCCGCTGTTCGCGCTGTCGCTGGCGCAGCAGCTCTGCTTCTGGTCTAACTCCAACGCCTGCTCGCCCAGCGACGCCACGTTCCGCGGCATCGTGAAGGACTTCGTCAGCAGCAACTACAACTTCCTGTCGCTGGTCAAGGAGCTGTTCTCCTCGGCCCTGCTGACGGGCGCCGCGCCGACCACCACCTATCCGGCCGACTCGAACGGCGACGAGACGGTGCCGATCGCCATCACCCGCCAGACGCACTTCTGCGCGGCGCTCTCGAACCGGACCGGCATCTCCGACATCTGCGCGCTGCAGGTGCCGCTGCCGACCTCGGCCCAGAACACCACGGTGACCATCGCGGGCAGCGTGGCGTCCGACGCGTTCAGCCGCGGCTCGCAGACGCCCGTCACGCCGGCCTACCCCGACCTGTTCTATCGCGCGGCGACCGAGGAGCTCTGCGAGAACATCGCCAACCAGGTGGTCGACGTGAGCGGCTCGCCTTACACCAGCAGCAGCAGCTCCTGCTCGAACGGCGACGGCCTCCTGACGACGTTCGTCGAGCAGATCATGGGGATCAACCCCAGCGACGCCGTCCACAACAACGCCCTCATGATCCTCGAGACCCACTGCGCGGCCGCCGCGGCTGCCAAGACCACCACCACCGGCAGCGGGTTCGGGGGCACCAGCACCAAGACGTCCAGCCAAACCACGGCGGTGCGCTCGACTTTCGTTCTGGCGTGCGAGTCGCCCACGTCCCTGGGCATGGGCCTTTAAAGGAGAGCCGAACAATGACCAAGCCACCGACACGACGAGAAAGTCTCCTCGCCGGGCTCTTCGGGACCGGGTACATCGGGCTGCGGGCCCTGGCCACCGGCCTGCCGCCATGGTTCCTGCTGAACCCGCGCCGTGCCACGGCCCAGGACCTGACGTGCATGATCAATGCACAGAACAACAAGCAGTACTTGATCATCAGCACGTCCAGCAACGGCGATCCGGTCAACTGCAACTGCCCGGGGACGTACGAGAACACCAGCATCATCCACCCGGCCGTCGACGAGATGTCGCCGCAGAAGGTGATGGTGGGCGGGCAGTCGCTCGGCGCCGCGCTGCCGTGGGCCGATCCCTCGGTCGCGACCTCGGGCGGCAGCAAGGGCCAGCTCAGCTCGGCGGTCCTGGCCCGCACGACGTTCTTCCACTACATGACCGGCACGGTCGTCCACGGCGACCAGCCCAAGGTCATGAAGATGATGGGCGCGACGGCGGGCGGCGAGATGATGGTCTCGGCGTTCGCCAAGCACCTCTCGGCCTGCTTCGGCACCGTGCAGTCGGCGCCCATCGCGGTCGGCGCGGGCGGCAACGCGGGCGAGCTGGTCAGCTTCTCCGGGCGCACGCTCCCCTCGATCACGCCGTCGCAGCTGAAGACGTTGCTGACGGGCTCCAAGACCGATCCGCTGGTCGGCTTGCAGGCCCAGCGGGACATGGACCTCGACAACCTCAACACGCTGATCAAGAACGAGTACGCGAGCGGCAGCGTGCAGGCGCAGTTCCTGGACGCGCTCTCGAACTCACAGGGTCAGGTGCGGTCGCTGGCCAGCCAGCTGGCCACCACGCTGGGCAACATCACGGGCAACACCGTGACCGACCAGCTGTGGGCGGCGGGCGCGCTGATCGCCGCCAAGGTCACGCCGGTGGTGACGGTCCACATTCCCATGGGCGGCGACAACCACTCGGACAACAACTTGCAGGCCGAATCGGACCAGCACGTGAGCGGCGTCGCCGCCATCAACAAGCTGACGATGAACGACACCACGAACGGCGTCCTGGCCAGCCTCGGGCTGCTGGACCAGGTGACGTTCGCGTTCTGGAACGTGTTCGGCCGCAACCTGGCGGGCATCTCCAAGCTCACCGCCTCGTCGCAGACCGGCCGCGATCACTGGGGCAACCACAACGTCACGGTGCTCATCGGCAAGAACTTCAAGTCGGCGGTCGTCGGCGGCGCGGTCGCCGACTCCAGCAACGACGGCGGCTTCGCGGCCAGCGACATCGACTCGGCCAGCGGCAACGCCAAGACGGGCGGCGACATCCCCGCCGCGCAGACGATGGTGGCGGCGGCCCGAACGCTGGGCGCCGGGCTGGGGATCCCCGACAGCGTCCAGACGGCCGACTGGATCGCCTCGGCCGGCGGCAAGACCGTGAACGCCGCGCTGACCGCCGTGCCCGCTTCGTAGGCGCTTCGCGCGCCAAACACAAAAAGACCCCAGTCGCTCGCGCGACCGGGGTCTTTTCATGTCCAGCGAAGCGACGCTTCGCCGGGGATGACTTACTTCGCGCTCTTGTCGTCGGCCTTCGAGGCGTCATCGCCCTTCTTGGCCTTCTTCGACTTCTTCTCCTTCTTGCCGGCCGTGTCGCCAGCGGCGTCGCCCGCGGGGGCGTCAGCGGCCTTGGCAACGGTCCAGGCGGTCGGGAGGAGAACGGCGAGGGCGAGGAAGATCGTGCGAACGAGCGTCATGGGTGACTCCTGGATTGGGGTTGGGTCAGGGTGCGGCAGCTAGAGACTTCGTTGCCGCGCCGTCACCGGGATGCAGCGCACATGCCACTCGGGACACCGTACGACTCGAAACAATTTCATGTATTTAACTAGTTAGCGCGGGATTCCCGTAATCGGACGTGGGGCGATCCTGCTCGCCTGGCGGATCGGGGTGTAGCGAACCGCCTCACAGGCAGGGCGCGGACGCACCTCGCCCCCTCGAGCTACTTGGTCGGCGCGGTCAGGATGGCGATGTGGCTGGCCCCGGCCTTCTTGGCGGTCGACATGATGTCGACCGCCGCGCCCAGCAGCACGTTCTTGTCGCCGCGAATCAGCAGCGTCTCCGAGCTGGCCTCGGTGAGCGCCTTGCGGATCTCCGCCTCCAGGTTCGTGGCGTCGACCTTGTGCGTGCCCAGGTACAGCTCGTTCCCCTTGGTCACCGTCAGCACCGGATCGGTGTGGCGCTGCGAGACCGGGCCGGCGGCGTTGGCCTTGGGCAGGACGACCTTCATCCCCGCGCGCGAGGCGACCTCCGACTCGACCAGCGCGGTCGACGTGACCATGAAGATGATCAGCAAGACCAGGAAGATGTCGGTCAGCGGGGTGATGTTGATTTCGGCGACGACCGCTTCGTTGCCGACGTCGGCGTCGTCGCCCCCGTGGCCGCCGTCGTCGAGCTGAACGTTCATCGCCATGCGGTGGCCCTCACGAAGCCGTCGCGGCGGGCTCGCCGCTGGCAGGGGCGCCGGCGCGCGGCTTGTACTCGCCCAGCGTGGCCAGGAACTCTTCGCTGTAGAGGCGGTACTGCATCGCGATGCCGTTGATGCGCGCGACGAAGTAGTTGTAGGCGATGACCGCGTAGATCGCGACCAGCAGGCCGACGGCGGTGGCGACCAGCGCCGCCGCGACCCCCTGCGACACGACCTTGAAGCCGCCGGTGCCGGCCACCGACATCGACTGGAACGCCTTCAAGATGCCGACGACGGTGCCGAACAGACCGACGAACGGCGCCGACGAACCGACGGTCCCCAGCGCCCACAGATAGCGCTTGAGCGACAGCACCGTGGCGCTGCGCTGCGAGGTCACCGCCTCGGTCGTCTTGTGCGGCGTCCGCTGGAACACCTGCAACCCGCGCTCGAAGACGTCGGCTAGCGGCACCTGCGACATCTCCGCGATCGCGGCGGCCTTGCCCAGGTCCCCCTTCTCGATCGCGTCGATGACCCGATCCTTGAAGGCCTCGGACTTGGGAAGGAGGTTCCAGAGCGCGTAGAGGCGCTCGCAGATGACGGCCAGACCCGCCAGTGACCAGGCGATCAGCAACGTCAGAATCGGCCACTCGTCACGAACCAGATTGCGGATGGTTTCCCAGGACATGGGCCCGAAAGCATAGCTTGGAATCGCGGCACGCGCCCCCGCGGCGATAAGGCGGGACTCTCTTATACTGGTGACCATGACCACCTCTTCGGTGGAGGTTCCCCGCCTGGCGGCGCCCCGCCGGCGGTTTGGCTTCGCCCGGCGGCTCTCCGCCGTCGAGCTGGGCCTCACCGCGGCCGAGGTGATCTTGATCGTGTCGCCGGCGTTGACGCTGGCGGCGAAGTCACTGCGCGCGAGCGGCGAGTCATTTCACGTCGGCGTGCTGCTGGCCGCGCTGATGATCGTCGGCTGGGTGCGCGCCGCGGATCTGCTGCGTCCTCTGATAGCCGCGCGCGACGCCAAGCGCGCCGGCCGCGCGCTGACCGAGTCGGAGATCGCGGCCGCGGAGCGTGCCATCCGGCGCGCGCCGGTCGAGGTCTCGTTGACGCGGTTTCTGCTGTGGGTGGTCGCGCTCGGCTATCTGGCGCTGCGGCTCGGCCCGCGCTACCTGTCGTGGCCCTCGACGGTCGGGCTGGGCTGCATCGGGATCCTGCACGCGGGCGGCGCGGCCGCAGCGCGCGCGGCGCTGTGGGAGAAGGGGCTCGATCGCGCGCGCCGGCTCATCCTGCCGAACTTCGACGCGCTCCGTGGGTTCGCCGCCGGTTACCGGCGCTGGCTGTGCCAGAGCGCCTGGGCGCTGCTGGCGGCCACGCACGCCTTCAACGCGGCGCTGATCGCCGTGTTCACCGAGCTGTCGTCGTCGCAGTCGGGGACGCTGCTGGCGCTGACCGTGCCGGCGCTGATCCTGCCGATGCTGATCTGGTACCGGTCGCTGGTCCAGCGAACCGCGCCGATCGAGCGCTACCTGGACATGGCGGTGCGGCGCCCGCCCACGCGCGGCCCGGCGCGCGAGGACCCCGACGCCGTCGCGGCGTTCCGCGCGGCGCAGGGGCTGCCGTATCGCCTGGCCGGCTATCAGGCGCTGGCCTGCGCGTTCGCGGTGGTCGCCGTGGTGGTGGCCGGCCGGCGGCTGTGCGGCTTCGACGCCGCCACCGCGGGGCGGCTGCTGGGATCCAGCGCGCTCATGCTGCTGGCGATGGGGCTCTACGAGACGCTGCTCCTGCGTGACGTGCTCCGCCCCCTGCTGGCGCAGCTGGGCGCGCGCCATCGCCTCCCGGTCGGGCAGATCCGCGCGCCGGTCACGCTGCGGGCCAAGCTGATCCTGTTCTTTCTCAGCGTCGCCGTCTTCAGCTCTGGATTGGTGCTGCTGTTCGCGCTCTCGCCCAGCCACGTCTGGACCAAGATGGTCGGTTCGATCGCGCTGGCGCTGATGCTGGCGCTGGGGCTGGTGCTGTTCATCGTGCGCGACGTGGTCACACCGGTCGCGGCGCTGGAGGAGCGCTCCGACGAGATGGCGCGCGGCGAGCTGGCGCGCCCCGTGCCCCCGTCGGGCGAGGCCGACGAGATCGGTCGGCTGTCGTTCGCGTTCGAGGAGATGCGGCGCGCGCTGCGCGACAAGCTGCGCTCGACCGAGTCTCTGAACATCGACCTCGAGCGCGAGGTCCGCCGGCGCACCGAGGTGCTGGAGCAACGCAACCGCGAGCTGCACGACGCGCTGGAGAAGCTGCGGCGCGCGCAGGACAACCTGGTCCGCTCGGAGAAGCTCGCCTCGATGGGGCGCCTGGTGGCCGGCATCGCGCACGAGATCAACAACCCGGTCAACGCCGTCATCAACACGCTGGGGCCGCTGGAGGAGGCGCTGCGCGCCCTGGCGGCCGCCCCCGACAGCGGCGCCGCTGCGGCGGCCGCCACCGATGTCCAGGAGATGCTGTCCGTCGTGCGGCGCGGGGCGGCCCGCAGCAAGGCGATCGTGCAGGCGCTGCACAACTACTCGCGCGGCGACGAGCAGCGGCCGCGCGAGCTGAGCCTGGCGCGCAGCGTGGACGACACCGTCGATCTGCTGCGCCACCACCTGCGCCATGTGAAGGTCGAGAAGCAGATCGATCCCGAGCTGCGGATCACCGGCTTCCCCGGCCAGATCGATCAGGTGTTCATGAACCTCATCACCAACGCCGCGCAGGCGGTCGGCACGCGCGAGCAGGGCGGCACGGTCCGCGTGATGGCCGCGGCGCGCACCGACGACGTCGAGATCACCGTCTCCGACGACGGCCCCGGGATCGCCGCCGAGGTCCTGCCGCGCATCTTCGATCCGTTCTTCACGACCAAGGATGTCGGCGAAGGCTCCGGGTTGGGGCTCTCGATCGTCCACGGCATCGTCGACCGCCACGGCGGGCGGATCGAGGTCGAGAGCACCGTCGGTGAAGGGACGACGTTCCGGATCACGCTGCCAGCCCGCCAGCTGACCGCCAGAGACGATCGACCGGCGTGACAAAGTGGCACCGTCCGGGGTCGCGGTGGCGGCAAGCTGTCATGTTGACACCCGTGTGGCGCCCCTGGCCATTTTGGCGTAAGATGCGTCTTAATGAATTCAGGTAGTTGCTGGATTCTGCGAAGGATGGCACTCCGGTTGAAAGGCCGGGAGGCATGGACGTGACGTCTCCGCCTCCGGGTGCCCCCACCGTCTTGGTTGTCGATGACGAACTGCCCATCGTCGACTCGCTGCAGAAGATCTTCGAGCGCGAGTCGCTCCGGGTCCTGACCGCCGGTTCGGGGGGGGAGGCGCTGGAGATCCTGCGGCGCGAGGCGGTCTCCGTGATGCTGACCGATCTGATGATGCCCGGGATGTCGGGGATGGACCTGCTGAAGGCCAGCAAGAGCATCGCCCCCGAGACCGAGACCGTGCTGATGACGGCCTACGGGACCGTCGAGAACGCGGTCGAGGCGATGAAGCAGGGGGCCTACGACTTCGTCACCAAGCCGATCAAGCGCGCCCACCTGGTTCGGGTGGTCGGCAAGGCCATCGAGAAGCGCTCGCTGGTGCAGGAGAACCGCTCGTTGCGGGCCCAGCTGGCCGCCGAGAAGCGCCGCGCGCTGATCGGGCAGTCGCTGGCCTGGCGGCGGACGATGGAGATCGTCATGCAGGCGGCGCCCTCGCAGGCGACCGTGCTGCTGCTGGGCGAGTCGGGGACCGGCAAGGAGCTGCTGGCGCGGGCGATTCACGAGAGCTCGGCCCGGTCCAGCGGCCCGTTCGTGCCGGTCAACTGCGCCGCGCTGCCCGAGTCGATCCTGGAAGCCGAGCTGTTCGGCTACGAGAAGGGGGCCTTCACCGGGGCCGTCCAGCGCCACGACGGGCGGTTCGTGCAGGCCGACGGCGGCACGCTGTTCCTGGACGAGATCGGTGAGATCCCGACCCACGTCCAGGTGAAGCTCTTGCGCGTGCTGCAGGAGGGCGAGGTCGAGCGGCTGGGCGGGCGGACGTTGAAGGTGGATCTGCGCCTGGTCGCCGCCACCAACCAGGATCTGCGCGCCGCCGTGCGCGAGGGGCGGTTCCGCGAGGACCTCTACTACCGGTTGAACGTCATCGCGGTGCCGATCCCGCCGCTGCGCGACCGGCGCGACGACATCCCGCTCCTGGCCGAGCACTTCCTGCAGCGCTACGCGGCCCGTAACGGGCGCCATCTGTCCGGGTTTTCGCGCGCCGCGGCCGAGGCGCTGGCGCGCCACGAGTGGCCGGGCAACGTGCGCGAGCTGGAGAACACGGTCGAGCGGGCCGTGGTGCTGTCGCGCGGGACGGCGATCGAGATCGACGACCTGCCGCCCGAGGTCCGCAGCGGGGGCGCCACCGCGGGCGACGGCCGGACGCTGTCGTTCGTGGTGGGGACCCCGCTGGAGGAGATCGAGCGGCGGGTCATCCACGCCACGCTGGCTCACGCCGGCGGCGACAAGCGCCTCTGCGCGCAGCTTCTGGGGATCGCCACCCGGACGATCTACCGCCGCCTGGAAGAGGAGCGGGGCGAGGTCGATCCGGCCGCGCCGGCGGAGGCGTCCGGTCGAGACGTGCCAAATTGGCAGGGCGCCCACGTCCTGGGGTCGCGCTAAGTATCTGATCTAACGCGGTTTCAGGGCGACGCCGGGTGGTCTCGGCGTTGCTTTGTGACTGCCGTCGGACCCCTGGATGGAGACCCTGCTTCGCAAGTATCTGTCGGCCGTCGACCTGGTCGTGGTCGCGCTGTGCGCCATCTTCGCGGCGCGATCGACGGCCACGGAGATCGAGTCGGCCTTCGTCAGCGGCATCCCCGCCGTGAAGCCGGCCCCGCGCCCGGCGGCCGCGCCGGCGCAGGGGCCCGTCTACTCGAAGCAGGTCGAGGAGATCCTGAATCGGAACATCTTCTGTTCGACCTGTCCGCCGATCCTGGGCAAGCCGGAGGTGGCCGGCGCGCCGGCCGGACCGCCCGAGGATCAGCGCAGCACCCTTCCGCTGAAGCTGCTGGCGGTCATGTACGCGCCCCCGCCCGCCGACCCGCGCTGGTCGATGGCCATCATCCGCGACAACGACGACAAGAGCGTCGGCCCCTACAGCGTCGGCTCGAAGCTGCGCGACGCCACCGTCGACGAGATCCAGGACGTGAAGGTCTTCCTGAGGTTCGCTGACAACCACCGCGAGTACCTGGAGCTGCTCGATCACCCGAACGCGCCGGCCCCGAACGCCGCGCCCGCCCCGGCGCCGGCCGCCGCCAGGGATCCGTTGGCCGCCGAGCTGGATCGCGGGATCAAGAAGACGGGGCCGAACAGCTTCGAGGTGCAGCACTCCACGCTGGACTCGCTGCTGGGCAACATGGGGGCGCTGGCGCGCGCGGCGCGCATCGTCCCCGAGGTCAAGGACGGCAAGTCGGCCGGGTTCCGGCTGTTCAGCGTGAAGGCCGACGGGCCGTTCGCGAAGATCGGCCTCCAGAACGGCGACGTCATCACCGCGATCAACGGGCTGGAGATGACCAGCCCCGATCAGGCGCTGGCGGTCTACACCAAGCTCAAGACGGCGAACCATCTCTCGGTCGGGCTCGAACGCAACGGCCAGAAGATCACCGAGGACTACACGATCCGATGAAAACCAAACGACGACTGCTTGGAGTGACGATGGTGGCCGCGCTGGCGCTGGGGTTTTCGGCGCACGCGGCCCTGGTGGAAGGGGCCGATCGCAAGCCGGTGCAGGTGGCGCCGGGCGCCAGCGCCCCGGCCGCCGC
>CAZTZM010000407.1:0-4496 GCA_964618005.1 uncultured Myxococcales bacterium
ACTTCCCCCGTGTGGCGCGGCCTCTCTATTTTTGTGCCTACGGCGTGGCGCTGGCCGTGGAGGCGGCGGGGTCGGTCGTCGGCGGGGGCGCGGCCACGCCGACCGGCAGCGGAACGGACGGCTCGGCGGGCGCGGCGGCGATCGGCTCCTGCGCCGTCGGCGCGGCCGCCTTGGCGACCGCGGGCGCCACCTTCTGCGGGTGGCTCACGATCCAGTCGGCCACCCGCGCGACGTCGCCGAAGCGGGTCATCTTCCCGTCGTCGCCCAGGAAGGACATGTAGTACGTGCGCCCCTCGATCTTGGTCGCCACGACCAGGCAATAGCGGGCCTCGTCGTTGTAGCCGGTCTTGCCGCCCAGCACCTGAATGCTGCTGCGCGCCGCCGGGTGGTCGGTGTTGTTGTAGTGGATGGGCGGCTTGCCGACCGGGTGGGCGTCGTACTCGGCGCGGTGGGTGATCGGCCCCAGGATCGGGTTCGCCATCACCGCCCGCAGCATCGCGATCGTCTCGCGCGGCGTCGAGACATTGCCGGTGGAGAGCCCCGTCGGCTCGTGGAAGCGCGTGTTCTTGAGGCCGAGCGACCGCACCGTGGCGTTCATGGCCGTCGTCAGCGCGCCTGGCGACAGCTTCACCGAGCGGCCCAGCGCCGGGATGGCCCGGTTGTCGGAGCCCATCAACGCCGAGTGGAGCAGATCGCGGTTCGACAGCGTCATGCCGTCGAGCAAGCGTGAGTGCGCCCCGCCCTTCGCGACCTCGATGTCCCCCTTGTCGATCGTCGACAGCCCCTCCAGCTCGACGCCGTGCTGGGCGACGGTCAGCGTCGCCGCCAGCTTGGAGATCGAGGCGATGGGCCTCTCCTTGTCGGGGTTCCGGGCGAAAATGGTCCGGCCGCTCTCGTCGATCACCAGCGCGCCGGCCGCCTGGACGTTGGGCTGCCCGCCGCGCGTGGCGGCCACGGGCCGCTCCTGCGCCACGTGCTTGTGGTGCTTGACCGGCCGCTTGGACTTCTTGGCCAGCGCCTGCCCAGCCGGCGCCGCGGCCGCCAGGATGGCGACCAAAGTCAGCGCCGGACGGTGAAAGCGCGCCATCACCTCGACAGTTATAAAGGACCGAGCGGCGCGGGCAAGTTCCCTGCACGCTCGGGCAGGCTGATCTTGCGGCGCGGCCAGCCGTGCCAGTACTTCAACCGCAGCCAACCGACCCCGACCATGGCCCCCGTCATGGCCAGGAGCCCAATCGTCGCGCCCGTCATGCTGAGGTGGTGGTGCAGCCGCCCGAACAGCAGGCCGTAGCAGAGCTCGACGTGGACCCAGTAGACCAGCAGCGAGGTCTGGCCGAAGAGCCGCATCACGGAGAACCGCGGCTTGGGGAACAGCCAGGTCACGCCGTACGCCAGCAGCGCCAGCGGCCCCATGAACCCCAGCCGGTAGAAGAACGTCCCCGGCCCCATCTGCTGAACCATGTCGTTGGGGTAGTGGATGACGTACGGGTTCCAGCGGCGGACAAGAATCACCGCGTAGGTCATGGCGGCGCCGGCCAGGCCGGTGACGACGAAGGCCCTGGCCAGCCGGCGCGCGTCCTGGCTGGCGCGCACCCAGTAGTGCCCCAGCGCGACGCCGACCAGCGGCCAGGCCAGCCACGGGAACAGCGGGAACCAGGCCATCGGGCGCTCACCGCCCAGGTACGAGGTCAGCGGGCGCGGCAAAAAAGACGGGAAGTGGTGCGGCCCGATGATCGGCCCCAGCGCCACACAGATCCCGGCCGCCAGCAATGAGACGACGATCTGCGGGCGCCCGCGCCACGGCGCGCTGATGAAGGCGGCGGCCACCATCGAGGCGCCGATGCAGTTCAGGATGTCGACGCGGAACAGGTCGTGCCAGTCGTACCCGCCGCCCAGGATGTACTCCTGCAGCCGGAACAGATACGCCAGCACCACCACCTCCAGGCCGCGGCGGGCGGCCGTGCGCACCATCTTCGACCGCTCGGCGCCCGCGGCGATCTGGCTCTCGTAGCGGATCGCCATCGAGACGCCGACCAGCAGCAGGAACAGCCGCGAGGGGATCCCGCCCAGAAAGCGGGTCCAGCCGTAGGCGACCGTGGCCTTCGCCGCCTTGCTGCACCAGGCGTCGTAGAGGTGGGTCTGGATCATCAGGACGACGGCCAGACCGCGCAGCCAGTCCACCGCGTCGATACGCCGGCGAGCCTTGGGCGCGGGCGCAGGTGGAGCTTTACCAACCGTCTCCAAGACCGCCATAATTCCGTCCGGACGGCCTTCGGTTGTCAACGCCTTTTCGCCCGTCCTCACGCGCGTTGACATCCGGGCGGGTCGGGTCTATAAACCGCCGCTCGCCATGTCGCTCAAGATGGGCCTTTTGGGCCGTAAAGTCGGAATGACCCAGGTTTTCCACGAGGATGGATCCGCGCTCGGCGTCACCGCCGTCGCGCTCGGTCCCTGCGTGGTCGTCGGCAAACGTACGGCTGAAAAGCACGGCTACTCCGCGGTTCAGCTCGGCTTCGAAGAGAAGACGGTCCGCGCGGTCACCCGCCCGGAGACCGGCTTCTTCAAGAAGGCCAACATCGAGAAGCCCCTGCGCCACCTGCGCGAGGTCCGCCTGGACGCGAAGGAGCTGGAGAAGTACGAGGTCGGCAAGGTGCTGCGCGCCGCCGACGTCTTCAAGCCGGGCGACGTGATCGACGTGGTCGGCACGACCAAGGGCAAGGGCTACCAAGGCGTCATGAAGAAGCACCGCATGGCCGGTGACAGCATGACGCACGGTACGCACGAGTTCTTCCGGCACGGCGGCTCGATCGGCTGCCGCCTCACCCCGGGCCGCGTCCACAAGGGCAAGCGGATGTCCGGCCTCATGGGCAACGTCAAGTGCACCGCCTCCGACCTCGTGATCGTGAAGGTGCTCGAGGACAAGGATCTGCTGCTCATCAAGGGCGCCGTTCCCGGTCCGGCCAACGGCGTGGTCCTGGTCAAGGGGAGCGTCAAGGACGTGAAGAAGTACGTCGTCCCCCGGCAGGTCAAAGAGATCGAGTCGAAGAACCCGATGAAGGCCTCCAAGAAGGGCGCGCCGGCCGCCGGCGGCAAGAAGAAGTAACGCCGCGGCGCCCCGCGAGGCGCAGGTATGTCCAAGCTCGGCGATCCCCGCCACCGTCACGACACCTTCTTCCGCAAGGCGCGCGACGCGGGGTTCGCCGCGCGCTCCGTCTACAAGCTGGAGGAGATCGACCGCAAGCTGCGCCTGCTGCGCGCCGGCGATCGGGTGCTGGACCTCGGGTGCCGGCCCGGCTCGTGGATGCAGTACGCGCTGAAGGTGGTCGGCCCGCACGGCGAGGTGGTGGGGATCGACCGGGATCCGCTGCCGCAGCCGATCCCGGGGACACGCGTGCTGTGCGCCGACCTGTACACGATCGCCGACGGCGAGCTCTTGGGGGAACTGAAGGCGTTCGACGTTGTCCTCTCGGACATGGCGCCCAACACGACCGGGATCCGCGCCACCGACCAGGCGCGCTCGGCGGCGCTGGTCGAGGAGGCGCTGGGGCGCGCCGAACGGTTGCTGGCGCCCGGCGGCGCGTTCGTGGCCAAGATCTTCCAGGGGCCCGACCTGGAGGCGATCCGGAAGCGCCTGGCCGCGCGCTTCTCCGAGGTGCGCACGCTGAAACCCGAAGGATCGCGCGCCCAGAGCATCGAGATCTATCTCGCCGGCAAGGGCTTCGCGTGAGCTGCTGGGCCGCCTATCGGGCGGCACGTCGTCCGGCATGGTTCGCTTCGGTCGTCGTTGCCTTTACGGCGATGCCCTCCTAGGCTTTCTGCTGGAGGCTGATGCCGATGCGGATCGCCGCCCTCGCCTTTGTTGTCGCGCCGATGGCGCTCGGCACTGGCCGCCCGGAGGCGGCGACAGCGGCGCCGCCGATCCCCACCCTCCCCGCGCAGAAGCTGACCATCGACGCGCGCGGACCGCTGGCCCTGGTCGAGCTGGTCCGCCCGGTGGCGCCCCTTTCCGCCGAGACGGACGGCCCGGGGCGCGAGGCGCTGCTGGACCTGGCGCTCCCCGACGGCGCGGCGCTGGTGTCGATCGAGGTGAAGGATCGCGGGCGCTGGCTGCGCGTCGATCCGGCGGCGGCTGGCACGAAACCCGACGACGCTTACCGCGCCGAGAGCGCCTCCCGGGGCGTGACCCCGGCCAGCGAGCCCTACGATGACAGCGCCACGCACCGGCTGCGATTGCTCCGTGGCGGTGGCCAGGCGAACGCGCCGTTTTTGATCCGGGTGCGCTACGCCGCCATCCCACGCGCGGCGGAGGGGCAGTTCCAGATCCGGTTTCCGGCCGCGCCCGAGCGCCTCCCGCCAGCCGTCGACGTGACGATCCGCCTGCGCGACGCCGCCGACGTGGCCATCGCCGGGGTCCGGACGACGCTCGCCCCGGCGTCGAGCACCGCCACCGGCCACGTGTCGGCGCGCGGCGCCTGGGCGATCGCCTGGACGCCCCG
>CAZTZM010000408.1:0-9259 GCA_964618005.1 uncultured Myxococcales bacterium
CCCGGCGCGCGCCTCAGCCCGCTGTGGGTGGGCGGCGGCCAGGAGCGCGGCCGCCGCGGCGGGACCGAGAACCTGCCGGCGCTGGTCGGCTTTGGACGCGCGGTGGCGCTGGCGCGGCAAGCGCTGGACGCGGGCGCCGACGCGGCGGTGGCCGCCCTCCGCGACCGACTGCAGGAGGCCGCCCTGGAGGCCGTTCCGGGCGCGCGCGCGACGGTCGCCGACGCCCCCCGGGCGCCGCACATCGCCTCGCTGGCGTTCCCCGGCCTCCCCGCCGAACCGCTGCTGCACGCGCTGGAGGCGCGCGGGGTCCTGGCCTCGGCCGGCTCGGCCTGCGCCTCGAAGACCGCCGGTCCCAGCCCGACGCTCAAGGCGATCGGCGTCGACGACCACACTGCCGTGCTGCGGTTCTCGCTGTCGCGCGAGACGACCGCCGCCGAGGTGGAGGCGGCGGCCGCGGCGCTGGGCGCGGCGGCGGTCGAGGTGGCGGCCGGTGCGTCTCCTCTCGCCAAGCGCCCCGCGCACGGGTAGAAGACCGGCGCCCATGGCCACGCAAGACGGCGGCATCCTCCTTTGCCGATACGGCGAGTTGTTCTTGAAGAGCGGCAATCGCCACCGCTTCGAGCAGGTGCTGGCCGACAACATCCGCGCGGCGGTGGCCGATCTCCCCGGCGCCAGGGTCGTCACCACGCACGGCCGCACGCTGGTGCACGTCGCCCCCACTCAGGTCGACGACGCCGCCAGCCGCGTCGAGCGCGTGTTCGGCCTGACCTCGTTCTCCGTCGCGCGCCATGTCCCGGCCATGCCCGACCTGGAAGCCATCGGCGCCGCCGCGGTCGACGCGGCCCGGGCGGCCGTCGAACAGAACGGCCGGATGACGTTCAAGGTCGAGTCGCGGCGCTCGGACAAGAGCTTCCCGCTGCAGTCCCTGGACATCTCGCGCCAGGTTGGCGCGCGCGTGTTGGCGGAGACCGGGCTGGCGGTCGACGTGCACGACCCCGCGCTGACCCTGGGCATCGAGGTCGGTCCCAAGGGGGCGTTCGTCTACGCGGGGACCCGACCGGCGCCCGGCGGCCTGCCGGTCGGCGCGTCGGGCACCGCGCTGCTGTTGCTGTCGGGCGGGATCGACTCACCGGTGGCCGGCTGGCTGGCGGCCAAGCGCGGGCTGGCGCTGGACGCGGTCTATTTTCATTCGCCGCCCTACGTGGGGGAGAAGTCGCGCGACAAGGTCCTGACGCTGGGGCGCAAGCTGGCCCGCTGGCAAGCGTTGCGGTCAATCACGGTGGTGCCGTTCACCGAGACGCAGAAGCGGCTGCGCGAGGCCGGCCCGGGCGCGCTGGCGGTCGTCCTCTACCGACGGATGATGATGCGCATCGCCGACGCGGTGGCCGACCGACTGGGCGCGACCGCGCTGGTCACCGGGGAGAACCTGGGCCAGGTCGCCAGCCAGACGGTCGAGAACCTGGGAACGATCGACGCCGCGGCCCGCCGGCTGGTCCTGCGCCCGCTGCTCACCTACGACAAGCTGGAGACGACCGCGCTCGCGCAACGTATCGGGACGTTCGAAACGTCGATCCTGCCGTTCGACGACTGCTGCTCGCTGTTCGTTCCCTCGCACCCCGCCACGCGCGCCCGCCCCGAGGAGGCCGAGAAGGCCGAAGCCAAGCTGGACCTCGGGGCCGAGGTGGCGACCGCCGTGGCGGCCAGCGAGCGGATCCCGGTGGCGTGATCATCTATGCTTGATGCCTTGCCCCTGAATTCCGCCCCGACGCTGGCCGAGAAGCACGCCCGCCTCCGCGACCGGATCGCCGAGCTGGGGCCGGCGCTGATCTGCTTCTCGGGCGGCGTCGACTCCACGCTGCTCTTGCGGGTGGCGCACGACGTCCTGGGCGACCGCTGCGTGGCGCTGACGACCGTGTCGGTCACCATGGCGGCCAGCGAGCGCCAGGCCGCGGTCGATCTGGCGGCGCAGATCGGCGCGCGGCTGGAGCTGGTCGAGTCGCACGAGCTGGAGCGCCCCGGCTTCGCGCAGAACCCGGTCGACCGCTGCTACCACTGCAAGGCCGAGCTGCTCGAGATCGCGCGCCCGCGCGCCGAAGCGCTCGGGCTCTCGACGGTGCTGCTGGGAACGAACCTGGACGACCTGGGCGACCACCGCCCAGGCCTGCGCGCCGCCGACGAGCGCGGCGCCGGCCACCCGCTGGTCGACGCGCAATTCAGCAAAGCCGAGGTCCGGGCGCTGTCCCGCCAGCTGGGGCTGCCGACCTGGGACAAACCGCAGCTCGCCTGCCTGTCCTCGCGCTTCCCCTACGGCACCGAGATCACCCCCGAGCGCCTCCATCGCGTCGATGCCTTCGAGGACGGCCTGCGCGCCCTCGGCTTCCGCCAGCTCCGCGTCCGCTACCACGGCGACGTGGCGCGCCTGGAGATCGACCTCGCCGACATGCCCCGCGCCCTCGAACCAGCCGTGCGCGAATCGATCGTCACCCTGGGCCGCGCCCAAGGCTTCACCTTCGTCGCCCTCGACCTGGCCGGCTTCTCCTCCGGCTCGCTGAACAAGCTGATCGCCATCCGCCCACGTCAGGCCTGACGAACGCGGCCGCTCGCGAGGCTTGCCCTCTCCGCCGCCCATCTCCCGCGAGCGGACAACGGAGTGCGCCCTACGAGCCGGTCCAGTAGCGGATGGGGCCGGTGTCGCTGTGGACGAACTCGGAGTGGGGGTAGAAGCCGACGCCGCCCATCCGGAGGGAGCGGACGTAGTGCAGGACCTGACGGGTGGCGACGCCGCGGATGCGGAAGTCGACGGCGTGGCCTTCCATGTGCTGGCTGTGGCGCGCCACCTGATGCCCCTTCTTGCGCAGCATCAGGTTGTACTTGGGTGAGCGATAGCCGGAGACGACCTCGATCCGGCGCGCCGAGAACTTGCCCGCCACGCGGCGGAGAACGTCGATGAGGCGCGTGTCCATGTGGGTCGCCTGGTTCGTGAAGTGGTCGCGCAGGAAGACGCGGAAGCGGCCGTCGATCTCATGGCCCTCGCCGGGCAGGATCGGCAGCGCCTCGTGCGTCCAGATGTTGTACAACGTGGTGACGGGCTCGATCCGCTCACCGGGCCACAGCTCGGGATCGGCGCCGGGGGCGGTGCGGCGCGCGGCCAGCCGCCGGGCGCGCGCGGCGCGGCTGGGCGTCGACCAGCGCGCGAGATCGGCGTCGGAGACGTGCACGTCGGGGCGCAGCTCCTTCTCGCGCAGCCACTCCTCCTTCTTGGACAGCACGCGCGCCTCGCCGGGGGCGAGGTGCTCCCCCCGCGCCGTCACCGGATCGAAGAGCTGATCAGGCGAGACCTCAGAGACCTGATCGACGGGCAGCGCGAGGCAAGCAGCGAGCAAAACGAACACGGCCCCTCAATTATAGTGCGCGCCCCGCGACGGGAAAGAATTCGCTATTCGCAGTCCAGCTCTGCCGCACCGATCGCGTGACACTTCAGACACACACGCTGGTTGCGGGCGGCCAGGAAACGGCAGCGGGCGGTGCGGCCAAAGTTCGGGCCGTGCGGCGAGAAGGTCGGCCCCTTGGTCGGGTCGGTCGAGTGGCAGGCCAGGCAGCTCTCCTCGCGGTGGCAGGAGACGCAGGAGCGGATGTTCCGCTTGGCCTGGACGGAGTGGCTGCTGGGACGCGGGGTGGCGATCACGGCGCCGGCGGCGTCGCGCGCCCAGCCCGGCGGGTGGAACTGCTTGACGCCGGTGCCGGTGCCGAACGGGTTCGTGGCCTTGACCCCCGGCTGACCACCGGTGGGGTCGGCGGCGACGCCGGTGCGCTGGTGGCAGCCGACGCAGAAGGTCTGCAGCCGGTGGCAGGAGGAGCAGTCGGGGACGTTGCGGCGCGCGTCGGGCACATGCAACGACACGTAGTCGGCCGGATGAATGTCCGGCGGCTTGACCACCCCGCCGTGGCAGTCGACGCACTCGTTCCGCCGGTGGCACGAGAGGCAGTAGGCCTCGTCGCGGCCGGCCGTGGCATGGTCGCGCCGGAACGTCAGGTCGTGGGCGTCGAAGCCGCGCAGCGACCCCGAAGGCTGCAGCAGCCCGACGCCGCCCGCGGCGATGGTGGCGTCGGTGGCCAACCGGACCTGAAGGCGCCCGTCGGGGAGCGTCAGGTGGCAGGCGCCGCAACGAGAGGTGGCCGGCTTGCCGTTGTGGCAGCCGAGGCAGCTGGCCATCATGGGCAGGTCGGTGCGGGTCACCATCCCCTCGGCGGCGGCGTTGGTGTGGCAAAGAGCACAGCCGATCCCGGACGTGGCGTGCAGCTTGTGGTTGAACTTCAGGTTCGGGCGCGCGAGCACGACGCGGGGCGGGTCCGCCAGCGGCCCGTTCGGCATCCAGCCGTGCCCCTCGGCGTCGACGTGGCAGGCGTCGCACCGCGCCGCGCCCTGCCCCTTCGCCACGGTCTTCGTCGGTTGCGCGTGGTCGATCTGGTGGCACCGCCGGCAGGCGGCCTCGCCGGGGATCAGGGTGTCGGCGGCGACCGTCGACCCGGCCGCTGACGTGTGGCACCCCTCGCAGGTCGCGCCCAGCGCCGCGTGCTGGGCGTGGTCGAACTTGATCGGGATGGTCTCGGCCGGATAGATGAGCGGCGACGGGCCGGACGGCACCACCGGCGCGACGGGGGCCGCCTGCGAGACCGCCGGCGATGGCGCGGCGGCCGCGGACGGCCAACCGGCGACCAGACCAGTCGCCGCGGCGGCCACCACCGCACCGGCGAACGCGCAGCGTGACAGCCAGGGCCTCAATATCCCCCCAGCAGTTCCAGCATGGCGAGACCGCGAAACTGGCTCTCGTAATAGGTGCCGACGTTGTCCTCGATCAACAGGTGCAGCATGACGCCCTCACCCAGCTGGAACCGACTGCCGGCCTGGATGCCCACCACCACGCCGCCGCCGTTCGGCGTCGGGTCGAGGTCGGTGTGCCAGGTGTAGCCGGTCAGCCGTCCTTCCAGCTCGATCGGCCGCCGGATCTGCATCCGCGCCGTGGCGTCGACGCCGACCTTGCGGCCGCCGTAGCCGTCGTCCCAGTAGCCGTCGGCGCGCACCATGGCCCGCGTCGACCGCCAGGATCCGCCCAGGCTGCCGCCCCCCGCGAACCGCCCGCCGGGCGCGTCCGCCCCGACGTCCTGCCCGGCGTAGGGGCCGACCGTGGCCACTTCATCGTCGGTGGTCAGGTAGAAGCGGGCGAAGCCGCGGGCGTAGGCCTTGATGCCGTTGGCGAAGCCGATCTCGTAGCTGGCGCGCAGATCGCGGTAGGCGCCGGTCGAGAAGATGTTCCAGATCGAATCGCCGTCGAACGTCGGCGCCAGGTAGTCGTGCTCCAGCGTCAGCCATTGGCGCGCCGTCAGCTTCAGCCGCACGGCCAACTGCTCGTCGTCGAACTCGGCGAACAGGATGTTGTAGCGAAGGCCGCCCGAGACAAAGATGCGGTCGCGCCAGGCGGCGGTGGCGGTCAGCGCCGTGACCTCCTCGTTGACGCCGCTCGCCGGCTCACCCGGCTGCCGGTCGGCCGTCTCCGACCAGGCCTCACGGAACGAGAGCCGCGCCGACCAGGGACCGTTCGCCTGACCGGCCACCAGCGCCGCGCCCACCAGCGGCTCGATGGCCGAGTTCTGATCGGGGCGCGTGGCGGGATCGCGCGAGCCGGCGGTGGTGCCGTCCAGCTCGTAGATCGGCGACGACAGCGGCAGCGTCCCGCGCACCTCCGTCCCCGAGAACGCCTCCACGCCGAACCGGTGCGTGACGTGGAACAGCACGTCGGCCCCGTCGAACGCGTAGAAGTCGATCAGATCGAAGTGGATCTGGCGCCCGAGTTGGAAGTCCACGTGCCCGCCCACGTTCCGCCCGCCCAGGAAGGCGTACAGGATGTCGAGCTCGCTCTGCTTCACCTCCGGGATGGCGGCCGGCCCCGTCGGCGCGCCGGTCGTGTAGCCACCGAAGTCGCTGTCGAAGCGCAGCGAAGCGTCGAAGTAGATGATGTTCCGGCCGCCGTCGTCGCCGTGCCAGGCGTCGGGCCCGATGTCGGCCACGTTCAGATCCAGGTACTGGGTCAGCCGGCGCCGCGCCAGGAGCTCGTTGCTGCCGTCGGGGGCAAAGCCGCGCACCGTGTACCCCTGTCCGATGGTCCGCAGATCGATCGTGAAGTCATAGGCGCGGGCCGGGGCCGCGGCGCCGCACATCACCAAGACGACCAGCACCCCTCGTCGCACGCGCGCGCTTCTGCAGGTTGGCGGTCGCTACTCCGGCTCGACTTCCAGATCCAGGCGATCGGCGGGCGGCGGCGCGTTCTTCTTGGCGCGCCCGCGAGGCGGCGGCTTGTCGGCCTCGCCCACGATCCCGACCTGCGCCGGCGGCAGGCCGGCGTCCTCCAGCGAAGACATCACGCGCGCAGCGCGCACGGTGCGCAGCTCGCCGACGGTGTGGAACAGGCTGCGCAGCTCCTTCGGGGCCTGCGCCGAGGACATCCGGGCGCGGACGCGGACCTTGGCGTCCTCTTTCTTGGCGGCGCCGGCCAGGATCTTCAGCGCGGCCTGCCCGGCGTCGGAGACGTCGATCCCGTTCTTGTCGATCACCTTGGCGGCCGGGAAGGTGACCAGCAGCCGCGTCCCGTCGGCGGTCACCGTGGCGCCCAGCTCCTCGAGGCCGGTCTTGAGCGCCAGCGCGAGCGCGTCGGCGGTGGTCTTCCGCTTGGCCTCGGCGGCCGACTTGTCCTTGTCGGCGCCGGTGTACGTCTCGAGCGTGGTCTTCAGGCGGTCGCGCTCGGCGGCGGCCGACTCAGCGGCGCTCTGCGCCCTGGCCAGGTCGACCTGCCCCGCCCCGGCCGCCTTCTGCATTTTTTGATACGGGACGAGGTAAACATATCCGGCAAATCCAAGCCCGGTGAACGCAACCGCGAACCAGAACAGCTGGCGCCACCCCCCGACCGAGCGCGGCCGAGCCGCCGCCATCGGATCCTCGAACGCGTAGCGAGCCATCCGCGACGCAACATACCGCTTTTCCGTACCTCTTGACACGATTACGGCGGCCCCGTTACGTTGTAGGTGTACGTAAGCGTGCCTGATACCGGTGAGGTTGACCTTCCGGGTCAACCGAGGCGCATCTGGCGGAAGCAACGCCACAGCGCCCAAAAGGAGGTCCACGCCGTGACAACGGAATTTACGATTGGTGACAAGGCCGTCTATCCGTCACGCGGCGTGGCGGAGGTGGTCGGGATCGAAAACAAGGAAGTTCACGGCAAGGTCCAGAGCTTCTATGTGCTCCAGGGTCTGGACACCGGCCTCCGGATTCTCGTGCCCACCGACAAGGCCGATCAGGTGGGCCTGCGGCGAATCGCCGGGCGCGACGAGATCGCCGAGGTGATGGAGATCCTGCGCGACAAGGAGATCCACATCGATCGCCAAACCTGGAACCGCCGCTATCGCGGGTTCATGGAGAAGATCAAGTCGGGCTCGCTGTTCGAGGTCGCCGAGGTCTTCCGCGACCTGTACCGCCTGAAGGGGCTCAAGCCGCTGTCGTTCGGCGAGCGCCGCATGCTCGACACCGCGCGCGGCCTGATCGTCCAGGAGCTGTCCGTGGCGCGTGCGGCCGATTCGCAGAAGGTCGAGCAAGAGCTCGACCTGATGTTCACCTAGCGTTTTTGCGATTGGGGCGGGCGGGATGTTAAGGTAAGGCGCGCCCCCGCGCTCTTACCCCTATGCAGATTCATCTCGCCAAGTCGGACATCACCCAAATGGCCGTGGACGCGGTGGTCAACCCCGCAAATTCACTGGGTATCATGGGGGGTGGGGTATCTGCCGCGCTGTCCCGCAAGGGTGGCCCGGCCATCCAGAAGGAGGCGATGTCGCTGGCGCCGATCGCGGTCGGCGCCGCGGTCGTGACGAACGCCGGCACGCTGTTCGCCAAACACGTCATTCACGCCCCCACGATGGACCAGCCGGGGATGAAGATCGGCGTGGAGAACGTCCGCCGCGCCACGCGCGCGGCGCTGCTGGCGGCCGCCCGCAACAACCTGGAAGTGATTGCGATCCCCGGCATGGGGACGGGCCTCGGTGGGGTCGATCCCTCGGACGCCGCGCGCGCGATGGTCGACGAGCTGCGCGCGCACCGTCAGCCGAAGCCCTCCACCGTTTACCTGGTCGATATCGACGACGAGATCCTGATGTGCCTGGAAGAGGCGCTCCGTCTCGCGGTGGGCTAGCATCTTTCCACTTTGAAAATTCTCGTCACATGCAAGCGGGTTCCCAACCCGGAGCAGAAGCTGAAGATCGGGGGCGGTAAGCTCGATCTGGCCGCCGCCAGCTGGCAGCTGAACACGTTCGACGAGTACGCGGTGGAGACGGCCCTGCGCCTCACCGAGAAGGGCAAAGGGGGCGAGCGCGCCGGCGAGGTGGTCGCCGTCAGCATCGGACCCAAGGACGTCGGGCAGCAGCTGCGCGGCGTGCTGGCGATGGGCGCCGACCGCGCGATCCTGGTCGGCGCCGAGGACGCGGCGCTGGACGCGCTGGCGACCGCCCGCGTGCTGGCGGCGGTGATCGGCCGCGAGAAGCCGGACCTGGTCGTGCTGGGCAAGCAGACCGTCGACGGCGATTCGAACCAGGTCGGGCAGATCCTGGCCGGCCTGCTCGGCTGGCCGCAGGCGACGTTCCTGGCCAGCATCAAGCTGGGGGCCGACGGCAAGAGCGCCACGGTCACGCGCGAGGTCGACGCCGGCGTCGAGGAGAAGCGCGTGCGCCTGCCGGCGGTGGTCACCGTCGACCTGCGCATCATCGGCAAGAAGGCCGTGCGCAACGAGGCGCTGGCCCCCGCCGACGCCGAGTGGGACGAGACGCAGCGCTACGCCTCGTTGAAGGGGATCATGGCGGCGAAGAAGAAAGAGATTAAGGACGTCACGCTGGCCGAGCTGGGCGTCGACGCCAAGCCGGCCATGACGGTGAAGTGGTACGAGGCGCCGCCCGCGCGCAAGGCGGGCGCCAAGGTCGCCTCGGTCGAAGAGCTGGTGGCCAAGCTCCACAACGAGGCGAAGGTGATCTGATGCCGGCCGTCGTCGTCTTCTGCGAGTCCGATGAAAACGGAATTCGTTCCGCGTCGCTGCCGGCACTGACCGCCGGCGCCGAGTGGGCCAAGCAGCAGGGTGGCGAGCTGGTGGCGGTCGTGATCGGCGCCAGCGTCGCGGGGGCCGCCGCCGACGCCGCCAGGTACGCGGCGCGCGTGCTGGCCTACGAG
>CAZTZM010000409.1:0-2057 GCA_964618005.1 uncultured Myxococcales bacterium
GGCCCCGGCGCCCGCCGCCCCGGGCGCGCCGCCGCTGCCGCCGCCCGTCCTGGGCGTGCTGGCGGTCGGCCTGGTGCTCTCGGTCGGCACGTTCGTGATGCTGTCGCGCCGCCGGGCGCCCCGCGTCCCGCAGGCGATCGACCCGGAGCTGTCGGCGTCGCACCCGTCGTCGATCGGCCGCTACACCCTGGTGGAACGGATCGGGCTGGGCGGAATGGCGGAGATCTACGCGGCGGTCACCAGCGGCGAGGGAAACTTCCGCCGGCCGGTGGTGATCAAGCGGCTGCGTCCCGAGCTGGCCATCGATCCGAACGCCGTGGCGCAGTTCTGCGACGAGGCGAACCTGCTGGCCGCCTTCCACCACCCGAACATCGTCTCGGTGTACGACTTCGGCCGCTGGCGGAACCAGTACTTCCTGGCCGAGGAGTATGTCGCCGGCCGCGATCTCGGGCGCGTGATCAGCGCCTGTCTGGCGCGCCACGGAAGCGCGCTGTCGGTTGAAGTGGTGGCCTACGTCGCGCACGAGCTCTTGAAGGCGCTCGACTACGCCCATAGCCTGGAGAATGAGCAGGGCCGGCCGCTGGGGATCGTCCACCGCGACGTCTCGCCGGACAACGTCATGATCTCCCCGCGCGGCGAGGTGAAGCTGCTCGATTTCGGCGTGGTCAAGGCGGCCGAGGGGCGCGCCACCAAGACGGAGATGGGCGTGGTGAAAGGGAACGTGACTTACATGGCGCCCGAGCAGGCGCGCGGCCTGGAGGTCGACAACCGCGCCGACCTGTTCTCGCTGGCGCTGGTCATCTATCACGCCTGCGTCGGGCAGCCGCTCTACACCGCGCACACGACATACAGCCTGCTGATGAACGCGGCCGGGGGCCCCGGCGCCGACGGGCAGGCGGCGATCGATCGGTTGCCGGCGCCGCTGGCGGCGGTGGTGCGGCGGGCGACCGATCTCGAGCTCGACCGCCGCTACCGGACCGCGCGCGACATGGCCGCCGACCTCGAGAGCTGGGTCGGGCACGGCGCCACCCATATCGCCGGGCTGCTCGCCGACCTCTTCGGCCCCGAGCTGAAGTCCGAGGCGCACACGCTGGCGACGTTCCCCATGACCGGCTCCGCCGAGACAGTCTCCCGCGCCTCGACGCGCTAGGTCGCAGGCGGAGCCGCGGCGCCGCCACGAGCAGGAGAGATGCGGGAGGCTGAGCGGCAGAGCAAGCCGGAGCAGAAGAACTTCGAGACGATGATGGACGGGGCTCACCGCGACGTTGAGCGGGAACAACAAGGGTAATTCCGCCTCCTAGGGCGGTATTCAGACGGTCCCCCTTCGCGTGGTACCCTAGGGATCGTGGGTCGCGCGATCGACATATACGGCGGGAAGGATCCCCGTGACCTTCCGCGGTATTCGACTGCGGAAGCGGCGCACTACCTGCGCCTACCGCGCGCCACGCTCAAGACGTGGGTTCACGGTCGAGTCGACTCAAACGGCCATAGAGCGGAAGCGGTCATCAAGCTCCCGACCGATTCCCAGCTCCTATCCTTCCAGAACTTGGTAGAGGCGCATGTCCTGGGTGCGATCCGGCGTCATCACGGCGTCTCGTTGCAGCGAGTGCGCAGAGCTCTCCGATTCGTCGAACGTCGCATGCACCTGCCTCGGCCGCTGATCGCGGCGAAGTTCCAGACGAATGGCATGGACCTGTTCGTCGAGGAACTCGGGAAGCTCATCAACGCATCCAGCGAGGGCCAGACCGAGATGGAGGGCGCGCTCCGAGCGTCGCTGGCCCGCGTCGAGCACGACGCGGACGGCCTGGCGTCCCGACTTTTCCCGTTCGTTCGAGGCGAGGGCAAAGAACCAAAGGTCATCGTGGTCGACCCGCGATTGTCTTTCGGCCGTCTGGTCGTCGCCAAGACCGGAGTCCCTGTCAGCATCATCGTGGGCCGCTACCGAGCAGGCGAAGACGTCGCCGCCATCGCGAAGGACTACGGCATCTCCGTAGATCAGACCCACGATGCCATCAGAACCGCGATCCCAGCGGCTGCCTGAACCCTGGACGTTCTTC
>CAZTZM010000410.1:0-18290 GCA_964618005.1 uncultured Myxococcales bacterium
GGCGGCGGCGGCGCGCTGCCGTCCGACTTGAGCGCAAGAGTCGTCGCCAGCTCTTTGCCGGCGGTCACCCAGACGGGAAACGTCAGCGGCAAGAATCCAGGCTTGTTGGCCGTGAAGACATGGCGCCCGGGCGAGAGCCGGATCGCGCGCGCGCGCTCGTCGGGACCGAGCGGCCGGTCGTCGACGGCACAGCGGGCGTCCGGCTCGGAGAGGGTGACCTTCACCGTCCCCGTCAGCGCAGCCAGCTCGGCGACCGCCGCCCGCGCCTCGTCGCGCTCCCCCGGCAAGAGGTCATTTCCGGCCGCCCCCAGCAGCTTCTCGTACGAGGCGTAGGCTTCCCCCAACCGATCTGTCTGCCGCTGGGCCTGCGCCATCCCGAGCAGCGCCGCGGCGGTCGGCTCGGTGGCATAGGCCGCCTGGAATCTCACCAGCGCGCCCTCGAAGTCCCCGTTGCGCAGCAACCGGCGTCCGACGGCCAGGTCACTCTGGGCCTGCTGGTGTTGGGCTGCTCTGTCCGCGCCGGCTTCGGTCTGCGCGGCCACCGGCTTGCTCGCAGCCAGGACGGCCAGCCCGGCCGCGCAGGTCAGCCACAGCGGGAGCGGGGAGCGAGCCAGACGACGCGGCATCTCGTCCCCCGTGTTATCGACAATTGGCTCAGCCGCTGAAATCCAGGCTCAGCCAGATAGAGGTCAGTGTCCCGCGACCTCGCGCAGATGCTGTTCGATGGTCGTGGCGTCTTCCGGCAGGAAGCCCGCGTTGACGTAGCGGACGATCCCGGCCCGATCGACCACGTAGGAGGTCGGCATCTTGTCGGGCTGGAGCAACTCGGCGATCTCGCCCCGCGGATCGTGCGCCACGGTGAGCGCCCAGCGCCCGCCGTGCGTGCGCAGGAACTGTTCGACGTTGGCCCGCTCCTGGTCGACGGAGACGGCCAGGATCTCGATCCCCTGTGACTTCAAGCGCCGGGCCATCTGATCCAGCACGGGCAACTCCTGCTTGCAGGGTCCGCACCAGGAGGCCCACACGTCGAGCAGCAGGACCCGCCCCTTGTAGGAGGCGACGTCGATCGGCCTGCCCGACAGCCCGTCCACCTTCAGCGGAGGCAACGGCGCGCCGATGACGCCTCCCGAGGCGCCTCCACCCGAGCCCGTCGTCGCGCAGCCGGGGAACAGCGCGAGGAACAGCGCCAGCGGGAGGAGCGGCGCGCGCCTCAACGTCCCAGGTCGTCCTTGATCCATTCGCGCAGGCTGTCGGCGTCGCGCGAGTCGGTGTACTCGCGCCCGTCGATGTAGAGCGTGGGGGTCGCCTGGATGCCGGCGGCCGTCCCGTCGGCGTGGTCCTTGTCGACCTTGGCCTTCACCGGGGCCGAGGCGACGTCCTGACGGAACTTCGTCACGTCCAGGCCGGTCTCCTTGGCTGCCTTCTCGACTTCGGCCGGGCTCAGGTCGTCCTGGTGCTCCCACAGCTTGTCCTGGTACTGCCAGAACTTCCCCTGCCGCTGCGCCGCCGCCGCGCCCTCCGCCGCCAGGCGGGCGTTCGTGTGCTGGGGCAGCGGGTAGTGCTTGAAGTAGAGCTTCACCTCGTTGGGGAACTCGTCCAGGATCTGATGAAGCACCGGCTGGAACCGCTTGCAGTGCGGACACTCGTAGTCGGCGAACTCGATCAGCGTGACCTTGGCGTTCGGATTTCCCTTCATCGGGGCGTCCGAAACGTCGATCTTCTTGGCCGGGACGGGCCGGTAGCGCTTGGCCAGCGCCTCGGAGACCTCGGAGTCGGTGTAGCCCTCGCCCACCAGCCGGGCCACGTAGCGCAGCGCCCCGACCGAGCGGGCGCAGCCGTTGGTCGGGGCCTTGGCCGAGGCGAGCAGGCTCTGCGCCTGCCCGCAGACAGAGGGCTCGCTGTTGGCGATGCGGAAGAAGACCTTTCGGCTGAAATCGTCCAGCTTGGAGACGTCGACCCCGGGCGGCGGCGTCTGGTCGCCGGCGGCGCCGGCGGCGACCGGCGTCTCGGGGGCCGGATGGGCTTCGGCGGGCTGGGACTTGGCGCAGGCAGGGGTCGCCACGAGCCCGGCGAGCGCCCCGATCAGCGGGAGCAGCGATGAGACGCGACGCATGCGGGGTCTAGATATAGAAACCCGCGCCCCGCAAGTCAAACCTCCTTGTCGTGACAGCGGGGCACACCGGATGACGCGAACCTCACGGGTTGATTGACTGAACCTCACGCAACCTCTATAAATCGCGGCGTCGCACCTGCTCTTCCCGACGCGGTCAAAATGACATCAGATTACCTGTCGACGGCGCTCATGATCCTGGCGGGGGTGGGGTTTGCGCTCCTCCTGACCGCCGCGGCTCGTTACCTCGGCCCGCACCGGCCGAACGCAGCCAAGGACTATCCTTACGAGTGCGGCTCCGAGGTCATCGGCAGCCCGCGCGCCCGGTTCGAGGTGAAGTTCTACCAGGTGGCGATCGTCTTCCTGGTGTTCGACATCGAGACGGCGTTCCTCTACCCCTGGGCGCTCAAGTACCGGGCGCTCTCCTGCGCGGGCGCGGTCTCGGCGGCCGGCGCCTGCACGGGCGGCGTGTCGTTCTTCGGGCTCGGCGAGATCCTGGTGTTCATGGGGATCCTGATCGTCGGCCTCGCCTACGTGTGGCGCAAGCGCGCCGTCGGGTGGGAGTAAAGGACGGACATGGGCGCGCTCGATTGGATGACCACGAAGCTGACGGACGCCACCAACTGGGCCCGCAAGTTCTCGCTGTTCCAGTACCCGTTCGTCACGGCCTGCTGCGGGATGGAGTTCATGTCCGTCGCCGCGCCGAAGTACGACATCGCGCGCTTCGGCGCCGAGTTCCCGCGCTTCTCGCCCCGCCAGGCCGATCTGCTGATCATCGTCGGCACGATCACCGAGCGGCAGGGCCCGGCCCTGCGCCGCATCTACGAGCAGATGGCCGAGCCCAAGTGGGTGGTCGCCTTCGGCGTGTGCGCCTCGACCGGCGGCTTCTACCAGAACTACTCGACGATGCCGGGCGCCGATCAGGTCGTCCCGGTCGACGTCTACATCCCCGGCTGCCCGCCCCGGCCCGAACAGGTGCTCGACGGCCTGATCCTGCTGCAGGAGCGGATCGCCCGCGGCGAGGGGCACAACCAGGTCACGATCGCGGCCGAGAGCGCCGCCCGCAAGGCCGCCAAGCTGGGGCAGGAGTACGACGGACCGTTGGTCTCGATCCGGCCGCTCGGCCCGCACAAAGCTGAAAGCGAAAGCAAGTAGATGGCGCAGATCGTCCTCGACCGGCTGGCCGCGCAGTTCACGGGCGGCGAAATCTTGGAGAGCGGCACCTCGCACGGCGACGAGTGGGCGCGCGTCCGGCGCGACGCCTGGATCGCCGTGGCGACCTTCCTGCGTGACGATCCCGCCACGAAGATGGAGATGTTCATCGACCTGACCGGCGTCGACCGCCTGGGCATGCGCGGCGGCACCCCGGAGGGGCCGCGCTTCGACGTGGTGGTGCACCTCTACTCGGTCAGCCACAAGCACCGGATCCGCCTCTACGGCGGCGTCACCGAGGAGGACCCCACGATCGACACGCTGGTCGGCGTGTGGGAAGGCGCCAACTGGTACGAGCGCGAGGCCTACGACCTCTACGGCGTGCGGTTCAAGGGGCACCCTGACCTGCGGCGCATCCTGATGTACCCGGAGTTCGTCGGGCACCCGTTGCGCAAGGACTACCCGAAAGAGAAGCGGCAGCCGCTGGTTCGCCGCCAGGCTGGAACGAGGGAATAGTGGACAACCACGACCACACGCTGATTCCGCCCACCCGGCAGAAGGTGGTCCTCGGCTTTCAGGAGTCCGAGGACCTGGAGACGCCCGATCTTCCGACCGAGCCGCTGCCGCTGAACATGGGCCCCTCGCACCCGGCCATGCACGGCACGGTGCGCATGGTGATGGAGGTCGAGGGCGAGCGGATCTCCAGCGCCGACATCCAGATCGGCTACCTGCACCGCTGCTTCGAGAAAGAGTCAGAGAGCGCCACCTGGACCCAGGTGTTCCCGTACACCGACCGCCTCAACTACATCTCGCCGATGTTGAACAACGTCGGGTACGCGATGGCGGTCGAGAAGCTGCTGGGGATCACCAAGCAGATCCCGGAGCGCGCGCAGTACATCCGCGTGATCGTGGGCGAGGTCTCGCGCATCACCGACCACCTGACCTGCCTGGGCGCCTCGGCGATGGAGCTGGGCGCCTTCACCGTGTTCCTCTACGCGCTGAAGGCGCGCGAGTGGCTGTTCGAGCTGCTGGAAGAGACCTGCGGGGCGCGGCTCACGTCGACCTACCTGCGCATCGGCGGCGTGGCCTACGACCTGCCGCCGAACTTCGACGAGAAGCTGCGCAGCATCCTCGAGCGCACGCTGGTGGTGATGTCCGATATCAGCAAGCTGCTGGACCGCAACCGGATCTTCCGCGACCGGATGGACGGCATCGGGATCATCACCAGGGAAGACGCGCTGGCCTACGGCATCACCGGCCCGGTCGGCCGCTCGGTGGGCCTGGCCTACGACGTCCGCAAGGATCACCCCTACCTGGTGTACGACCGCTTCGACTTCGACGTGCCGGTCGGCTCGATGGGCGACAACTTCGACCGCTACGCCGTGCGCGTCGAGGAGATCCACCAGTCGATGCGGATCCTCGACCAGGCGCTGAAGCAGATCCCCGCCGGGCCGTTCATGCTCAACGACCCGCGCGTCGCCCTGCCGCCCAAGAGCGAGGTCTACAACTCGATCGAGGGGATGATCGCCCACTTCAAGGTGATCATGGACGGCATCCACGTCCCGCCGGGCGAGGTGTACTCGTTCAGCGAGGCCGGCAACGGCGAGTTGGGGTTCTTCATCGTCTCCGACGGGACCGGCCGGCCCTGGAAGTGCCGCGTGCGCCCTCCCTGTTTCTCCGCCACGGCGGTGCTCGGCAAGGTGCTGCCGGGCCTCTTCATCGCCGACGTGGTCCCCACCTTCGGCATGATCAACATGATCGGCGGCGAGTGCGACCGATGACGACCACAACCCCTCCGACCGACCTGGTCACGGTGACCATCGACGGCAAGGAACACCAGTTCCCCAAGGGGACGGTGCTGCTCGAGGCCTGCAACGCCGTCGGCGCCGATGTCCCCTTCTTCTGCTACCACGCGGGGCTCAGCTCGCCCGCGGTCTGCCGCCAGTGCCTGGTCGACGTGAAGGGGCAGCCCAAGCCGGTCCCCTCCTGCTACACGCCGGTGGCCGACAAGATGGAGGTGATGACCCGCTCGCCGCGCGCCCTGGACGTGCGCCGGCAGATGCTGGAGTTCACGCTGGTCAACCACCCGATCGACTGCCCGATCTGCGACAAGGCCGGCGAGTGCCTGCTGCAGAAGCAGTACTTCGACTGGGACGCCAAGCTGGCCCGCAACGACGGGATGAAGGTTCACAAGGCCAAGGTCGTCGACCTGGGGCCGACCATCGTCCTCGATCAAGAGCGCTGCATCCTCTGTACGCGCTGCATCCGCGTCTGTGACGAGGTGGCCAAGGTCCACCAGCTGGAGATGGCCCAGCGCGGGGACCACGAGGTGCTGACCACGGCGCCGGGGCACCAGCTCGACAACCCCTACTCCCTCAACACCGTCGACGTCTGCCCGGTCGGCGCGCTGACGTCGAAGGACTTCCGGTTCTCGATGCGCGTCTGGGAGCTCTACACGACGCCGTCGGTCTGCCCGGGCTGCGCCACCGGGTGCAACATCGAGGTCCACCACTCGCGCGGCACGATCCGCCGGCTGGTCCCGCGCCTGAACCCCGCCGTCAACAAGCACTGGATGTGCGACGAGGGGCGCCTGACCTACAAGCGCGTGCACGCGCAGCGCCTGGCGGCGCCGCTGTCGGCCGGCATCCCGGTCGAGTGGGACAAGGCGCTCGACGACGCCGGGCGCGTGCTGCGCGCGGCGCTGGACGCCAACCCCGCCGAGGTCGGCGTGGTGATGAGCGCGCAGTCGACCAACGAGGACCTCTACGCGCTGGCCAAGCTGACGTTCGATCACCTCGGTCTCGGCAAGGCCTATCTCGCGGGCCTCGATCAGGGCTGGAGCGACGACATCCTGGTCAGCGCCGACAAGAACCCCAACACGGCGGGGGCGATGGCGATCGGCGCCGGGCGGCTGCGCACGCTGCTGGACCTGGCCAACGACATCAAGTCGGGCGCGGTCACGACCCTGTTGATCGTGGGGACCCATGGGGTGATCGCGGCCGACGCGCCGTCGGCGCTGCCGCTCGACAAGCTGAAGACGCTGGTCGTCGCCGGCACGCACCGCGACGCGGTGGCCGGCGCGGCCCATGTCGCCCTGCCGCTCACCGAGTGGGCCGAGGCGGACGGGACGTTCACCAACAAGCTGGGGATGGTCCAGCGGGTGCGCGCGGCGGTGCCGCCGGCGGGCGATTCGCTGCCGGGCTGGGAGATCCTGTCTCATCTCGCGCGCAAGCTGGGCGCCACCATGGACTTCACCGAGGCCAAGACCGTGTTCGCCGAGGCCAAGCAGAAGCTGCCGTTCATGAAGGACGCGGACTGGGGCCGGGCCCACCTGCCCGTGCAGCTCCGCTTCGCCGGATCTCGAGGCTGACCCAGATGGATTACGGATCGATCGGATTTCAGGCGCTGGCGGCGATCGCCAAGATCGCCTTCATGATCTTGGGGTTCTTGATGCCGCTGGCGTCGATCCTCACCTGGTTGGAGCGGCGGCAGTCGGCGATGATGCAGGATCGCCTGGGTCCGAACCGCGCCAACATCGGACCGTTCAAGCTGTTCGGCATCACCCACTTCATCGCCGACGCGCTGAAGTTCATGGGGAAGGAGGACTTCGTCCCCTCGAAGGCGCACAAGTTCCTGTTCGCCCTGGCGCCCATCATGGCGATGGCGCCGGCGCTGATCGTCGCCGCCATCATCCCGTTCGGTCCCGACCTCTGCTGGGGCGAGCTGCTTCAGCGGAACCCGAGCTGCGTGCAGCCGGTCGGCATGCAGATCGCGCGGCTGGACATCGGCATCCTGTTCTACTTCGCCATCTCCTCGCTGTCGGTGTACGGCGCGACGCTGGCCGGCTGGGCCTCGCACAACAAGTGGTCGATGATGGGCGGCCTGCGCGCCAGCTCGCAGATGATGTCGTACGAGGTCACGATGGGCATGGCCGTGCTCGGCGCGTTCCTGGTCTACGGCACGCTGGAGCCCGGCGCGATCGCCAACCAGCAGAGCAGCATTCTCAGCCTCAGCAGCTACCGCACCAGCTGGGGGATCTTCACGCAGCCGGCGGGGTTCGTGCTGTTCTTGACCGCGGCGATCGCGGAGACCAAGCGGACGCCGTTCGACATCCCGGAGGGCGAGCCCGAGATCATCGGCTACTTCGTCGAGTACTCCGGGCTGCGCTTCGGCATGTTCTTCCTGGGCGAGTTCCTGGAGATCGTCACTTCCAGCGCCATCATGATCACGCTGTTCTTCGGCGGCTGGCACTGGGGCCACACGATCGACACCACGCTGGCCAACGCGCTGCCGAACGTCCTGTTCGTGCTGGTGATGTTCGCGCTCTGGACGGCCAAGGTGTTCGCCTTCTGCTCGTTCCAGCTGCTCATCCGCTGGTCTCTGCCGCGCTTCCGCTCGGATCAGCTGATGCGCCTCGGGTGGCAGCGCCTGTTGCCGGTGTCGATCGCCAACGTGGTCGCCACGGCGCTGGTGATCCTCTGGGCGCAAAGCTAGGCTAAAGGTCAGGTTAGGAGAAGCGATGGCCGTCGGAGTCAAAGTCGTCAACCGCCCGGGTGGCATGGCCCAGCAGGCCTACCTGCCCGCCATCGCCGAGGGGCTCGGCGTCACGTTCCGCCACTTCATGAAGAACTTCGCCGGCAACGCGGCGAACCTGTTCATCAAGGGCGCGCGCGCCAAGACCGACATCGCGACGATCGAGTACCCCGAGGAGAAGAAGCGCTACCCCGATCGGCACCGCGGGCTGCACCGCCTGATGCTGCGCGACGACGGCCAGGTCCGCTGCGTGGCCTGCATGATGTGCCCGACCGTCTGCCCGGCCCACTGCATCACCATCGTGCCGGAAGAGGCGCCCGACGGCCGGATCGAGAAGCGCCCCAAGATCTTCGAGATCGACGAGCTTCGCTGCGTGGTCTGCGGCCTGTGCGCCGAGGCCTGCCCCTGCGACGCCATTCGCATGGACACGCTGGACCACGCCAAGCCGACCTACCGGCGCGTGGACGGCATCCTCGACAAAGAAGAGCTGATGTCGCGCGGGACCACCTCGACGGCGGTCCAGGGCGGCGTGGGCGGCTTCTGGCGCGAGAAGGTGGCCGACGAGCCGCAGACGCCGACCGACGGCGCGGTCGTCCCGGCTGGGCCGCCCGCCGGCCCGACCCGCCTCCTGCGCAAGGAATAGCGCGGGCGCCGCGCCGCCCACTCAGTTGAAGGTCGTGCTGGTGATCGTCACGCCGGCGTTCCCGGCCTTGTCGGTCGCCTCGACGTAGATGCTCGGGTGCGTGCTCGACTGGACGCTGCCGGTGTTGCTGTTGCCGGTGAAGGTCGACCCCGTGATGACCAGCGCGCCCTTGAGGTCGTCCACGACCTCGAAGATCGAGCCCGATCCCAGCTCTGCGGCGGTGTTGTTCTGCAGCACCGTCCCGCAGATGGTGAGCGTGTAGCTGTCCCCATCGTTGTAGATGGCGCCCCCCAGACCGCCGCCCGGCGTGCCGGATTGGGCCGGGTTCGCGCCGTTCCCCAGCGTCTTGTTGTTCGAGAGCACGCTGTTGTAGATCGACCAGGAGGTGCCGATGCTCCCCAGCGCGCCGCCGTTGCAGCCGCTGTTGCTGTCGAACGTGCTGTTCACGATGTAGACCGGCTGGGTCGCCTGGTTGAAGGTGTAGATGGCGCCGCCGGCGTAGTCCTGTTCCAGGTTGGGCTGCGTGCTGTTCGTGACCTTGATGTTGTAGGCCCTGAACGTGCCGCCGCCGACGTAGATCGCGCCGCCGCCGAGCACGTCCGAGGTCGCGGTGGCGCTGCCGGCGGTGAAGCCGATGTTCTGCAGCACCAGGTGCGGCGTGTCCTGCGCCTGGCAGTGCGAGGTGGTGAAGTGCAGGCTCTGGTTGCAGGTGTCCTGGTAGAGGATGCGGTTCGTCCCGCCGCCGCTGAGCGTGATCGTCCCGCCGCCGTCGATGGTGACGCTGCCGTCGCCGGTCTTGCCGCCGTCGTTGATGATCTGGATCTCGGGGACGGTGATCGTCAGCGGCGCCGTGCCGCAGTTGAAGGTCACGACCCCGCCCGCCGCGACGGCCGCCACCACCGCGCTGGCGGTGCAGCTGGCGGCCGTGCCGTTCCCGACGACCGTGGTCGGCGACGAGACATCGGCCGGCATCGCGGCGGCGGGAATCGTGCAGGCGCCGCCCGTGGTTCCCTTCCCTCCGGCGCCGCCGGTCCCCGAGACACCGCCCGTCGACGGAGCCCCACCGGTGCCCGAAACGCCGCCGGTGTGGGTCGCGCCGCCGGTTCCGGGGGCGCCGCCTGTGTGCGTCGCACCGCCGGTGCCCGAGCGACCACCCGTCCCCGGGGCGCCGCCTGTGTGCGTCGCCCCGCCGGTCCCCGAAACGCCTCCGGTCTGCACGGCGCCGCCGGTTCCGGAGACGCCGCCCGTGGCCGGCGCGCCGCCGGTGCTGGAAGCGCCGCCGGTGCCTTTGCTCGGCGCGCCGCCGGTGCCTTTGCTCGGCGTGCCGCCAGTCTCCGATCCGCCCGTTCCGCCGGACGAGCCCGAGTCATTTCCGCATCCGATTACAAGCGGAGCGGCGAGGCCGAGCATCAACCCAACGACAAACCGCGATCGTGAGCGCAAGAGCAGCCTCCTTCAGCTTGGTCAGCGAACCGGGGTCGCGATCTTCGCACGAACGGCGCGGCGCTGGGGAGGCGAAGCGATCGCGAAAACCACGGTCGAGATCTCGCCGCAATCGCGCTTGACCGGTCCGGAGCGAGCGCCCATGCTGTTTTGGAACCTTCTGCGCGGTACGATACGAAGAGAGATTCTTTTCCCTACAAGAACGCACTAGGGAGCCGCCACTGGCCGATGGATGTGCACGCCCGCGAGTCGGGAAGCCCGATGCGGTCATTTCAGTGGCTCCCCCCTTACGAAAGTAGGGGCCAAGAATTCTTTTCGACCGGCCGAGGCGGTGGGTTCATATGGGTGGGAGGGGCCCTAAAGGCCCCTCCCACCGACTCGTAAAGAGGGGCCCGCGCCGAATTACTCCTTTATCGTGATCGGAAACGTCGCGGTGAGTTTGTAGGGGGTGAGGCCTCTCAGGGTTCCCGTCGCGATCAATCAATACGAGAACCGGCGGACGCTGATGTTCATGACCAGGCCCAGCGCGGCGGCGATCGTCAGGACGCTCGAGCCGCCGTAGCTGACCAGCGGCAGGGTCACGCCGACGACCGGCAGGATGCCGCTGACCATCCCGACGTTGATGAAGACGTGCCAGAAGAACATGGCGGCCACGCCGACGCAGACGGTGGCGCCGAAGCGATCGCGGGCGTCGCCGGCGATCTTCAGGATCCAGAGGATCAGCACCAGGTAGGCGACCAGCAGCGCCACGCCGCCCAGGAACCCCCACTCCTCGGCCCAGACCGCGAACGGGAAGTCGGTCCACAGCGCCGGGAAGTGACGCAGCCGGATCTGGGTGCCGTGCATGAACCCCTTGCCGAAGAAGCGCCCCGACCCGATGGCGTTCAGCGCCTGCCGCGTCTGGTAGGCGCCCTCGGAGGTCGGGTTGAAGAAGTTCTCCACCCGCTTGCGCTGATACTCGTGCAGGAGGTGCTGGTAGATCGGGAACGCCGCCAGCGTGGCGAAGCCGACGATCGCCCCCAGCGTCCGCAGCTTGAGGCGCGCGGTCAGCATGATCGTGAAGAAGACCAGCAGCAGCAAGAACGCCGTCCCGAAGTCGGGCTGCTTGGCGATCAGCCAGGCCGGCAGGTTGACGATGACGACCGGGATCGCCAGGTGGCGCCAGGTGCGCCCCTCCAGCGCCGGCGAGTCGTTCAGGTACTTCCCCAGCGCCACCGCGGTCAGAAGCTGCATCAGCTCGGACGGCTGCACGTGGAACGGGCCGAGATCGAACCAGCGCCGCCCGCCGCCCACCATCTTGCCGAACGCCAGCACACCGATCAGCAGCGCCACGCCGACCGCGTGCAGCAGATAGGCGTAGCGGCTGATGGTCCGGTAGTCGAGCGTGGCGACCGCCAAGAAGACCGCCACCCCCAGCCCCAGCCAGGAGATCTGCTGCGAGAACAGGTTCGACTGCCGGTCATGGACCGCGCTCCAGAGGTTGATGAGCCCCAGCGCCGTGACCGCCGCCGCCGACAGCGTCAGCGTCCAGTCGAACCTGAACTTCAGCCGCCGCCAGGCGACCGTCCGCGTCTGCATCACGGCGCGTCGGCCTCGGCCGTCGTCGTCGGCGCCTCGACCTGGTTCTTGTGCCGGCGCGGGAGGCCCAGGTGCGGCGCGTCCCGGTCGGCCGGCGCGACGTTGTCGAAGTAGTTGTGGATGATCTCCATCGCCACCGGCGCCGCCACGTCGCCGCCGTGGCCGCCGTGCTCGACCAGCACGGCCACCGCGATCTTGGGCCGCCCGGCCGGCGCGAAGCCGACGAACCAGGCGTGGTCGCCGCCCTCGTAGCCGCCGAGCTCGGTGTGGCGGCCGTGGACCTGCGCGGTGCCGGTCTTGCCGGCCACCTCGATATCCTTCGCCCGCGCCTTGAACGCGGTCCCCTTCGGCTCGTTGACCACGCCGACCAGCGCCTGGCGGACGATGGCCAAGGTCTCGGGCGCGACCGAGACCTCGCGCCGCACCCGGGGCGCGAACTCTTCCAGCACCTGGCCGTCGGACGACTCGACCCGCTCCACGATCTGCGGCAGCCAGAGCTTGCCGCCGTTGGCGATGGCGGCGTACAGCAGCGCCATCTGCAGCAGCGTCACGCGCGTCGAGCCCTGGCCGATGACCGCGTTCAGCGCCTGCCCGACCTGGAAGCCTTCGGCCTTGGGGTTCTGGCGCTTCTGCTCGCGGTAGAACTCCTCGGTCGGCAGGAAGCCGCCGTCCTCGCCGTTCAGGCCGAGACCGGTCGGCGCGCCCAGCCCCAGGTCGGAGCCGTACTTGGCCAGGCGGTCCATCATCCCGGGGCGCGCGCCCAGCTCATAGAAGTAGACGTTGCAGCTCTCCACGATGGCGTCGTAGAGGCTGACCACGCCGTGCGTCTTGGTGCACTTGAACCGCCGGCGCGCGATCTCGTACGAGCCGTGGCACTTGGTCTTGTCGTCGGGCGTGATCAGCCGGTCCTCGAGCGCCGAGATCGCCGACACCGGCTTGAACGTCGACCCCGGGTAGTACGTCTCGGCCAGCGTCTTGTCGTGCAGCGGGTGGTAGCGGTCGGCCAGCAGGCGCTGCTCCGCCTCGGGCGTCAGGTGGCCGGACATCTCGTTGGGATCGAAGGACGGCTTGGAGGCCATCGCCAGGATCCGCCCGCTGTTGACGTCGAGCACCACCACGCCCGCCGCCGAGACGTTGCGCAGCGCGCGCTCGGCCGAGCGCTGCACGTCCGCGTCCAGCGTCAGGATGACGTTGTTCCCCGCCACCGCCGGCTGCGCCGCCGGCCCGTCGATGACGTCGTGGATGTCGGTCTTGGGCATGCCCCGCCGGTCGACCACGGTCTTCTGGAACCCCGACCGCCCGCGCAGGTAGCCGTCCCACTGCCGCTCGATCCCGGTGCGGCCGATCAGGTCGCCCGCGCGATAACCCTCGTCCTTCTTGGCGCGCAGCTCGTCGGCGGAGATCTCGTTCATGTAGCCGAGCACGTGCGCGCCCAACATCCCCATCGGATAAGACCGGCGCGGCGACGACACGATCTTCACGCCCGGCAGATCGACGCCGGTCTCGATGGCCGCCATCGCCTCGCGAGAGATGTCCTCGGCCAGCAAGACCGACCGCCCGTCCGCGCGGGCGCCTTCCCCGCTGACGCGCTCCCAGACATCCATCGCCTCGTCACCGTTGATCCCCAGGACGGCGCGCAGGCGCGCGAACCCGTCGGGGGTCAGCAGCTTGGGGGTGACGTACACGTTGTAGGAAGGCCGGACGGTGGCCAGCACCTTCCCCTTCCGATCGCGGATCTGACCGCGCACCGCGGGCAGCAGGTCGGTGTGAACGATGTTGTCTGACGTGACCCGGTAGAAGGCGTCCCCCTGGATGACCTGCAGATAGAAGAGCCGGACCGCCACGCCGATGAACGCCACCACCGCCAGAAGAGAGAAGTATCGCGCCCGGCGACGTATCTCCGGCAGCTCGGCATCTTGTCCGGCTATTTCCATGGGGGTACGGCTCGTCGCCGCTCGCGCACCCCCAAGCCCCCCTCGCTTCGGGCGGCAAAGCCGCCCTGCGCTCGCGGTGACTCTTGTGGCGACGCGGTCATGATGCTCTCTGTTCAGTTATCTACGGGGCACGGGGTCGAACGGATGCGGGCCGCGGGCCAGGCCGACGCGCGAGCGGGCGCTGTCGACCTTGCCGTCGATGCGGCGGAAGAGCCCCAGCACGATGGGGGCCGCGAAGCCGGTCAGCAGCGCCTCCAGCGGCGCCTGGCGCAGCCCGCCGTAGCCGCCTTCGGGCGCCACCTGCGCGCGCACGATGACGATCAGGGCCGAGGCGAGCAGGCTGGCCACGAAGGCGGTCGCCGCCCCCAGCACGATCCCCTGCACCGCCAGCCGCTGCGTCAGCGCCCGCGCGAACAGCGCCATCAGCACGAACACGAAGGCGTGCACCCCCTGCGGGGCGCCCGAGACCAGATCGAACAGGTAGCCGGTGGCGAACGACACGACGGCCGCGGACGAGATCGTCCACTTCGACGACAGCCCGACGTGCAGCACCACCAGCAGGCCCAGGCTGGGCGTCACCATCCGGACCGGCGCCAGCTCGAGCACGGTCGACTGCAGGATCAGCAGCAGGTAGGCCACGGTGAGGGTGACGGCGGATCTCATGGGGCGGCTCTCATCTATAAACCATGGGCCCGCGGGCCGGCAGGCGGCGGGCGGCGGGATCGGTGTCGGGGGCCGGCGGCGGCGCGACCACGACCAGCACCTCTGACAGGCGCGCGAAGTCGACGTCAGGGGTCACCTCGACGTCCTGATAGAGGCCGACCGCGCCCGGGATGACGCGCGTGATGTGGCCGACCGCCAGGTTGCGCGGAAAGGATCCGCCCAGGCCGCTGGTGACGACGGCGTCGCCCTCCTTGGCTGGCTCGCCGCGCGCCAGGTACTCGATGCTGCAGCGATAGCCGTTTTCCGCCGCCTTGCCGCGCAGGATCCCGCGCCCGCCGGTGCGCGGGATGACGACGTCGATCGCGGACCGCGGATCGACCAGCAGCAGGATGTCCGAGCTCTTGCCCGACACGCGGTTGATCCGGCCGACCACGCCGTCCGGGGTCAGAACCGGCATCCCGTGGCGGACCGCGCCCTCACCGTGATCGATGTCGACGCGGGCGACCCGGAAGTACGGCGAGGCGTCGACCGCGATCACGCGCGCCGCGATCGTCTCGGCGGGCGTCACGTCGCGCAGCCCCAGGAGGCGCTGATAGCGCCCGCTCTCCTCGGCCAGGCGCCGCATCTCGGTCAGCTCGGCGCGCAGCGTCTGGTTCTCGCGCGACAGCGTCTCGTTCTCGGCCCGCACGTGCGTCAGCTCGACGTACCGGCCCGCGACGCCGGTGATGGCGCGGGCCACCAGCGACATCGCCGACTGCGCCGGCGACACCAGGCGCAGGATCCCGCGATCGAGCGCCGACAGGTCGCCCGGATTCTTGGCGCTCATTCGCAACGCGATGATCGCGATCAGCAGCGTCACCGCCACCACGGCGGCTTCGCGCAAGCGCTTTCCAGGACCCATGCGCCCCCTATTGTGGCTGGCTCAGCCAGCCTCGCGCCACTTCTACCAACTCTTATTGCAACGCGACTATTGCAAAGCCACTTCGCGGAGCAGGCCGAGCTCGTCCAGCGCGCGGCCGGTGCCGAGCACGACCGCGCACTCGGGAGAATCGGAGACCATGACCGGCAGGCCCGTCTCCTCACGCAACAGCACGTCCAGGCTGCGGAGCTGCGAGCCGCCCCCGGTCAAGACCACGCCGCGGTCGACGATGTCGGCCGCCAGCTCGGGGGGCGTCCGCTCGAGCACGGACCGGACGGCGTCGACGATCTGGTTCACCGGCTCGGCCAGGGCCTCACGGACCTCGTCGCTGTTCATGACCAGCGTCTTGGGGACGCCGGCCACCAGGTCGCGCCCCTTGATCTCCATGGTGGAGACCTCGTCCATGGCATAGGCGTTGCCGATCGTCTTCTTGATGATCTCGGCCGTGCGCTCGCCGATCAGCAGGTTGTACTTGCGCTTGATGTAGGCGACGATCGCCTCGTCCATCTTGTCGCCGGCCACCCGGATCGACTTGGCGACCACGATGCCGGCCAGCGAGATGACGGCCACCTCCGTGGTGCCGCCGCCGATGTCGACGATCATGTTTCCCGACGGCTCGGTCACCGGCAGCCCGGCCCCGCTGGCGGCCGCCCTCGGCGCCTCGCTCAAAAATACCTCACGGGCACCGGCCGCCCGGGCCGCGGCGCGCCCCCCGCGCTTCTCGACCTCCGTGATGCCGGAGGGGACGCCGATGATGATGCGGGGCTTCACCAGCGTCCGCCGGTTGTGCACGCGGGTGATGAAGTACCGCAGCATGGCCTCCGTCACCTCGAAGTCGGCGATGACGCCGTCCTTCATGGGACGCACGGCCACGATGTTGCCGGGGGTGCGCCCCAGCATCTCCTTGGCCTCCTTGCCGACCGCCAGGACCTTCTTGGTCCCGTTGCCGGATCGCTGAACCGCGACCACCGATGGTTCGTTCGAGACGATCCCTTTGCCGCGGACGAACGTCAGCGTGTTCGCCGTTCCCAGATCGATGGCGAGGTCGTTGGAGAAGAGCCCGTAGACCCAGTCGAGCAACATGAATTCTTCGGCCCCGCGCGCGCCCCGGTACGCCGCGCCGACGAGACGATTGCTTTTATCACACCGGTGGGCGGTCCGATAGGGGCGCGCCGGAGGATTGTGGTAGATTCCGCCCCGCCATGCTGGAGCAGATGCGGAAATCCTCGCACTCTTGGCTGATCTGGGGACTGTTCGTTTTCCTGATCGGCATCTTCGTCATCAGTTTTGGGCCGCAGTCCCGCGGCACCTCGTGCGATCAGGTCATGAACGGGGACGATCACTACGCCGCCCAGGTGGCGGGTGACACGATCTCGCAGAACGACTTTCGCTACGGGTTCATGCTGGCCGGGGGCGCCCAGATCCCGGCCCCGATGGCCAAGCGCGAGCGGCTCAAAGAGACCGTCATGGACAAGCTGATCGAGCGCGAGCTGCTCGCGGCGGAGGCGCATCGGTTGGGCTACGTGGTCACGGATGAGGAGGTCGAGGACCAGATCGCCGAGGCCAAGATCATTGGTCTCGGCAGCGTCCACACCGTCCCCCGCCTGATGAAGGACGGAAAGTTCAACTACGACTCGTTCAAGACCTTCCTGCAGTACGAGCTGGGCGTCACCCCCAAGAGCTTCGTGGCCGAGCAGAAGAAGGAGCTGCTGGCCTCCCGGATGCGCGACCTGCTGCGCGCCAGCGTGGCCGTCTCGAACGACGAGGTGAAATCGGACTTCCTGCTTCGCAACCGCCAGGTGAACCTGGAGTACGTGCGGTTCTCCGGCACCCGCTACCAGCCGCAGGTCGCCCTGACCGACGCGGAGATCGCGGACTACGCCGCCAAGAACGACGCCAAGCTGCGCGAGGCCTTCGAGCAGAAGCGCTTCGTTTACGAGAAGATGCCGGAGCAGCGCCACCTGCGGCAGATCCTGGTCAAGGTGCCGCACGACGCCGGCGACGCGGCCGACAAGGCGGCGCACGCCAAGGCCGACGCGCTGGCCGACAAGCTGAAGAAGGGGGCCAAGGCCTCCGGCAAGGAGGGGCTGACGTTCGCCGAGCTGGCGCGTGACGCCTCCGATGACGCGGCCAGCAAGGCGCGCGGCGGCGATCTCGGCTGGCGCGGCCGCGGCGCCACCAACGTCCCAGGCGACCTGGAGGACAAGCTCTGGAGCGCCAAGACCGGCGCCATCGTCGGCCCGCTGAAGGGGAACGACGGCTACGTCATCACCAAGATCGAAGGTCAGCGGAGCGGGAACATCCCCTACGAGCAGGCCAAGTTGGAGCTGGCCGAGGAGAAGCTGCGCGAGACGCGCGGCGATGAGCTGGCCAAGGCCGCCGCCAGCGACGCGCTCGCCAAGCTGAAGGCGGCGCCGGCCAAGTCGATGAAGGACGTCTTCCCGACCCCCAGCGACAGCGACGAGGCGACGGCCAGCGCCGACGCCACGCCGCGTGTCGAGGAGACCGGGCTGTTCGCGGTACGCGCCAGCCGCGACGGCGCGGTGGTCGAGGGGATCGGCGTGTCGACGCCGCTGGCCAAGGCGGCCTTCGCGCTGACGCCCGAGGCGCCGCTGGCAGGCCCGTTCGAGGTCAGCGGCACGTCCGTGATTGTCCGGTTGAAGGACCGCAAGGATCCCGACCTGGCCGACTTCGAGAAGCGGAAGCTGGACCTGACCCGCGAGGCGGAGCTGACCAAGTGGGAGCGGGTCATGACCGACTGGACGCAGGCCCGCTGCGTCGAGGCCAAGGGCGCCAAGCAGATCAGCGTCAACGCCGACGTGCTGCGCTACGAAGAGAGCAGCGAGCCGCCCAGTTACGAACCCTGCGCCCCCCGCCACCTGCTCGGGGGTTGAGGACCGCATGGCCGACGCCGCGGCGGCGATGGCCCTTGCCCTGGTCGACGGCCGAGCCGTGCTGACCGTCGCCGCGCGCGACCTGGGCGCTCTGCTGGTGGAGCGCCTGGAGGTCGAGTGGCCCGAGGCGCGCGACGCCCGTACGCCGGGCGAGCTGCGCAACCGGCGCGGACGCCTGCGGGGCGCCACGCTGATCATCGACCGCGCGCAGGTCGCCGATCGGGTGGCGGCGGCCCGCATCCTGGGGCGCGAGGGCAGTGCGCTGGGCGCGGCCCTGGAACCCGGTCGAATCGTGCTGTCGGCGCCCGCCGGGGGCGACGGGCAGCCGGCGCAGGCGGCGCGCCTGAGCCTGGCCCCCGGCCCCGGCCGCACGCTGCGGGTCTCCGTCGACGGCGACGCCGGCCTGCGCGCCGAGGTCCGC
>CAZTZM010000411.1:0-21488 GCA_964618005.1 uncultured Myxococcales bacterium
AAGCCGTGCGGCGCGTCCGCCAGCATCCGGTGCGCGGCGATCGCCGCCGGATCGAAGGCCATGGGCCGCCCACATCCGATCGCGGCCGCGACGGCCGCCAGCGCGAGCAACCCTGCGCGCCGCGCGCCGGCGCCGGTCACCGGGCGACGGCTTCGCACACGAACGGACGGGTCAGCGTTTGGGGCCGATCGTACCAGGTGCCGTCGGCGGCCATGGTCAGCCGGTGGTCGCAAACGCACCCCGTCGGGCCGCACGAGTTGCACAATCCGTCGGGCTCGGACGGCAGGTGCCAGTTCGTGTAGCTCCATTTTTCGCCGGTAACCCAGCTGTACTTGCCTGGTCCGGTCGTATCGTAGACCGTCTTTCCGTCGGTGCCGCCCAGCGAGACCGTCACCGGCAGCACCGCCATCGGGTAGGTCTGGAACAGGTTCGCGCCCATGGCGACACCCTGGACGAACTCGTTTTCGCCGACCGAGAGGATCGTGGCCAGCGTCCCGCCTTCGTTCTCGCAGGTGGTCTCGGCGTTGTTCCAGCCCATGTCGTCCATGTGGGGCCAGTAGCAGTGCAGCATTCCGTCGGTGGGGGTCACGAACGAGGTGGCGCCGGGTGGAAACGACGCGCAGCTGGTGCCGGTTTTACCGCCCGTGCCCGGCGAGGCGCCGCCAGTGCCGGGCGAGGCGCCGCCGGTGCCGGGGGAACCGCCGGTACCGGGCGGCGAGCCGCCGGTGCCGGGCGGCGAACCTCCGGTGCCCGGCGAGGCGCCACCGGTCCCAAGGGTCGCGCCGCCCGTCCCCTGAACGCCGCCGCCCCCGGTCCCGGGGTTGCTGACTCCGCCGGTCCCCTGGTCGTTGCCGCCGGTGCCTTGGTCGCCCGAGCCGCCGGTGCCGACGATCAGGCCGCCGGTCCCGGGGTTGCCGCCCGTTGCCCGGACGCCCCCCGTGCCCCCCGTGCCGGACGCGGAGCTGCCGCCCGCCGACGCGGCCGCATCAACGCTCGAGAGCCCAGCACGATCAACCGAGCACACCGTCCCGAAAACCACGACCACCGCGACGGTCGAAGCGAATGCCAGGGCCGCCAATGTGGCGCGGACCCTCCGCAACATGGCATGTAGAATACCACGACATGCGAAAAATCTGGAGCGCCTTCGTGTTCTTGCTGGTCCTGGGGGCACTGGGAGCTGCCGGATATCTTTACGATTTGTTGCGCCGGGAGCAGGCCGCGCGGGTCGCGCTGGAGCAGCAGGTGACGGGGTTTGGTCCACGCTTCGATCAGTTCAAGGAGGCGGTCCGCGACGTCGATCGACGTCTGTCGGCCACCGTTTTCCAGGAGGTGGAGCTGGGCGCGGCCGGCTGGCAGCCGATCGCCGGCGGACTCTACGTCCTGGACCTGATGGCGAGCCCGGCCGGAAATGGGCTGCGGCTCTCGGGCAAGATCATCAACCCGACCTCGGTGACGCACGATGCGGCGCAGCTCTCGGTGCGGGTCGGCGAGCACCGGGCCACGTTCACGCTCGCGCACCTGCCGCCCGGCGTGGCGGAGTCGTTCGAGGTGGCGTTGCCGAACGTGCCCGCCGCGACCAAGCAGATCTTCTTCGCGCTGGACGGCTCGACGATCAGCTTCGCCAGCTCCAGCACCCGCAAGCGCGCCGGCGCCGAGCCGGTCGACACCGACAAGCTACTGCACTGAGCAGGGATCATGCGCACGGTCTGGGGGCTGGCCATCGCGCTGGCAGCGGCCGCCTGCGGCGGCAGTGGCGGCAGTGCCGACGCGTACACCGGCCCGATCTCCTGCACGCAAATCGAGGACGTCGCGGGGTTCGGCGCCCTGCAGGTCTGCGAGGAGGCGATGGCCAGCGCGCGTTCGCCGCTTCAGCAGGGCTGCACGTCGCCGACCGCCGGAGGCGGGCGGGCGCCGGTCGTGGACGCGCCGTGTTCGCGAACGAACACGCTGGGCGGCTGTCAGATCACCAGCGGCGGGTTCGCCGAGTCGTTCTGGTACGCTGCAGCCGCCGCGGACGCCCGGCCCGGCGCCACCGCCGCCGACATCCAGATGCTCTGCGCCAGCGCCGGCGGGACGATGCTGACGTCATCACCTCAGGGAACCCTCTGACGGTTCCCTGACCCTCCCGCGCCGGACTCCGCTCAGCAAAGCCGAGCTTCGTCCAGGCGATGAGTCACGACTGGCCGCGCGCCACCGTGTAGGCGGTCATGCTGACGATGGTGTCGACGTTGGCGTCGCGCGGGAGCACGGTGACCGGCTTGTTGACGCCGAGGAGAATCGGGCCGATCGCCGTGGCGCCGCCCAGCGCCGCCAGGACCTTGTAGGCCGCGTTGCCGGCCGCCAGCGTCGGGAAAACCAGCACGTTCGCCGCGTCGGTGAGGCGGGTGAACGGGAACAGCTCACGCAGCTTGTCCGGTTCGACCGCGATGTCGGCCTGCACCTCGCCGTCGATCTCCAGATCGGGGCGGCGCTTGCGCACGATCTCGACCGCCTCGGCCATCTTGCGCGACTCCGGGTGCGGCGCCGACCCGAAGTTGGAGAACGAGATCATCGCGATGCGCGGCACCACCTCGAACGCGCGGGCGGCGTCGGCCACCTGGATCGCCGTGTCGGCCAGCGTCTCGGCGTCGGGATCGATGTTGACGGTGGCGTCGGCGAAGAACTTCACGTCGTTCTTCAGCAGCATCATGTACATGCCGGTCGCGCGCCGGACGTCGGAGCGGATCCCCAGGATCTGCAGCGCCGGGCGGATCGTGTCCGGGTAGGGCGAGGTCAGGCCGGCCACCAGCCCGTCCGCGTCGCCGGCGCGGACCATCATCATGCCGTAGTGGATCCGCCGGTTGACCAGGCGGGTGGCGGTGGTGGCGGTGACGCCCTTGCGGCAGCGAAGCGACAGGTAGTCGGCGGCGTAGGCTGCGTGCTTCGGTGAATCGGCCGGGTTCAGGATCTCGACCCCCTCGAGATCGAGGTCCAGCTCGGCGGCGCGCTGGCGAATCTTGCGCTCGTGGCCCAGCAGGATGGGGCGCGCGATCGACTCGTCGAGCACGATCTGGCAGGCGCGCAGCACCTTGATGTTGTCGCCGTCGGGGAAGACGATCCGCTTGGGCGCGCTCTTGGCCCGCTGGATGATCTGCCGCATGATCGTCTGCTGCGCGCCGCCGATGCGGCGCTGCAGCCGCTCGCGGTACTCGTTGAGATCCAGCGTCAGGCGCGCGACGCCCGAGTCCATCGCCGCCTTGGCGACGGCCGGCGCGCACCACCACAGGACGCGCGTGTCGAACGGCTTGGGGATCAGGTAGTCGGGGCCGAACTTGAACGCCTGCACGCCGTACGCCTCGGCGACCAGATCGGGGACCGGCTCGTGCGCCAGCGCGGCCAGCGCGTGCGCGGCGGCGATCTTCATCGTCTCGTTGATCTCCTTGGCGCGCACGTCCAGCGCGCCGCGGAAGACGTACGGGAAACCGAGCACGTTGTTGACCTGGTTCGGGAAGTCGCTGCGGCCGGTGGCGACGATCGCGTCGGGGCGCGCCTCCTTGGCCTCGGCGTAGCCGATCTCCGGATCGGGGTTGGCGAGCGCGAACACCATCGGCTTCTTCGCCATCGTCTTCAGCATGTCGGCCGTGCACAGGCCCGCCTTCGACAACCCGAGGAAAAGATCGGCGCCGCGCAGCGCATCGGCGCGGGTGCGCGAGCCGTCGTCCTTGCGCGCGAACCGGGCCTTCCACTGGTTCATCCCCTGCTCCCGTCCCGCGTAGATCACGCCGACGGAGTCGACCATCGTGATGTTCTCCAGCGAGACGCCCAGCTCGACGTAGAAGTTCGCGCAGGCGATGGCCGAGGCGCCGGCGCCCGAGATGACGATCTTCAGGTCGGCCAGCTTCTTGCCGGAGATCTCCGCGCCGTTCAGCAACGCCGCGCCCGAGATGATCGCCGTGCCGTGCTGGTCGTCGTGAAAGACGGGGATCGCCATCCGCGCGCGCAGCCCGGCCTCGATCTCGAAGCACTCCGGCGCCTTCAGGTCCTCCAGGTTGATGCCGCCGAACGTCGGCTCCAGCGCCGCGACGGTCTCGATGAAGCGCGCGGAATCGCTGGCGTCGAGCTCCAGGTCGTAGACGTCGATGTCGGCGAACTTCTTGAACAGGCAGGCCTTCCCCTCCATGACCGGCTTGCCGGCCAGCGGGCCGATGTTCCCCAGCCCCAGCACCGCCGTGCCGTTGGTGACCACCGCGACCAGGTTGCCGCGCGCGGTGTAGTCCCAGGCCGCCTCCGGGTTCTCGGCGATCGCCAGGCAGGGCTCGGCGACGCCGGGCGAGTAGGCGAGCGACAGGTCGCGCTGCGTGACCAGCGGCTTGGTCGGGACGACCTCCAACTTTCCCGGCCTTCCGCTGCGGTGGTACTCGAGGGCGTCGTTTTTCCGAATCATCTGTCTTTAGATTCGGAACCCTAACAAGGTTCTGGAGCCGCGGCGACTAAGCGCGCAGGTGCCGCTTGGCGCGGCGGGCCTTCAGGACGTACTGATGGGTCTGCGTGGCCTGCGGCGGGATCACGAACTCGCCCAGCGTGCGCACCGGGTTCGTGATGTGGTCGTCGACGCGCACCTCGAAGTGCAGGTGCGGCGGCGACACCTTGACGCCGGTGCGGCCGACGTAGCCGATGGTCTGGCCAGCCGTGACCGTCTCCTTGTCGGCGACGATGTACGACGACAGGTGCATGTAGCAGGTGACGATCCGCTTCGGCGCCGGCCGGTGCTCGATGCAGAGGTAGATGCCGCCCACGCCCAGGGTGCGGTGCGCGTAGCGGCCGATCTTGTCGGGCGAGATCGGCCCTTTGCGCGCGGCGCCGGGGATATTGGCGCCGGCGAAGATCACCGTGCCGTCGGCAACGGAGCGCACCGGTTCGCCGATGGTGGCCGTCAGATCCAGCCCGCGGTGCCGCCTTGCCCCGCCGTCGCGCTCGTCGCCTGGGCCGCTGGTCGCCACGCGCGGCGGCGCCTCCAGCGGCGACACGACGGAGATGCCGATCGGCGCCGCGATGCTCTTGTCCGGCGTCTCCAGATAGGCGGCGACCATGCGGCGGCGCGCGGTCAAGATCAGATCCTCATGCCCGCTGGAGCGGACCTCGTCGCCCCACACGAAGTGCGCCACGCCGCCCCGGTGGGCCGCCCCGCCGAACGCCACGTCCAGCTCACGGTGGCGGGCGTTCCACATCTCCAGCAGCGCCGCCCCGGCGGCCAGGTTGGCCGCGGGATCCATCAGGCTGCGCGAGGTCAGCGCGCCGCGGTCGATCGGCGGCTCGGGCGCGCCCGGCACGCGATACATCGCCGGCTCGATCGCCAGCAGGCCGTACTTGCCGTCGTTGTGGAACGCCGGATCGCACTTGCTGCCGAAGTAGCCCAGCGCGGCCAGGGTGAACGGATCGCTCTTGGCGGCGGCCGCGGCGGTCAGGATGTCGGGCGCGATGGCGGCCTTGGCGGAGTCATTCGCCACGCCGCACATGTGCGCATACGCAGCCCGAAAGCGGACGGGATCGAGCGGGCCCGCCACGTCGGGCTCCGCCGGCCAGGTGGCGGGATCCCGCAGCTGGTGCGCCGGCTTTGGCTCGACGCTGGGCGCACGAGGGGTCCACGGGCGCGCAGCAAATGCGCTGCCTGCCGTCAGCCCAAGCGCCCCGACGATCGCCGCCGATGCGCAAAATCCGCGCCCAAAGCCGCTCATCGCGTCGAGGGAATATAGATCCTTCACCGTGCCGATACAGCCCAAACAATTCGTGGGCTGCGATTCAGCCAGCGGCCTAGGTGAAAACTCTTCGAATTTCCAGGATCTAGCGGATTGTCACTGCGGGCAGACGACGACGCAGCCGCAGTCCGCTTCGCCGCCCACGATGAGGTTCGACTTGGCCGAGAACGCCAGGCCGTAGACGTCGTAGCTGGTGTCGTACTCGACGCCCACCTCCGACCCATCCGCCAGGCTGTACGCCGTGAGGCTGCCGAACGATCCGCCGCCGACCGCGACGTAGCCATTCTTCGGGCTGAACGCCAGCGAATCGATGTAGCTGGAGAAGGTGAGCGCGCTGATGGCGATCTGCCCGTCGGGCAACGCGTTCGCGCTGGTCGGAAAATTCCAGAGGCTGAGCGTCCCGTCGTCGCCGCCCGAGGCGAACACCGCCCCGTTCGCCGAGAAAGCCGCCGCCTCGGCGGTGGAACCGTCCGTCGTCACGGTCAGCGACACCGGTCCCGTGAAGGCCTTTGCCGAGGGCGACCAGGTGTAGATCGAGACATCGCCGTTCTCGTCGGTGACGGCCACCGGGAAGGCCCCGGACACGGCGACCGGGGAGACCCCCAGACCATACGGAACCGTCAGCGTCTCCGTCGCCTGTGCCTGGGTGTTCCCGACCGCGTGCACGTAGAGGGTGCCGGTGACCCCGGAGCTGGCGACGGCGATCGTGAACACCTCCGTCCCGTCCGGTGAGAACGCCACGCCGTAGGCCTCCTGGCCGCCGGCCGTGACCAGCGAGCGAATGACCATCCAGGTGGAGGTGCTCACGACGTCGACGCTGCCGGTGCGACCGATGGCCAGCATCGACCCGTCCGGTGAGAACGCCACGGCGCCCAGGCCGCTACCGGAGAGGACCATCCCCTGGGCGGTCAACACGCCGTTCGTGTTGGTCCATACCTTGACGCGCCCGTCGGTGCCCCCCGTGACCACGGTCGTGCCGTCGGGCGAGATGGCGGCGCCGTAGACAGCCACGTCATTCGTGTCGCCGAGCGTGCAGCTGGTGCAAGCGCCGGCTGTCCCGTGGTCGATCTCGGTGCAATTCGAAAAGTCAGGCGTCGGCTCGCTGTTGGTTCCGCCGGACCCACTGCTGCCGCCCGTCCCGCCGGTGCCGTGCCCCCCCGTGCCTGTGCCGCCGGTCCCGCGTCCACCCGTCCCGGTCGAACCGGTGGTCGGCGGGCAGACCGACGTCTGGGCGGCCATGGTGATCGAGACGGAGACGGTGTCGCCGGCCTTCGCGATGGTGATGGCCTTGCTGCTCTGGTAGCCAGCGCTGCAATTGCCGGTGGCGTGCGTGGCGGTGGCCGTCACGGTTTGGCTCCCGGTCTGGCTCCCCGGGACGTAGATCCCGACCTCGGCCCCGCTGGTCGTGAGCGGCGACGGCAGCGCGAACGTCTGCGAGGTCTTTCCGACGGAGACGATCAAGGTGTCGAGGCCGGTGGTGGTCCCGTCGGCCGGGATGGCGGTCACAACCACCAGCGAATCGGTCTCCCTGCTGCAGCTGAACAGCCCCAGCGCCAGCAGCAGGGCAGCGCCGGCGTACGCCCGGGTCGTGCGCATCACTTGCACTCCAGGAGACCGGCCGGGCAGGAGGGCTTGCTGGTGCCGCCGCTGAGCACGACCGCCGCGACGACGCCTCCCGCCACCGCGGCGCCGATGATCGTCCAGAACCACCAGCGGGTGTAGAGCGGCGGCGACTCGGAGACCGGCGGCCCCGGCTGCGCCACCAGCGCGCCGTTCGGCGCCGACGGGTAGGCCGAGGCGGGCGCGTTCGGGTAGGGCGCGGGCGGCGGCCCGTTGTAGACGCCGGCGTTGGCGGGCGCCTCGGGCGTCGGCTCGGCGGGGATCGGCTGCACCGGCGCCGGCGCGGCCGGCGTCACGACGGGTGGCGGCGGGGCCGGCATGGGCGGCGGGGGCGGCGTCTGCGTCTGCTTGGCCTGCTCGTCGCGCAGCGCCTCCATCTCTTTGATGTAGCCGTTGATCTCGGCCTTCTCGTCGGGCGAGATCTTCTTCCCCTTGGCCAGGTAGTCGCGGAAGGCGTCGATGGCCTTGTTCGGGTCGCGCATCTTCTGATGGCAGCGCCCGATGTTCCGCAGGTAGATGGGGTTCAGCGTCTCGGCGTACAGCTTGGCGAACAGCTCGAGCGCCTGATCGTAGCGGCCGGCGGCGAAGTCCTCGCGGGCCTTCATCTCCGTGGCGTGGTCTGCGTGCGCTGCCGCGGTAAGCGCCAACATAATGATGAGAACGGCGCCCAGCACCGTCCCGCCCCGTCTCATCGATCGATCCATCAGCTCCAAACAGTAAAGCCAGCCGACGGTCCGAGTCAAAGCCGCGGGCAGGGACATTGTTGTCAGTACCTCCCGTATGGCCGGTTACCTCTCCGTCGGTTCGCGGTTACGATGCATGGCATGAGCCTCCTCGGCGACGTCGACATCCATCTATTCGCCGAAGGGACCCATGCGCGGGCCTACGAGCACCTGGGCGCGCACCTGACGACCCGCGGCGGCCGAGAAGGGGTCGATTTCGCGGTCTGGGCGCCCAACGCCGCGCGCGTCTCCGTCATCGGCGACTTCGAAGGCTGGGGCCAGGCGCCGCTGCCGCTGGCGATGCGGTCGGGCTCCGGCATCTGGGAAGGGTTCGCCCCCGGCGTCCAGAATGGCGCCCGCTACAAGTACCGGATCGAGTCGCGCTTCAACGGCTACCAGGTCGACAAGGCCGATCCCTACGCGGTGCGCGCCGAGCTGCCGCCGGCCACCGCCTCGATGGTCTGGGACCTCGACTACACCTGGGGCGACACCGGCTGGATGCGCGAGCGCCGAGCCAAGAACAGCATCGAGGCACCGGCTGCCATCTACGAGGTTCACCTGGGATCATGGATGCGCGTCCCCGAGGAGGGGAACCGCTTCCTGACCTACCGCGAGATCGCGCCCAAGCTGGCGGCGCACGTCCAGCGCTGTGGCTTCACGCACGTCGAGCTGCTGCCGATCGCCGAGCACCCGTTCTATCCGTCGTGGGGCTATCAGGTGACGGGGTTCTTCGCGCCGACCGCGCGCTTCGGGACGCCGCAGGACTTCATGTTCCTGGTCGATCACCTGCACCAGGAGGGGATCGGCGTGATCCTCGACTGGACGCCCGCGCACTTCCCGACCGACGAGCACGGCCTCATCTACTTCGACGGCACCCACCTCTACGAGCACGCCGACCCGCGCAAGGGGATGCACGCCGAGTGGGGGAGCGCCATCTTCAACTACGGCCGCAACGAGGTCCGCAGCTTCCTGGTCTCGAACGCCAACTTCTGGCTCGACCGCTATCACATCGACGGGCTACGCGTGGACGCCGTCGCCTCGATGCTCTACCTCGATTACGGGCGGCGCGGTGGCGAGTGGATCGCCAACCAGTACGGCGGCAACGAGAACATCGAGGCGATCGACTTCATACGCACCTTCAACACCTCGGTCTACCGCGAGCACCCGGAGATCCAGACGATCGCCGAAGAATCGACGGCCTGGGCGGGCGTGTCCAAGCCGACCTACACCGGCGGCCTGGGCTTTGGGTTCAAGTGGGACATGGGGTGGATGCACGACACGCTGGCGTACTTCTCGGGCGATCCGATCGGGCGCCGCTACCACCACCACCAGCTCACGTTCCGGAGCATGTACTTCTGGAGCGAGAACTATGTCCTGCCGCTGTCACACGACGAGGTCGTGCACGGCAAGGGCTCGCTGATCGAGAAGATGCACGGCGACCTGTGGCAGCGGTTCGCCAACCTGCGGCTGGTCTACGCCTGGATGTGGGCGCAGCCGGGGAAGAAGCTGCTGTTTCAGGGCGGCGAGATCGGCCAGTACTCCGAGTGGGCGCACGATCGCAGCGTCGACTGGCACCTCTTGGGCGAGTCGCCGTACCACGTCGAGCTCATGACGCTGATCATGGAGTTGAACCGCCTCTACAAGAGCGTGCCGGCGCTGCACGTGTTCGACTCGGGGCTGCCGGGGTTCGAGTGGATCGACGCCAACGACGACGACAACAGCGTCTACTCGTTCCTGCGCAAGGGGTCGCGGCCCGAGGACGTCGTGCTGGTGGTCCTCAACTGCACGCCGGTCCCGCGCCACGACTACCGGGTCGGCGTGCCGCGCGGCGGGCGCTGGCGCGAGATCCTGAACACCGACGCGGCGACGTTCGGCGGCAGCGACGTGGGAAACATGGGCGGCGTGACCGCCGACGACTGGAGCTACCACAACCGCCCGTTGTCCCTGCGCCTGACGCTGCCGCCCCTCGGCGCGCTGTTCCTGGCGCCGGAGACTTAGACGTCTCAGCCGAACCGGAACTGCAGGCCGACGCCGGCGCCGAAGCTGCGCGAGCCTTCGTTCTGGTTGATGTCGGGGAACAGGAACCAGGCCCGCAGATCGACGAAGGGGTTGATCGCCGAGCCGAGCCCGAACCCGAGCGGGATCTGCTGGCCGCCGTTGTTGTTGTAGACGCGCAACCCGATGAGGGGCCCGAACCAGAGCGTGCGCGTGGCCTGGATCCAGAAGTGAAACGGCACGCTGACCACGGACTGGGTGGGGTTGCTGAAGATCACCGGGACGTAGACGCCGGTGTCGATGCGCAGCACGCCCGCGCGCAGGATGACCGGCAGCCCGAACAACATCCCGAACGAGGTTCCGTTCTCGATCGGAATGTAGGCCGCCAGCTCGAACCCCAGCTCGCCGGCGCGGCCGCGCGCCACCGACCAGGTCAGGTGCAGCTCGGGGTTCGCCACGGTGTCGCCGCCGGTTCCGTAGGTCTCGGTGTCGAAGGGGCGGCCGTAGCCGTCGGCCTGGGTGGCCTGGCCGCCGCTGTCGAGGCGGAAGCCGGTCCGCACGCCCAGCTCCAGCCCCGGCGCCACGCCGGCCGAGAGCGCCAGGTTCATCCCCAAGCCGGTGATCCCGTCGTCGTTCGGGTCGGGCTGGTGACCGATGCCCAGGCCCAGATCGACGGCCACCTCGCCGTGCGGGAGCACCACGCCGCGGTAGAGCCACGGCGCGTCGGCGCGCGCCACGCCGGCCCAGGTGGAGACCAACAAAACGGCCGCGGCCGCTCCCGTGAAGCGCATTTCCCGGTTATACATCCGCGGTGAGCGATCTCGTCCAGCTCCGGCGGCCCGCGGCGCCGCCCGCCGATGCCCCGGCGGCGACGGACAAGCTCGCGTATGTGGAGACGTACGGCTGTCAGATGAATGTCGCCGACAGCGACATGGTGCTGGGGATGCTGGCGCGCGCGGGCTACGGCCGCACCGAGGATCCGGCGCGCGCCGATCTGATCCTCATCAACACCTGCGCCGTGCGCGAGAAGGCCGAAGAGCGCGTGTTCGCACGCGCCAGCATGCTGCACGCCAAGGCGCGCCCCGACGCCGTGCTGGGCGTGACGGGCTGCATGGCCGAGCACCTGAAGGATCGCCTGCGCGAGCGCGCGCCCGCGGTCGACCTGGTGATCGGGCCCGACGGCTACCGGCGCCTGCTGGATCACGTGGCGACGGCGCGCGCCGGCCGCGCCGTGACCGACACGCAGCTCGATCGAACCGAGACCTACGACGGGCTCGATCCGATCGCCGGCCTGGCCGGCGATCCGTCGGGCGTCGTCGGCCGGGTGACGATCCAGCGCGGCTGCGACAAGTTCTGCACCTTCTGCGTCGTCCCTTACACGCGCGGCCGCGAGCGCGGCGTGGCGCCGCGCGAGATCTTGCGCCAGACGCGCGCGCTGGTCGACAGCGGCTGCCGCGAGATCCAGCTCCTCGGCCAGACGGTCAACTCGTACCGTTACGAGGACGTCGGCTTCGGCGATCTCTTGCGCGCGGTGGCGGCGGTCGACGGTGTCACGCGCGTCCGGTTCACCTCGCCCTACCCGCTCGACTTCTCCGACGCGGTCATCGCCGCGATGGCCGAGACGCCCAACATCTGCAAGCACGTTCACCTGCCGCTGCAGAGCGCGTCGGACAGCGTGCTGGGGCGGATGCGCCGCGGATACGACTACGCCACGTTCCGCGCGCTGGCGGACAAGCTGCGCGCCGCCATGCCGGACATCGCCATCACGACCGACATCCTGGTCGGCTTCTGCGACGAGACCGAAGCGGAGCACGCCGCCACGCTGGCCGCGCAGGAGGAGCTGCGCTTCGACGGCGCCTTCACGTTCGCCTACTCCGAGCGCGAAGGGACGACCGCGGCCCGCAAGCTGCCCGACACCGTGCCGCCCGAGGTGAAGCAGCGCCGGCTGGCCGAGGTGATCGCCGCGCAGCAGCGGATCAGCGGCGAGATCATGGCCGCACAGGTGGGGCGGCGGGCGCGCATCCTGATCGAGCACACCTCGAAGCGCGACGCGCGCGCGCTGATGGGGCGCACCGACAGCTTCCGCTCCGTGATCGTCCCGGCCGCCCCCGGCTTGCAGCCCGGCGCGCTGGCCGACGTGACCATCACCCGCGCCACCTTCGCGACGTTGTTCGGCACGCCCGATCCGGGGTGACAGCGCCGGTCGGCGCCACTATGCTGACCGGTCTCCCGTGCAGGACCCCTCACCCCAATCCACACCCACCGCACCCGAAGCGACCGGCGCCGACGACGCCGGGGCGCCCGAGATCGTCCGCGAAGAGAAGCAGCTTCTGAACATCGTCCTGCGCAAGCTGGACGCCGGCAGCCCGCGCAAGAACCGCATCCAGGTCGACGACGCCAGCGCCCTCATCGAGCTGCGCGACGCGCTGGCCGAGGCCAAGCCTGAGGATCAGGGATCGATCCTGGAGCAGATGCACCGGATCGAGGCGCTGTCACGCCAGCGCGGCAAGGGGGACACGCCGCCGGTCGACCGCAAGTCGCCCTACTTCGGCCACCTGCGCCTGGAAGAAGGCGGCAAGCGGCGCGATGTGCTGATCGGCGCCCGCAGCTTCGTCGAGCCGGGGGGCGGCGTGCAGATCGTCGACTGGCGCAACGCGCCCGTCTCGCGCCTCTTCTATCGATACGAAGAAGGGGACGCCTACGAGGAGCGGCTGGGCGATCGGCTGGTCGAGGGGGAGATCCTGGCCCGGCGGACCGTGGCGATCGTCGAGAGCGAGCTGCGGCGGGTCGCCTCCCCGCAGGGGACCTACTCGCGCGACCTGCGCACCGGCGCCTGGCGCGAGATCGCCACCCAGAAGGCGCGCCTGCAGATCGCGCGCGACGGCTCGACGGCGGCGCTGATTCCGGCCCACGGCACGACCGTCCCCGCGCCGGCCGCGCCGAACGCCCCGGCGGTCCGCGGGCGGCTCGGCTTCGACGACGGCGGCACGCGCCGGCCCGATCGCCACCTGCCGGCCATCGCGGCGCTGATCGATCCGCGCCAGTTCGAGCTGATCACGCAGCCGGCCTCCGGCCTGATCGCCGTCCAGGGTTCCGCCGGCAGCGGCAAGACCACCATCGGCCTGCACCGCATCGCCTACCTGGCGTTCGCGGATCCGCGTCGCTTTCGCCCGGAGAAGATGCTGGTCATCGTCTACCAGCGGGCGCTGGCGGCCTACGTGTCGCGCGTGCTGCCGTCCCTGGACGTCGAGGGCGTGCCGGTGAAGACGTTCTCGGCCTGGGCCGAGGCCGCGCGCCGCGCCGCCTTCCCGACGCTGGACTTCGGCCTGACCGACGAGACGCCGCCCGTGGTCATGCGCGCCAAGGCGCACGGGGCGTTCCTGCGCATCATCGACGACCGGCAGGCCGCGATGGCGACCTGGTGCCGCGAGCGGCTGGTGACCGACCTGGAAGGGAAACCGGGGGCCGCCGCGGCCGTCGCGTTCTGGGACGGCACCACCGGGCCGCTCGACGCGCGGGTCACCGCGCTGGCGCACTGGGTCCGCGACGCGGCCACGCTGGACCCCGCCACCCGCAACGCGGTGGAGAACGCCGGGCGCGCGCTGCGCGGGCGCACGCGCGACGCGATCGCCGAGTGGGCCGCGCTGCTGACCGATCGGGCCGCCCTGGGCGAGGGCTTCGCGCGCCACGCGCCCGGCGTCTTCTCGCCGGGGCAGCTGGACGACGTCCACGCCTGGTGCGTCGCGCGCGACCGGCTGCGCGCCGCCGGCAAGGGCCCCAGGCTGGCGGCCAGCGACGGCGGCAGCGACGAGGTCTACGCGCTGGACGCCGAGGACGAGGCGCTGCTGCTGCGGATCTATCAGCGGCAGCGCGGGCGGATCCCCGACGGCGGCAAGGGGACGCTGGCCTACGAGCACCTGATGGTCGACGAGGTGCAGGACTTCTCGCCGCTGGAGCTGGCGGTCCTGCTGGACACCACCTCGGTCCACCGGTCGGTCACGCTGGCGGGCGACACGGCGCAGGCGATCGCGCCCGAACACGGCTTCTCGAACTGGGCCGAGCTGCTCGACTTCCTGCAGATCGCGCACGAGCGGGTCGAGCCGCTGCGGGTCAGCTACCGGTCGACCCGCGAGATCGTCGACTCGGCCGAGCACGTGCTGGGGCCGCTGATGGGCGACATCCGCCCGGTGGCCCCGCGCGCCGGCGCCCCGGTCGAGTCGTTCGCCTTCGGGTCGGCCGGCGAGTGCGCCGAGTTCCTCTCGCACGCCCTCAAGGAGCTGCTGCGCGCCGAGCCGGGCGCCTCGGTGGCGCTGCTGGCCCGCCACCCCGAGCAGGCGCGCCTCTACTATGAGGCGCTGGCCAACGCCGAGGTCCCGCACCTGCGGCTGGTCGACGACCAGGACTTCACCTTCACCTCCGGCATCGACGTGACCGACGTCCGGCAGTCGAAGGGCCTGGAGTTCGACATCGTCATCCTTCTGGAGGTCAGCGACGCGTCGTACCCCGTCACCGACGATGCGCGCCGCCTGCTGCACGTGGCGATGACCCGCGCGGCCCACCAGCTGTGGGTCACGTACACCGGCACGCCCTCGCCGCTGCTGCCCGACGGGTTGCGATAATCGCTTCGCGCGAGGTTCGGAACCGGTCCGCGGGCTCTGAAATTGAGTGGCCACCCAGCTGGGTGGGGGAGACCCGCCCAGGGTCCCCACCGCGGGTTCTACGAGCCGCTCTGGAAGAAGCGGTTCAGCGCCCAGACGTCGCGGGCGCGCAGCCCCTGGAACCGGATCCCGATTCCGGACTGATCGCCCGACCCCTTCTTCACCACCCACCGGATGTCGCCGGCCACTTCGACCGGCTCGGGCTGGGTCGGCAGCGTGAACCGCAGCTGCACGGTGGTCCCGATCGGCAACGGCGCCAGCGAGTCCAGGTACAGACCGCCGAGCGAGATGTTGCGCGTCTGAGAGGTCTGCCGCTTCCCCTCGTAGAGGACCTCGACCTCGATCTGACGATCGTACCGCGGATCGATTCTCCTAAAATGCTCTGCCAAGGTCGTCCTTCTTTTGCCTGGTGAGACCCTGATGGTACGACAACATCGCACCTCGGATCCAGCCCCCCGCGGCGACACGCAAAATCACGGATTTCCGGACGAGCTGGGCGTCGGCAGCGACGGAAACACCGGCAGCGCCGGGCAGAGGTCGGAGGTCCCGACGTCCTGGCTGGTCAGCCACGGCTTGGCGTTGTAGACGGCCGTGAAGGTCGCGTCCCAGCACTCGGTCTGGGTCGACCCCATGGCGTCGCCCGACTGGACCGCCAGCGTGGCCATTCCGGCGCCGCTCGGCAGCCAGCCGCTGGTGACCACCACGGTCTCGATCGCCGGGCCGAGGACGATGTTCCCGACCAGCGTGAACGTCATCTGACCCGAGCCATCGGCCAGCAGCTGGTAGCTGATCGTGGCCGAGGTGACGCCGTTGGCGTCGGGCGTGCTGCGGTTGACGGTCATCGAAACGGTGATGGGCTGCCCTTGGGTCCGGAAGTTCTGGTAGCTGATGGTCAGCGTGCTGAGCGACATCGTGTCGCTGTCGAGCGGGAACCCGGCCATTCCGAGCGCGCCGAAGTCGGCCGTCACGCTCCCGCTGCCCTGGCTGGCCCCGCCGGCGGGATCGAACGAGCCGGTCACGAAGTCGATCCAGTTGTCCGGTGCGGCGGAGGTGGCGGCTTCCAGATCGTAGTCGAACGTCGACGGATCCAGGCTGTCGCGCGCGACGATGAGCCGCCACAGCCAGCCCGGATGGGTGGCGTCGGGGAACGGACCCCAGGTCCGGCTGACGTCGCCCTGCCGGCTGGTCGGCTCGTTGGTCCGGATGGCGTCGATGAGCCCCAGCACGTCGGTGAGGAGGCCGTTCACCATGGCGATGGCGTTGTGGGTGGTCTGGGCCAGCTCGGCCTCGTCGACCGCCGGCGAGGCGGCCGGCAGCACGACCGCCAGCTGGGTGGTCGAGGGGACCGCGTTCATGAACGCCAGGTCCTCGTTCGAGTAGTTGCCACAGCCGGCGAGCGCGCAGCCGAACGCGAACGCCAGGCCCAGCGGTCGGACGCGGCTAGAAGTCATAAGCCACCATGGTCGCGAGCTCCCAGTAACCGAGGGACCGATCTTGGTCGACGTTGTAGAGCAGGTAGTGCAAGCGCGCGCGGGCGACCACGCTGGTCGAGCGCGTGAGGCGGTATGAAAGCCCGGCCACGATCCCGGGCGACAGCGTGGAGAAGAACTGCGCCGGGAAGGCGTTGTCCTGGAACGTCCGGTTCATCAGCAGCATCGCCAGCCGCCCGCCGACGAACGGCGTGAGCGTCCGGTGCGGCCACTCGACGATCAGCGACGACGCCAGCGACGCCTCGGTGAAGTGGAACGGGACGGCCACGTCGGGCGCCACGCCGTTCGTGCTGCCGGCCGCCACCTCGAAGTCGAGCACCCAGTCGCGGCGCAGGAAGTCGCGCAGCGCGAAGTCGACGCCCAGCATGGCGGTGGGCGGGAACAGCCCGGCGCCGTCGGGCGCCTCGAACACCGCCTGATACCCCAGGCCGACGCCGACCGACCAGCGCGACGACAGGTCGGCGCGCCCGGCCCCCTTGACCGGATCGGCCGAGAAGGGCGCGTCGTGCAGATGATTCTCTTCGACCGTCACCATCTCGCCGGGTGGCACGTCGATCTCGCCGACGCGCAGCCGGTCGGGCAGGCGGCGCTTGATCCGGTAGCGGCCGGGCGCCAGCGCCACCCGGCGGTCGACGTTCTCCCCCTTGTCGATCTCGGCGGACACGAAGCCCTGGCGGTCCACCAGGAAGTAGACGCCGCCGGGCGCCTGGCGTGGCAGGTAGACCCCCTCGTGGCGGGTGGCCACGTCGGTCAGCACCAGGTCACCGTTGCCGGCCAGGTCGTAGCTGAAGGTCGGGTGCTGCGCGCCCGCCGCCGTGTCGGCCGTGTCGGCCACCGTCCGATCGTAGGCGTAGGCATAGGCCTCGAACAACGTCACGCGCCCGTCGCCCGAGCGATCGGCCCCGCCCAGGAGGCCGCTGGCCAGGTGGTGCGAGAAGTAGCTGCCGCCGATGGCGTCCGACTCCTGCGAGTCCTCGTCGGAGGCGCTGGAGGTCAGGATCACCATCCCCTTGGCGTCGCGCGGGCTCTCTGACTCGATCGCGAACGCCGGCGCCTTGCGCGCCCCCTTGCTGCGGGTGAGCGCGCCCGAGCGGCAGGCGTCGAGGATGACGATCCGGACGTCGACCGGCGCGGCCGCCACCAACCCGCGCAGGGTGTCGATCGGCAGCCGCGACTCGCCCAGGCGCAGGGCGCCGTCCTTGGCGTGGCCGGAGTAGTAGAAGAAGAGGGCCGTGCGCTCGCCGCGACGGGCGGCTTCGGCGGCCTGACGCTCGAGCTTGGCCAGCGCGGCCATCAGGTCGCTGGCGCTGCCGTCGACGATCAGCGCCGCATCGTCGGTGGCCACGCCGCCCAGCCGGGTCAGGATGTCGTACACCTTGCCGGCGTCCGCGCCGGCGTAGAGCAGCGGCCGCGTGTCCGCGCCGCCGCTGTCGTTGCCGGTGACGAGGGCGAACCGGTGCAGCGTCTCCGCGCGGGCGCGCGCGGTCATGAGCAGCGCCGCCAGCAGGACGGCGGTTTTCGCCACGCCCCGCATCACGGCTTCGCGAACGTCCGCCTGAACTCTTCGCCGGGCAACCCCAGCGCGGGCAACCGCGCCAGCTCGCCGCCCGCGCGATCGAACGCCGCGCGGGCCGCCCGCCGCGCCACCTCGACATCGATCGGCTGGTCGGAGAGCAGCACGACGATCGTCTCGGTGCCGGCGCCGGTCAGCTCCAGGCTGTCGGGCAGGTAGCGGGTGACGGGCTTGGCGTCGGGCGGGACCGGCAGGCTGGCGCCCTGTTCGGGGTAGAGCGGCGTCACCGAACCCCGGTCGTCGATCGACAGCGACAGCAGGTAGCGGTGCTCGCCGCCGACGTAGCCGATGCGCAGCCGATCGCCGGCCGCCAGCGGCTCGGGCGCGTCGAGGCGCGCCGTGCGCTGTCCCGTCGCGCCGGCCACGCGCACCGTGATCCCGGCGCCGCCCTTGATCCGATTCCCGCTCTCGGGCGGGCGCGCCGGATCGCGGAACGTCGCCACCAGCGCCACCGCCGCGGCCAGCGCCAGCGCCGGGACAGTCACCCAGAGACGGGGCCGTGCGCGCCTGGCCGGGGCCGCGCCGCGCGCCGCGCGCTCGACACCCGCCGCGAAGCGATCGAAGGAGATCTCGTCCTCGAACCGGCGCTGCTCGTCGTCGAGCGCGCGCAGCCGCATCCGGCAGTCCGCGCAGGTTTCTATGTGCGCCTCGATCGCCGCCGCCTGGTCGCCCGGCGCCTCGCCCGCGCGGCGGCGTCGCAGCGCCAGCTCGCCGATGTGACCGCCGGCGTTCACGACCCGCCCCCGGTCTGGTCGAGCTCGCGTCCCGCCAGCGCCGCCACGGCCGCCAGGCGCTTGCGCACCGTCGGCACCGAGCGCCCGATGGCGGCGGCCACCTCGTCCAGCGTCATCTCGTCGACGAAATAGTGGATCGCCGCCTGCTGCGTCTCGACGTCCAGCTTCCCGAGCAGCTTGCGGGCGGCGTCGCGATCCTCGAACGGCTGCGGCCCCCCGTGCGCCTCGCCGCGGGCGCGCGTCTCGCGTTCGAACCGGCGGTGCCAGGGGGCCCGTTCGGCGCGCAACACGTTCAGGCAGTGGTGGGTCGCGATGCGCGTCAGCCAGGTCAGCGGCGACGCCTCGTTCCGAAACGCCTCCCAGTGGCCCAGCGCCTTGGCGAACACGTCCTGCATGGCGTCCTCGGCCTTGGTGCGATCGCCGAGGATGTACTGGCAACGGCCGTACACGCTTCCTCCGTACTGGGTGTAGAGCTCACGCAGGGCCGACCGCGAATCGGCCGGCTTTCCCCCGCTCAGAAGCTGCAACACCGGTTGTGTCATGCGAACGCCCGGGCCGCACGCGCGACCCGGGCCCTCAGGCGTCCTCCGTCTTCAGGTCCCCGGCGACAGCGACACGAAGGCCGCGGTCGCGAACACGCAGCTCGACTCGGAGCCCCAGTCGAGCGTCGGATCGTACGTCGTCAGGCTGTACTGGGAGAGAAAATTCGAGTCCCAGCACTCGCTGGCGCTCTGTGGGACAGCGCTCACATCGCCGCCCGTGAGCTGAATGTCGGTGCGCCCGGCGCCGTCCTCTTGCCAGCGACTGTGCAGCGACAGCGTCTCCAGCGCCGCCGTGGTCGCGATGAAGTTCTCGTTCGCGCCGTACTGCAGGTCGCCGCCCGCGCCCGGCGTCGACGTGTACATGTAGACCGCGTCGAAGATCTGGCCGTTCGTGCTGCAGGTGGTGGGGTCGCAGCTGTCGAGGACGTTCGTGAACGTCACGTCGTCGGTGACCGTCGCCGTGGGGCTGGTGCGCGCGTACGTGAACGCCACCTGCCCCACGTTGCTGTCGTGCTGGGGGAGCATGTCGGCGTTGTCCCAGTTCAGCGTGAACGTACCGCTGCCAAACCCCTCCAGCGGCTGTCCGGCGGCGTCGAGCGCGCGCGTGTGCTCGCCGAACAGCACGGTGACGAAGGTGTCGTCACTGGCCGTCTTCGCCCGGCCGTCCAGCTTCCAGTCGAACACGTGCGGCGCCGTGCGCGTCACCGTCAGGCGGTACGTGTTGGCGCTGAGCGGATCCGTGAACGGCCCCCACACGGCCGTGTCACCCGACACGCTGGTGGCCGGATACAGGGTCACGCTCTTGATCAGATCGAGGATGGCGCCGGTCGCGCCGTTGACCACGGTCACGACCGCCGCCGTCAACTGGTAGTCCTTGGCCACCGCCCCCTGGATCGCGCCGGTCCGGACGGTGACACCGCCGCTGGTGCGGGCGGTCGCCGTGCTGGCGGTCGCGCTGGGCGCCGGCACCACCAGCGCCACCGTGTCGCGCGTCGGGACGCTGGCCGCGAACTCGTTGTCGTCGATCCGGCCGCAGCCGACCGCCGTCACCGCCGCGCCAAGGATGACCGCCCTGACCAAAACCAAGCTGGATCGCTTCATCGTCTCTCCCTTTTCGTCAGTCGTCCTGACCTGCTCAAACGGACACAGGAGAGACAAGAAGCTGAAAGCGGGCGAGAAATCGTGACGCCGGGCGGCGAGCGCCGCTACGAACGCGGGCTTTCGCCGGATCCGCTGCGGGGTCGGGCGCGGCGGGTTCGCGGGCGTCCGCCTCGCTGCTCGCCCGGGGTCATCCCGGCCCAGCTCTTGAACGCCCGGTGGAACGAGCCCGCCCCCGAGTAGCCGAGCGCCCGCGCGATCTGCCCCTGACTCACCGGCGCGTCGAGCGCGCGCGCCGCCAGATCGTGGCGCAGCCCGCGGACCAGCTCACGGTGGGTGAGGCCCTCGCCCTGCAGGCGGCGCTGCAGCGTCCGGGCGCTCATGCCCAGGTGCTCGGCCAGGCGGGTCAGCGTGAAGTTTCCCTCGGTCAAGCCGTGCCGCACCGCCTGCTGCACCGTCTCGACGAACGTGGCGCGCGGCGGCGGCGGCGCGATCGAAGACAGCAGACCCTCCGCCTGATCGGTCAGGATCGCGTTCAGCCGGGCGTCGGCTCCCTGCATCGGCATCTGCAGCAGGTCGCGCGCGAACACCGCCTCGTCGACCGGCATGCCGAAGTAGACCGGCACCTGGAAGACCCGCTCATAGCGCGCCGCCGGGCCGAGCGGTTCGTGCGTGAAGCTCACGTGCTTCAGGGACCAGGTGGGGCCGAACATCTCGCGCGAGCGGCGCGCGAACAGCCCGACGACCATCTCGCGCGGATAGGGGAGCGCGTGCGCCGATCCGAAGCGGATGCTGGCCAGGTTGCCGGAGACCACGACCCGCGATCGATCGCTGTCGCAGAGCAACGGTTCGTACCGCGTCAGCTTCGTCAGCGCGTCGGCCACGGTGGCGCTGGAGAGGATCAGGTAATCGAGGAGGTCGCCCGCACCGAACGGGAGCGCCTCGACCATCGCCAGGCCGCACGATGGATCGCCCAGCTGTTCGGCGGCCATCGCCCAGACCTGCTCGACGGGCTCGTGCGGGACGCGCGCGCCGCGCCGGTCGAGGATGGCGGGATCGATCCCGGTCGCGGCGAAGATCGGCGCCAGGGACAGACCGCACGTCTCCATTCCCAGCGCCATCAGGCGCAGGTACTCCGTCGAGACCGTCCCGGTCCCGTTCGACCGCGGCGGCGCGGGCGCTGGTTGCGAGATCCGTGGTCGCATGTGGATCCGGCCGCCCCGCTAGGGGTTGTTCTCGGGCTGCTGGCTCGGAACAGGCGCGGAGGGCGAATCAGCGGGCTTGGAAGCGGCCGGCGCGGGCGAAGCGGCCGGCGCGGGCG
>CAZTZM010000412.1:0-42067 GCA_964618005.1 uncultured Myxococcales bacterium
CCACGACGCCGCGGGCGTCGTCGCGCGGATGCACGAGCGTCTGATCGCCCGACAGCCCTGTGGGTGCGCCGACGGCGATGAGGATGCGAACCGGCGCCGCGCGCGCCGCCGGCGCGGCCAGAACGACGAGGAGCGCGAGGCCCGGTGCGAGACGGTTCGGCCTCACGGGGTGACCGGGTGGATGCGGATGGCGTGCACGGCCGAAAAGTCGCGCGTCGCGCGCGCGCGCGCGACGGCCTCGGGGGGGCCGACCCGGACCCACCCGGCATCCACCCGCCGGTCGAAGGCCACCGCGCCCTCCGAGAAGTGGGTCCCCGCGCCGAGGCGCGTGGCCGGTTGCAGCTCGGCCCAGGTGCCGTCGTCGGCGAGCACGCCGGCCTGCACGTCGTCGTCGTGGTCGAGCGCCACCTCGACACGGATCCGATCGCCCGGTGCGATGCGCAGGGTTCCCGTCTCGCGCGACTGGGATCCGTGACGCTCGACCACCACCGCCACCTGCGATCCCCCCTTGAACCGGATTGGACCCGCGCTCGGCCCGGCGACGGGGCCGTCGGGCTGCGGCGCCGGCGTCGGGCTCGCGTGCACCCAGAGCGCCAGACACGCGGCCAGGGCCAGCGCCGAGGTCGTCGCGCCGAGCCAGCGCGCCTGGCGTCGTCGCGTCCGGTCCGCCGCGCGCCGGCGGACGACCGCCTGCACGAACGCGTCGGGGCCAGGGTGGGGCGCGGCGGTGAACGCCGCAACCTCCCGCCGGAGGCCTTCGACGTAGGCCGCGCACTCGGCGCACGACGCCACGTGTGCGGTCGCTTCGCGGTCGGCGTCCCCGGTGACGACCGCGTCCAGCCGAGCGCCCGCCGGGTGTGTGGTGTGGAGCTCGTTCATGATGTCACCTCGAGCAATCGGGCCGCCCGCTCGCGGATCGACAGCAGGCGCTTCCAGATCGTCGGTCGCGAGAGGCCCAGCGTGGACGCGATCTCGGTCTGCGGAACGCCGTCGACGTAGGCGAGGAGGGCCACCTCATATTCGGAGTCGGTGAGCTCGCTGAGGACACGGAGAACCGCGTTGCGGGCCTCGACGTCGACACCGGGGGCGGCGAGCGCGGCGTCGGCGTGCTGGTCGATCGGCTCGGCCCGGCGGACCCGGTGGCGGCGGAGCAGGTCGAAGCTGCAGCGATCGACGACCCGATACATCCAGGCGAGACGGTTGTCGGCGCGCGCCAGGGCGGCGCGCGACTCCAAGATCTTCACGAAGGCTGTTTGCAAGGCGTCCTCCGCGAGAGCTTCGTCGCGCAAGAGCATACGGCAGCGACGACGGAGCAAGAACCCGTACTGGCGGTAGAGCTCGCCGAGCTCGCCGTTCGTCAGGTCTGCGCCGTCGTCGGTGGGCATGGAGAGGCGGGACGGTTCAGAAAGGGATCAGTTCGAGGCCGTCCCCGCGTCAGCGGAGGTCGGTCCACTGGTGCCGCTGCCGCCACTGGTGCCGCCGCCACTGATGCCGCCGCCGCCGCTGCCGGACGATGACTGCTGCCCGGCCAACCAGCTCAAAAAAGTGGCTGCGGGCGTCTTCTGCACGGGGCACGGCCAGCCCGCGGGCGGGACGATGGGCGAACCCCCGTCCGGATTGAGCGACACGACGCTCACCTGGGTGCACACCGTGTTCACCGCCTGGCAGATCCCGGCGACGCTCGTGGTGCAGGATGAGCTGTACCTGAAATTCTCGAGGTCTTCGCAGGTGACGTTCTGATCGTCGGCCGAGGGGAGCGCGCCCGGAAAATCCGCGGCCGAGATGATCGGAGGGCACGGACCGGAGCCACAGTTTTGGTCGAGCGTGAACGCGTTGTCGTTGTTGGGTCCCGTCGCGCACATCAGCTCCTGCTCGACCTCGGCGGTCGGAGCCAGGAAGCTCGTTCCCAGGGTCAGTGTCACGGGGATGCTCGTCGGTTCCCAGATCCAACCCGTCGTCAGGCACGTTCCCGCCGCGCCGGCGTCGGCGTCGGCGTAACAATAGTTGGGCTTCGGATGCAGCAGGTTGAATCCCACTTGCGGGGTCGCGCCGTCGAGTCCTGTCGAGAAGATTGTCGCGCCGAACGACGCTGGAATCGGCTTGTCCAGGTAGAAGATCTCTCGGTCGGCGACCCCCTCGATCGCGTCGGCGTACCCCGATGCGGACGCGTCGACCAGGTCGAGCCGGCCGTTGCTATTCCCATCGTAATACGCCACCACGTATCCCCAGGCGTAATGCACGCCGGTGGTCACGGGATTGGGCAACCCGGCGCCGATGTCGATCAGGGCGCTGGCGGGCGGGGGCGAGGTGAGATCCATGGTGAAAGCCAACGGAAAGCTCCCCGTGACGGGAACGCCGTCAGCGGCCTCGCGTAGCGTCCCGTCCGACGACTCCTCGAACCAGATGATCGCCGTGGCCAGCGAGGTGGGCTGGTCCGCCGTGGCGTCGGACGCGACGATCGTCCCGTGAATGGTGGTGAGCGTGGAGGGGGAGCCGGTGTCTCCCGAGAGCGAGCCACAGGCGGCGCCCGCGGAAGCGAGCACGAGAGCAGACATCGCGACAAAACGACTGGTTGGCATAGGGTCTCTCCTGTTGGCCGCGCGGGGCGCGCGGGCATCTGCCACCAGGACGCACGAGGCCCTCGGAGTGCTAAGGGGCATGCGCGACTTTATCTCGCGTCGCGGTGCGGGCCTTCCGCTTTCGTCTGCCAGTCCTTCCAGTCACGCAGCACCTGGGCGGTCATCTCCTTGGCCAGCGCGTGCAGCCAGGTCGCGCGCTGACGGGCCAGCTGCCGCCGGATCACGGCGCGGATCTTGGGCGTCCCCAGGTGGACGTTGGCGGTCTCGAACCCCATCGCGTAAAGAAGGCGCTCTTCGTCGCGCTGGATCGGTAAATCGGCGAGCTCGATGCGCGAGCAGTGCGGCGCCAGCCGGCGAATCAGCCAGGTGCCCGCCACGTGCACCGTCGGATCGGGCACGCGCACCGCGCGGCCCAGCACCTTCGTGTAGGCCGCGTGCGCGGCCACCCGCGCCCCGCTGGCCCAGCGGTAGGCCGAGGGGGCGGTGGCCTTCGCTTCGCGGGCCACGAAGCCGCCGCGCCACTGGGCGATGCCGACGAAGCGCGGCCGACCCAGGCTTCCCAGGCCCGCCACGCGCCGGGAGAACCGGATCTTCAGCCCCCGTGCCGGCATCGCGGCCGTGATTGCCGCCACAGCCGAGGGATCGATGTCGGGCGCGCCGGGGAGCGCGTTCAGCCTTTCCCAGAAGGCGGTCGGGTGGCGCAGCTCGCCGGTGGCCGTGCGTCGCAGCCACCCGTGCGACTCCTCGAGCACGAATGGCAGCCCGTCCGCCGCCAGGCCGGCGCGGTAGCCCTCGAGGATCGCGCCGCAGGCCGTTCGCCGCCGCACCACCAGGTGCTCGCCGAGGATGGCCAGGTGCGCGCTGACCGCCAGCCGCACCAGGTCCTGGGTCCAGGGCAGCGTGACCGTCTCGTCGAAGTCGTTGATGCCCCAGATCAGCCGCCCGTCGCTGTCGCGCCAGGTGCCGAAGTTCTCCAGGTGCAGATCGCCGACGGCGGTGACGGGCGCGGCGGTGCCGGTGTCGGCGGCGCGCCACATCTGGCACCAGCGGTAGTAGGTCGCGCGCAGAAACAGAAAAGGCCCCAGCTGCATCCGCCGGTGCTTCTCGCGCAGATCAGCCGCCACCACGGGCATGAACCCCGCCAGCCACTGTTCATAGCGGCGGGTGGCGCGGTGAATGTCCTCCATCTGCCGCGGGGGGCGCTCGGCCGAGGCGCTCAGAGCTTCTTGCCGCTCTTCACGCGCAGCGTGGGGCCGGTCATGGCGAAGCCCATCACGTTCCGGTCGACGGCGCCGTCAATCTCGACCTTGGCGCCGTCCTGCGCGATCCCCTGCGGCGCGTCTTCCAGCACGTAGGTGGTGCCGTCATCGGCCTCCAGCTGCCAGTGGCCACCCTCGATGTCGCTGCGGCGCACCGTTCCGCGAAATTTGCCCATGACCTCGAGTATACGTCGCGCGCGGCTGGGCGCGCCGCGGCGGCGCCGGTTCCCCTTCAGCTTGACGCCTCCGGGGTCGAGGTCACGTTGGACTTCAGGGAACTTCCCGGAGGTCGGCCATGGGCAAGTCGGGTTGGGGGTGGCGGGGAACGGTGGCGTTCGGGCTGGTGGCGGCGACGGCCGTCGCGGGCCTGGCCCGGGGCGCGTCGCGCCACGACGAGCGCGGCGGTGGCGATCAGGAGATCGTCGTGCACCTGTTTCGGACGAACCTGGACACGATCGCGGCCGCGCAGGTCGCCGCGTCGCGCGCCACGACCGACGCGGTGAAGGACTTCGCCGCCTCGATCGTCGACGATCGCCAGGCGGCCAACGACCAGCTCCTGCGGCTGGCGGCGGAGCAGGGGATGAACGTCGCCGACGTGCGCCTGGCGGCGGGGGCGACGCCGCAGGGAACGCTGTCGACCGCGCCGCTCATCAACACGCCGGCGGACCACTTCGATTTCGACTTCGCCACCCGGATGGTGGCGGACCATCAAGCCGACGTGGCGCAGGCGCAGACCGCGCAGTCGCTGGCGCGCGCGCCGGCGCTGGTGGCGGCGATCCGCGACTGAATGCCGACGCTGCTGCAGCAGCAGGCGCGGGCCATGTCGCTGGCGGCGACGTTGCGGCAGCCCCCACCGCGGGCGCTGCAGCAACCGGGCGAGCCGCCGGGCGTCAGCCGGACGGTGACCGGGGCGGACCTGCCGCCCAACGACGTGAACCTGCTGCGCTGAACGCCGCGGTCAGGCGCGGGCGCCGAACCGCTTGATCGACCGCGCCTTGGCCTTGGCGGCCTCGAGGGTGCGGTCGCGCGGCGGGGAGTGGGTGACCAGCGAGTCGACCAGCCGGCGCGCCACCTTGAACGTGTCGTCCACGGCGCGTTCGAAGGCGCGCTCGTTCTCGTGCGAGGGGTGCGTGAACCCGCTCAGCTTGCGCACGAACTGCTCGCTGGCCGAGCGGATCTCCTCGTCCGTTGCCGGCGGCGCGAAGTTGAACAGCGTCTTGATGTTGCGGCACATGCGGCAAGGCTAACACGCCGGCTGGCGCCCGTGGATTGCATGTTGTATATACAACAAATGGCGACGACGACGGCGAAGTCGGAGGCGGCGGAGATCGCGCAGGACTGTCTGGCCTCGCGGACGCGGCGGCTCGACCGCTTGATGGCGCGAATCTATGACGGGGCGCTGCGCGGGCACGGCGTCACCGGCCCGCAGCTCGAGCTGCTGGTGGCCATCCAGCTGGCGGGCCCGACCACGGCCGCCTGGGTGGGCCGCCGGCTAGAGCTGGAGAAGTCGACGGTCAGCCGGAATCTGGCCCGCTTGCTGGCGGCCGGGCTGGTCGAGGCCAACGCCGATCGCCGGCTGCAGATCACCGCCGCCGGCACCGCCCTCATCCGTGTCTGTCACCCGCTCTGGCGCCGTGCGCAGACGCAGGCGGAGGCCGCGCTCGGCGCCCGCGTCGCCCGCTTGCTGGCCGCCATTCCCGGTACCTGACCCACAACCGAAGGAGGCTCGTCATGACCGCGTTCTCGACCGTCCATCCTGTTTCCGCCTCGCCTGGCCCCGCGCCGGGGATGAGCCGCCCGCTGATCTTGCTGGCGGCCTGGTTCTTCGTGGCCGTCGGCCTCGGCCTCTCCGGCGCCCTCGGGTGGCCCAACGGCCTGGCGATCGGTCTGGCCCTGGCCATCGGGCTCCCGTTGCTGGCCTATGCCTTCGATCGGCGGCTGGGGCGCCCACTGTTTGGCGACTTCGCCCGCCTCGATCTTCCGGTGCTGGCGGCGTTGCAGACCTTTCGCATCGGCGGCGTCTTCTTTCTGGTGGCCTGGGCGCAGGGGACCCTGCCGGCCGGGTTCGCCTTGCCGGCCGGACTGGGCGACATCGCCGTCGGCCTGGCCGCGCCGTTCGTCGCCACCGCCCTGGCCCGGCGCCGGCCGGGCGCGCCGTTCTGGGCGCGGGTCTGGAACCTGGTGGGCCTGGTGGATCTCGTCGTCGCCGTCCTGGCCGGCGTCACCCACACCCGCTCGCCGCTCGGCATCTTCGCCACCACGCCCGGCAGCGACGCGCTGGGCCGCTACCCGTTCAGCCTGATCCCTTCCTTCTTCGTCCCGCTGGCGATGATCCTGCATTTCCTGTCGCTGCGGGCGCTGCGCGCGGCGAGGCCCGCGAGGTAAGCTGCCGCCCGGAGGCGCCTCCATGCTCGGTCCGGTGCACGAATACAAGCTGCTGATCCGCGAGAACCACCTCGACACCTTCGGCCACGTCAACAACGCCCGCTACCTGGACCTGTTCGAGGAGGCGCGCTGGGACCTCATCACGCGCAACGGGTACGGCCTGGCCGAGGTGATGCGGCGCCGGATCGGGCCGACCATCCTGGAGATCAACCTGAAGTTCCAGCGCGAGCTGCGGCTGCGCCAGGCGATCACGATCAAGAGCTGGGTCGAGAGCTACCGCAAGAAGGTGGGCCGGATGATGCAGCAGATGTGGGACGCCGAGGGGAACCTCTGCTGCGAGGCGCTGTTCGTGATCGGCCTCTTCGACCTGACCGCGCGCAAGCTGATCGCGCCCACGCCCGAGTGGATGCAGGCGATGGGCGTCACCCCGGAAGAGCTGGCGGCGCAAGCCGGAGAATAAGATCGGCACTTCTCACAAACGAAACAATCACGGCGCCCCGATCGCCGGTACACTGCCGCGATGAGCACGATCCATTTCATCGGCGGCGAGAAGGGGGGCGTCGGCAAGTCGGTGGTCGCCCGTCTGGCCGCGCAGTACTGCATCGACAAGGCGATCCCGTTCGTGGCCGTCGACGCCGACGGCTCGCATGGCGCGCTGCTGCGCTTCTATGCCGATTACACGCGGCCCGTCGATCTGGCCAACCTGACCAGCGCCGACCGGATTCTGGACCTGGCGCTGGAGGCCGACCGCCGGGTGGTGGTCGACCTGCCGGCGCAAAGCGAGCGGCTTCTGGGCGCCTGGATCGACGAGGGCGGCATCCTCGACCTGGCGGCCGAGAGCGGGGTGAAGGTGGTGTTCTGGCACGTCATCGACGACGGCAAGGACGCGCTGGTCACGCTGGGACGGCTGCTGGCCCGCTTCGGCGATCGGGCCAAGTACTGCGTGGTGAAGAACGCCGGCCGCGGCCAGCAGTTCGACCTGTTCGACCAGTCGCCGGCGCACGCCGAGGCTGAACGGCTGGGCGCGGCCATCTTCGAGCTGCCGGAGCTGAACCCGGCGGTGATGCAGAAGATCGATCGCCTGGACGCCAGCTTCTGGGCCGCCGCCCACGGCGCGGGTGAGGGCACCGCTGCGCTGTCGCGCATCGAACGCCAGCGCGTGAAGGTCTGGCTGACAGCGGTCTACGATCAGGTCGCGCACCTGGGCGAGCTGTTTTAGGTTTCGTCTCCGCCCTGGCGCTCGGCCTTTCCGACCCCAGCTTGTCGTCCGCACCTGCCGCGTGGCGGTGCGGAAAGGACGTTCGTGATGAGCAAGGCGGAGAGGGCGCCGTCGACGCGTGGGTTGGTTCCCAGCAGCCAACCGTGGCTGCACCAGCACGGCAAGGAGATCCAGAAATACGATGCCATCCGGCAGTTCCCGGTCGGGCTGAGCCACGACGCGCGCGAGTACTCGTGCCAGCGGTTGAACCAGCTGCTGGCCGACACCCAGATCCTCCACGCGCTGTACAAGAAGCATCACTGGCTGATGCGGGGCGCGACGTTCTATCAACTGCACCTGCTGCTGGATAAGCACGCCGCCGAGCAGCTGGAGCTGGTCGACACGATCGCCGAGCGGGTGCAGACCCTGGGCGGCGTGGCGGTCGGCGATCCGCGCCACGTCGCGGAGATCACGCGTATTCCGCGGCCGCCGAACGGCTGCGAAGAGGTCCCGGCCATGCTGTCGCGGCTGCTCGAAGCCCACGAGCTGATCCTGATCGACGCGCACGACGCCGCGGGCAAGGTCGAAGATCAGGGCGATGACGGGACCAACGACATCATCGTCTCGGACGTCATGCGGACCGGCGAGCTTCAGGCCTGGTTCCTGGCCGAGCACCTGGTCGACACGCCGCTCGTTCACGCTTAGTTGCGCGTGACGATCGGGCTGGCCAGCGCGCCGGTTCCGACTATGCTCCCGCGGCGGGAGCCCCAGACGTGCCCATGCCGACGCCGGATTTGATCTTCGCGCGCGGTCAGATGGCGTTGTCGCTGGCGTTCCACATCGTGTTCGCGGCGGTGGGGGTGGCGCTGCCGGCGTTGATGGTCGCCGCCGAGGCGCTCTACCGGCGCACCGGCGACGACGTCTATCTGGAGCTGGCGCACCGCTGGGCCAAGGGGACGGCGATCCTGTTCGCGGTCGGCGCCGTCTCGGGCACCGTGCTGTCGTTCGAGCTGGGCCTGCTCTGGCCCCGGTTCATGGCGTTCGGCGGCGCCATCATCGGGATGCCGTTCTCGCTGGAGGGCTTCGCGTTCTTCACCGAGGCGATCTTCCTGGGGATCTACCTCTACGGCTGGGAGCGCGTGTCGCCGCGCCTGCACCTCCTGTCAGGCGTGGCGGTGGCGGTCAGCGGCGCGTTCTCGGCGCTGTTCGTGGTGCTGGCCAACGCCTGGATGAACGTGCCCGCCGGGTTCCGCATGGTCGACGGCGCGCCGACCGACGTGCACCCCCTGGCGGCGATGTTCAGCCCGGGCTGGTCGGTCGAGGTCGGGCACGTGCTGCTCTCCAGCTATCTGGCCACCGCCGCCGCGATGGCCGCCGTTCACGCGCTGTTCCTGCTGCGGTCGCCGCGCAGCCGCTTTCACCGGGCGGCCTTGGGGATCGCGATGGCGTTCGTGGTCCCGGCGGCGCTGCTGCAGCCGATCTCGGGCGACGCCAGCGCGCGCTCGGTGGCGGTCCGCCAACCGGCCAAGCTGGCCGCGCTGGAGGGTCAGTTCGAGACCGAGCGCGGCGCGCCGCTGCGGGTGGGCGGCTGGCCCGATCCCGCCGCCGGGACCACGCGCTACGCGCTGGAGATCCCGGACGGCCTGTCTCTTCTCGCTTTTCACGACCCGCACGCCCAGGTGCGCGGGCTCGATTCGTTCCCGGCCGCCGATCGGCCGGATCCGCGCATCGTGCACGTCGCCTTCCAGGTGATGATCGGCTGCGGCTCGGTGATGGCGCTGGTGGCGCTGTGGTGGAGCGCGCTCTGGATCCGCCGGCGCCGGCACCCGGCCGCCGCGCCGCCCGAGGAGCGCCGCGTGCTGCTGGCGGCGGTGGCCGTGTGCGGCCCGCTGGGCTTTTTGGCGATCGAGGCCGGGTGGGCGGTCACGGAGGTGGGCCGCCAGCCCTGGATCGTCTACGGCGTCGTGCGCACGGCCGAGGCCGTGACGCCGATGACCGGGCTGGCCACGCCGTTCGTGCTGGTCGGGGTCGTCTACGGCGCGCTGGGCGTGGTGGTGGCGGTGCTGCTCGGGCGGCTGTTCATGAAGACGGGTGACGCGCATGTTGGCTGAGCCGACGCTGCTGGGCGCGGTCATCCTGGGCGCGCTGATTCTGTACCTGCTGTTCGGGGGCGCCGACTTCGGCGGCGGCGTCTGGCATCTGATCGCCACCGGGCCGCGCGCCTCGCGCCAGCGCGCGCTGATCGCCCAGGCCATCGCGCCGATCTGGGAGGCGAACCACGTCTGGTTGATCCTGGTGGTGGTCGTCCTGTTCACGGGGTTTCCGCCGGCGTTCGCGGCGTTCAGCACGCGGCTGCACGCGCCGCTGCTGGCGCTGCTGCTGGCCATCGTGGCGCGCGGCGCGGCGTTCGCGTTTCGGTCGGCCTCCAGCGATCGCGCGCGCGAGCGGCGCGGCTGGAGCGCCGTGTTCATCGCCGGCAGCCTGGCGGCGCCGGTGCTGCTGGGGATGATCGTGGCCGCGGTGGCGTCGGGCGACGTCGGGACCGCCGGCGCGCCGCTGGCGCTCTCCTGGCGCGGGCCGTGGCTGACGCCGTTCGCGATCTCCATCGGCCTGTTCGCGCTGGCGCTGTGCGCCTTTCTGGCGGCGGTGTACCTGACCGTGGAGGCGGAGGGCGATCGCCCCTTGGCGGACGACTTCCGGCGGCGCGCCTTCTACGCGGGGATCGTCTGTGGCGCGCTGGCGCTGTTGACGTTCCTGCTCTCCGCGGACAGCGCGCCTCGCCTCTACGCCGGGCTCTCGGTCCGCCGCTGGTCCTGGCCGCTTCATGTGCTGACGGGCCTGGCCGCGATCGGCGCGCTGATCGCCCTCATCGCCCGGCGCTATCGCCTGGCGCGCGGGCTGGCGGCGGCGCAGGTCGCGCTGGTCGTGCTCGGGTGGGGTGTCTCGCAGTACCCATACCTGATGCCGCCGTATTTGACGCTGCGGTCGGCCTCCGCGCCGGCCGAGACGCAGACGCTGCTGCTGATCGCGCTCGGTGCCGGCGCGCTCGTGTTGTTCCCGTCGCTGCGCCTCTTGTTTCGCGTATTCAAAAGTCGGGAACCCTGAAAGGGTTAGCCGAGCTCCGTCCACGCGATAGCGCTGGTCGTCATCCGCCGGCGCATTTCGCGCCGCGGCCCGTGATCTCGGACGTTCCCCTCGGTGCCGCGCGCGGGCGGGCTTCCTAGTTTGTTGAGTGCACCCGCCCGGGTGCGGGAGGTCGGGGAATGTCTTTGATGCGGCGGTCGACGGCCGAGTTCGTGGGGACGTTTTGGTTGGTCCTGGGGGGCTGCGGCAGCGCGGTGCTGGCGGCCGCCTTTCCGGGCCTGGGTATCGGGTTCGCCGGCGTGGCGCTGGCGTTCGGCCTGACGGTGTTCACGATGTGCACGGCGCTGGGGCCGATCTCCGGCGGGCACTTCAACCCGGCCGTCTCGTTCGGGTTGTGGGCGGGCGGGCGTTTCGCGGGCCGCGACGTGCCGGCTTATGTGGTGGCGCAGGTGGCAGGCGCGATCGTGGCCGGCGCGGTCCTCTATGGGATCGCCAGCGGGTCGCCCAGCTTCAACCCCTACGGCGGCTTCGCTTCGAACGGCTACGGCGTGCACTCGCCCGGCCACTACGGGCTGTCGTCGGCGGCGCTGTGCGAGACCGTGCTGTCGGCGGGTTTCGTGGTCATCATCATGGGCGCGACCGATTCGCAACGATCGGTGGCCGGCTTCGCGCCGCTGGCGATCGGGCTGGCGCTGACGCTCATCCACCTGATCAGCATCCCGGTCACGAACACCTCGGTGAACCCTGCGCGCAGCACGGGCGTGGCCATCTACGCGGGCGCGGCGGCGCTCCGGCAGCTCTGGCTGTTCTGGGTGGCGCCCATCCTGGGCGGGGCGCTGGGCGGCCTGGGCTATCGAGCCCTGACCGAGACGCGCGCGGCCTCGTCGGGCGCGCTCAGCGGGCGCGGGGCCGGCCACGCCGCGCGGATGCGCGTCCCCACCCGCGCCGTTTGAGTCGACGTCGAGGCCTGAGAGCCGGGCTTCGCCGGCGTGGCGTCCCGATCGGGTCCGGCAACGACCGCCTGACCTCCGTCACCCACTGCGGCACCGGGGCGCAGAGCGGCATCAAGACCGCCGAGCACATCATCGACGCCACGGCCAAGACGATCCGGATCGGCCGCCGCGGCGCCGCCCGACCGGCCGCGCGCTTTGCGGCCCCGACGGCGGTGTGCAACCGTTACGGGCATGCCCGCGCGCGCGCCGCTGCCTGAGAGACACGCGCCGTGAGGCCGCACGGCTTCGATCTGCTGACCGACCTGGCGCTCATCATGTGCGTCGCGGCGGCGACCACGGCGCTGTTCCAGCGCCTGCGCCAGCCGGTGGTGCTCGGTTACATCCTGGCCGGGCTGCTGGTGGGCCCCCACACGCCGTTTCCGCTGTTCGCCGACGAGGCCGTCGCGCACCAGCTCTCCGAGCTGGGGGTGATCCTGCTGATGTTCTCGCTCGGGCTGGAGTTCAGCCTGCGCAAGGTGGTGCGCGTCGCCCCCACGGCCGGCGTGGTGGCGGTGATCGAGTGCAGCCTGATGGTGGCGCTCGGCTACCTGGTCGGGCGCGCGTTCGGCTGGTCCCGCTACGAGAGCCTGTTCTCCGGGGCGGCGGTGGCCATCTCCAGCACGACGATCATCGTGAAGGCGTTCGGCGAGCAGCCGGTGCCCCGCGCGCTGGCCGAGATGGTGTTCGGCATTCTGGTGTTCGAGGATCTGATCGCGATCCTGCTGCTGGCCGTGCTGACCGCGCTGGCCTCGGGCGCGGGGCTGTCGGCCGGGGCGCTGGCGCGCGTGGTCGGCAAGCTGGCCGGCTTCCTGGCGGCGATGCTGGTCGTGGGGATGGCGGTCGTGCCGCGCCTCCTGCGCGCGATCGTGCGCCTCCACCGCGAGGAGACCACCGTCGTGGCCACGGTCGGCATCTGCTTCGCGTTCGCGCTGCTCGCCCGCTGGTCCGGCTATTCGGTGGCGCTGGGGGCGTTCCTGGGCGGCGCGCTGGCGGCGGAGTCCGGCGCCGCCAAGATCCTCGAGCGCCGCATCGAGCCGGTGCGCGACGTGTTCGCCGCGGTGTTCTTCGTCTCGGTCGGGATGTTGATCGAGCCGCGTCTGGTCTGGGCGCACGCGGGCGCCGTGCTGGCGCTGACCGCGCTGGTCGTCGCCGGCAAGCTGGTCGGCGTCTCGCTGGGCTCGTTCGTGGCCGGCAACGGCGTGCGCAGCTCCGTTCAGGCGGCGCTGTCGATGGGGCAGATCGGTGAGTTCTCGTTCATCATCGAGGGCGTCGGCCTCTCGCTGGGGGTGACCGGGCAGTTCCTGTATCCGGTGGCCGTCGCGGTCTCGGCGCTGACGACGCTGCTGACGCCGTTCCTGATTCGCGTCTCCGGACCGGTCGCGGCCTGGGTGGACCGCCGCCTGCCGCACACGCTGCAGACCTACGCGGCCCTGTACGGCGACTGGGTCCAGCGGCTGCGCGCCTCGCCGCAGCGCCGAACCGCCTGGTCGCGGATCCGGCGGCTGGCGGGGCTGCTGGTCCTCGACGCCGCGGTGGTCGTCGCCATCATCATCGCCGCGTCGCTGCTTTGGCGGCCCCTGGTGCACTGGTCGCGCACCGGCGGGCACGTGTCGATCTCGCGGCCGATCTGGGTCCTGGCGGCGGTGGGGCTGCTGTCGCCGTTCGTCGTGGGCGCGGTCCGGCTGGCGCGCGCGCTGGGCGTGGCGCTGGCCGCCGAGGCGCTGCCCGCGCCCGGCGGGACGACGCTGGACCTGGCCGCGGCCTCACGCCGGGCGCTGCTGGTGACGCTGCAGATCGCGATCCTGCTGGTGGTCGGCGCGCCGGTCGTGGCGGTCACCCAGCTCTTCGTCCCCGGGTTCGAGGCGATGGGCGTGCTGCTGGTGGCGCTGGCGTTGTCGGTCGTTCCGCTCTGGCGCAGCGCCGACAACCTGCAGGGGCACGTGCGCGCCGGGGCCGAGGTGTTGCTGGAGGCGCTGGCCAGCCAGAGCCGCGCCGGCCCGGCGGAGGCAGGCCTGGCGAGCGAATCGGCGCCCGTGGTCTCGTTGCCGGGACTGGGGCACGCGCAGGCGGTCCGGCTGGCGCGCGGTTCGCCAGCCATTGGCCAGTCGCTGCGCGCCCTGGCGCTGCGCGGCCTGACGGGCGCCACCGTCATCGCCATCGAGCGCGAACCGTCTCATGACCCGGGAACCCTGGGAGGGTTCCCGAACCCTCCCGCGACGACTCCGCTCGGCGGAGCCGAGCTCCGTCAACGCGTCCTCGTTTATCCGACGGCCGACGAGACCTTGCGTGAGAACGACGCCCTGATCGTCACCGGCACCGCCGAGGCGGTGGAGGCGGCGCGCGCGATGCTGGATCCGCCCGTCTGACGTCAGCGCCAGGCGCGATCGTACTGCGGCGGTGGCGTGACCTTGGCGCCCAGCTCGCGCGCGGCGGCCAGCGGCCAGTAGGGATCGCGCAGCAGCTCGCGGGCCAGGAACACCATGTCGGCCTGACCGCTGCGCAGGACGTGCTCGGCCTGCGAGGCCGAGGTGATGAGGCCGATGGCGGCGGTCGGGATCGGCGCCTCGACCCGGATGCGCGCGGCGTTGGCGGTCTGATACCCAGGGCCGACGTCGACCGCGACGCGCGGCGCGATGCCGCCCGAGGAGCAGTCGATCAGATCGACCCCTTCGGTCTTGAGGCGGCGCCCGAGCGCGATCGAGTCCTCGACCTCCCAGCCGTCGCGCCCCAGCCAGTCGGTGGTCGACAGACGCACCAGCACCGGCATTGCATCGGGCGACACGCGCCGGACGACGCGCACCACCTCGATCAAGAACCGGATCCGGTTGTCGAAGCTGCCGCCCCACTGGTCGTCGCGGCGGTTCGAGATCGGCGACAGGAACTCGTGAATCAGGTAGCCGTGGGCGGCGTGGATCTCGATGACGTCGAAATCGGCGCGCGCCGCCCGCACCGCGGCCGCCGCGAACGCCTCGATGACCGGCGCGATGTCGGCGTCGGCCAGCGCCGCCGGCGTCTGGTAGCCGTCGTCGAAGGGCAGCGGGCTGGGTGCCACGATCGGGCTCCAGCCGGCGGGCGGCGCCAGCGGCTGGCCGCCGGACCACGGCCGCGCGGTCGACGCCTTGCGGCCGGCGTGTGCCAGCTGGATCCCGGACACGGCCCCCTGGGCCCGCAGAAAACGGGTGATCCGGGCCAGCGGCGCGATCTGATCGTCCTTCCAGAGACCGAGATCCTCCGGGCTGATCCGCCCGCGCGCCTCGACCGCCGTCGCCTCCGTCATGACCAGCCCGGCGCCGCCGACCGCGCGGCTGCCCAGGTGCACCAGGTGCCAGTCGGCGGCCATCCCGTCGGTCGACGAGTACTGGCACATCGGCGACACGCCGATCCGGTTCCGGAACGTCACCCCGCGCAGCTTGATCGGTTCGAAGAGCATCCGTCGGAGATAGCGCCCGGCAGGGGCGGCGTCAAAGGTGCGGTATCGTCGCCGGCGATGAAGGTCCGCGCCATCGCGTTTCTGTTCGGGGTGCTGCTGGCGTCCGCCGCCCAGGCGGCGCCGCGGAACGTGGTCATCTTCGTGGCCGACGGGCTGCGGCCGGTGTCGTTGAACGCCACCGATTCGCCGACGCTGGTGCGCCTGCAGCGGGAGGGGGTGTTCTTTGCCAACAGCCACGCGCTGTTCCCGACCTTCACGACCGCCAACGCGTCGGCGATCGCCACCGGGCACCAGCTGGGCGACACGGGCGACTTCGGCAACACGATCTATCCCGGGCATCGCGCGTTCGACAAAGGGACCTGGACGCCGTTCATCGAGGACGATCAGGTCCTGGCCGATCTCGACGCGCACCTGGCGGGGAATTTCCTGGGCGAGACCAGCCTGCTGGCGCTGGCGCGCGCGCAGGGGTTCAGCACGGCGGCGATCGGCAAGGTGGGACCGACGCTGATCCAGGACGTGACGCAAGGGAACCGGACGAAAGGCGCCGCGCCGGCGCCGGCCACGATCATCATCGACGACAAGACCGGGACGCCGGCCGGCCTGCCGCTCGATCCGGCGATCGCGGCGGCGCTGAAGGCGGCGCTGGGGCGGGACGCGACGCCCGACCGGAGCAACGGCAAGCCCAGGACGCCCGAGGACAACGGCTTCGCCGGTAACAGCCGGACGCCGGGGACCCGCGCGGCGAACGTGCAGCAACAGCAGTACCTGGTGAAGGCCGTCACGAAGGTGCTCCTGCCGGCGTTCAAGCGGCGCGGGAAACCGTTCGTGCTGGTGTTCTGGTCGCGCGATCCGGACGCCACCCAGCACAACCAGGGCGACAGCCTGAACGACCTGACGGTGGGCATCAACGGGCCGACCTCCAAGGCGGGTGTCCACAACGCCGACGACAGCCTGCGCCAGATCCTGGCCGGCATCGAGGGTGACCCGGCGCTGGCGGCGACGACCGATCTCTTCGTCACGTCGGATCACGGCTTCTCGACGCTGAGCCGCCGCGACGTCGACGCCGGAGGGCACGCCTCGCGGAGCGCGGCCGCGCAGCGTCGCCTGCCCGACGTGCCGGCGGGCGAGCTGCCGCCCGGGTTCGTGGCGATCGATCTGGCCGCGCACCTGGGGTTGCCGCTGACCGATCCCGATCGGAGCGCGCGGGTCGGCGCCGACGGCCACCCGGCCGCCGGCAACGGGCTGATTGGCGCCGACCCAACGGCGCCGAGAGTGATCGTCGCGGCCAACGGTGGGGCGGACCTGATCTACGTGCCGGCCGGCGACCAGGCGACGATCGCAGATCTGGCGGCGTTCCTGATGGGGCAGGACTACGTCGACGGCGTGTTCGCCGACGCGGCGGCAGGCGCCGTCCCGGGCGCGCTCACCCTGCGCGACATCAACCTGGACGGCAGCGCCCGCACGCCCAAGCCGTCGCTGGTGGTCGCGCTGAAGACGTTCAGCCGCGACGCGCGCGACCCCCTCCGGACGCAGATCGACGTCTCGGACACCACGCTGCAACACGGGCAGGGGATGCACGGCAGCTTCGGCCGCGCCGACACGATGAACACGATGATCGCCTTCGGCCCGGACTTCAAACGGCGCTTCGTCGACCGCGCGCCGGCCGGCAACGCCGACCTGCCGATCACGCTGGCGCACATCCTGGGCCTGACGCCGTCGGCGAACGGGAAGCTGGCGGGGCGGGTGCTGACGGAGGCGCTCGCCGGCGGGCCGGCGTCGGTCCCCAGCGCCTGCGCGGAGCTGGCGTCACCGCCGACCAAGGACGGCCTGCGGACGGTGCTGCACGTCCAGGCGGCCGCGGGCGTTCGCTATCCGGACGCCGCCAAGAAGTCCGCCGGTCCGGTGAGCTGGGGCGCGTGGCAGGCCGACTTGCCCTGCGCGGCCCGGCCTTAGCGACCCGGTCTAGGCCTCGGGGCGGCGGTTCCAGCGGGCCAGGGCGGCGCGGCGCGCCAGCTCCTTCCGCTCGGCGGCAGAGAGCGCCTTGGCGCGGGCCAGGCCGGCGCGCTTGGCGATCTCGCGCCGGCGGCGGGCGCTCAGCGTCTTGGCGCGCGCGGGGCCGCCCTTTTCGCCGCCCAGGCGGCCGAGCGCCACCGCGTGCTGGTTCTTGGTGGTGCTTGATTTCATGTCATCCGGGGGGTGGGGCAGACCGACGGCTTTCGCCAAAGTAAGTCCAGACGTCGCGCGCGCAAGGGGCCCCGGACGGACGGCAGCGCGGCGGTTGACCGCCGCCCGGCGTCGATCGCGGCACGCCCGTCCGGCGCGTCCTGCGATCCAGCATCAACGCTCAAGTTAGCATCGGGCGTCGGGTTCCCTCTCTGAGCCCGATGCTTACCCTTCCGTAGATCTCACTTCTCGGAGATTGCAAACCAAAACGGAACGGGCCTCATGAACGACGCTTCTTCTTCGCCCCTGGGAGCCTCGCGAACCCCCTCTCACGTCGTGGGCATCGGCGCATCCGCCGGTGGGCTGGACGCCATCGAGCGCTTCTTCGACAACCTCCCGCGCGACACGGGGATGGCCTTCGTGATCATCCAGCATCTGTCGCCGGACTTCAAAAGCATGATGGACGAGCTCCTGGCCCGTCACACCGCGCTCCCGATTCACCTGGTCGAGGACGGGATGACGGTCGAGGCGGACCACGTCTATCTGATTCCGCCCAAGAAGGAGATGATCATCTCGGGCGGCCGGCTGCGCCTCAGCGAGCAGGACCGCCAGCAGGAACGGACGCTGCCGATCGACATCTTCTTCCGCTCGCTGGCCCAGGACGCGGGCACGCGGGCGGCGGCGATCGTGCTGTCGGGCGGCGGCAGCGACGGGTCGCGCGGGATTCGCGACGTGCACGACGCCGGCGGCCTGGTCATCGTGCAGGATATCGAGAGCGCGCAGTTCGACGGCATGCCGCGCACGGCGGCCGAGTCGGGCATCGCCGACTGGGTGCTGGCGCCGCAGGACATGCCGCGCGTGCTGGTCGAGCACGCGGCGCACCGGCCCGAGCCGGCGTCCGAGGGACGGGCCGATGAGGCGCAGCCGAGCGCGGCGGGCGTGACCGAGGTCTACCGGATGCTGCAGGAGGAGTTCGGGATCGACTTCACCCACTACAAGCCCAGCACGGTCACCCGGCGGATCGAGCGCCGCCTGGCGCTGGCGCGCTCGCACGATCTCGACGAGTACATCCGCCGCCTGAAGTCCGAGCGCAACGAGCTGGACGTCCTCTACCGCGATCTGCTGATCGAGGTGACGCGCTTCTTCCGCGACGAGCAGGCCTTTCGCTTGTTGGAAGAGCAGGTGCTGCCGGAGCTGCTGCGCCGCGAGCCGCACGACGGGCCGCTGCGGTTCTGGGTGGCCGGCTGTGCGACCGGCGAGGAGGCGTACTCGCTGGCCATCCTGCTCGACGACCTGATGACCAAGACGGGCGATGAGCGGCCGGTGAAGATCTTCGCCACTGACGTCCACCAGGGATCGCTGGAGCACGCCACGCGCGCCATCTACAGCAAGGAGGCGCTGGCTGGCGTGTCGGAGGATCGCCTGGCGCGCTACTTCACGCGCCACGGCGACCGATTCCAGGTCGTCCCCGACCTGCGCCAGCGGCTGGTGTTCGCGCAGCACAACGTCATCCGCGACGCGCCGTTCACGCGGGTCGACTTCATCGCCTGCCGGAACCTGCTCATCTACCTGCAGCCCGCCGCGCAGCAGCGGGTGCTGTCGCTGTTTCACTTTGCGCTGAACCGGAGCGGGCTCCTGTTCCTGGGCCCCAGCGAGACGGTCGGCCCGCTGGCGCGCGGCTACGAGACGATCGACAAGCACTGGCGGATCTATCGCAAGCGCAGCGATTCGCGGGTGGTCGTCGACGCGCGCCTCCAGCCGACCGCGCCGGCCGGCGCGCGCGTCCTGGTCCCCCCGTTTCAGCCGACCGGCGGCCGCTACTCGCTGTCGCAGCTGCTCGGTACGTATGATGCGCTCCTCGAGCGGGTCATGCCGCCCAGCCTGCTCATCAACGAGCGGGCGGAGCTGGTTCACGCGTTCGCCGGCGCGGGTGACTTCCTGCACCACCGCGACGGACGGCAGGGTCTGGACGTCCTGGAGCTGGTCGACGCCGAGCTGAAGATGGTGCTGGTCGGCGGACTCAAGCGCGCCATGGTCGAGCTGTCGCCGGTGGTCTATCGCAACGTGCGGATCACCGAGCGCGGCGTCGAGCGCGCCTTCAAGCTGACAATTCAGCGGATCGGCAGCCGCTCGGGCGGCGCCCCGCACCTGCTGGTCTCGTTCGAGGCGGCGCCCGAGGGAACGGACGCGCCGTCCGCCCTCTCGCCGGCGGAGGTCGAGGCGGATCAAGTGTCGCGCGATCAGCTGCGGGCGCTGGAGCTCGAGCTCAGTCACACCAAGGAGAGCCTGCAGTCGGCGATCGAAGAGCTGGAGACCAGCAACGAGGAGCTGCAGGCCTCGAACGAGGAGCTCCAGACCAGCAACGAAGAGCTGCAGAGCACGAACGAGGAGCTCCAGAGCGTCAACGAGGAGCTGTACACGGTGAACGCCGAGTACCAGCGCAAGATCGCCGAGCTGACCGAGGTGACGAACGACATGGACAACCTGCTGGCCAGCACGGAGATCGGGACGATCTTCCTCGACGGCCAGCTGCGCATCCGGAAGTTCACGCCCCAGGCGGCCGACGCCTTCAACCTGGTGGCGCACGACCTGGGACGGCCGATCGCCACCTTCGTCGATCGGATGCGTCACCCCGATCTGGCGGCGAACCTGCAGCAGGTGCTCGAAGACGGAAAGCCGATCGAGCGCGAGCTGCGCGACGTGGGCGGGCGCGCGTTCTTCTCGCGGATCCTTCCCTACCGCGCCAAAGGGGCCATAGCCGGCGTGGTGCTGACGTTGATCGACGTGAGCGGCCTGAAGGCGGCCGAGGACGCGCTGTTCCACGAGCGCTATCTGCTCGACAGCCTGCTCTCGAACGAGCCCGACGCGATCTACTTCAAGGACGCCCGCGGCCGGGTGATCCGCGCCAACCCGGCGATGGCGTCGCGCCTGGGGCTCGACGAACCGGCCAGCGCCGCCGGCAAGACGGCGCTGGAGATGCCGAGGCAGGAGCTGGCGCTGGAGCTGCACCGCAAGGACGAGGCGGCCTTGCGCAGCGGCGAGGTGCAGCACTACGAGCTGGAGCGCCGCGCCGGCTCGAACGGCCAGGGCAACGCCGACGGCTGGGACCTCGTGACGCGCTTCCCGCTGCGCGGCCGGCAGGGCGAGATCGTCGGCCTGGCCGTCATCTTCCGCGACGTGACCGAGCAGAAGCTGGCGGAAGAGAAGATCCAGGACGGCGTGCGCCGGCGCGACCAGTTCCTGGCCATGCTGTCGCACGAGCTGCGCAACCCGCTGGGGGCGATCGTCACCGCCACGGCGCTGCTGCGCTCGAAGCGCGCCTCACCGGACAACACCAACCGGTTCCTGGAGATCCTCGAGCGGCAGTCGGAGCAGATGGCGCGCCTGCTCGACGATCTGCTGGAGGCGAGCCGGGTCACGCAGAACAAGATCGAGCTCAAGCGGCGAAAGGTCGACCTGCGCACGCTGTCGCGGGAGGCGGCGGAATCGGCGCAGGGCATGATGGAGGCGCGTGGCGTGGGGTTCGCACGCCACATCGACGGGGGCCCGATCTGGATCGACGGCGATCCGGCGCGCGTGCAGCAGATCCAGGCCAACCTGCTCAACAACGCCGCCAAGTACACGCCGGCCGGCGGGCACGTCCGCCTGCAGGTCGGCGTGGAGGGCGGCCAGGCGATCATCCGCGTCAGCGACGACGGTGTCGGGATCCCGCCCGAGATGCAGGACTCGATCTTCGACCTGTTCGTGCAGTCCAAGCGGACGCTGGACCGCGCGGCCGGCGGGCTGGGCGTCGGACTGACGCTGGTCCGGTCGCTGGTGGAAATGCACGGCGGGACCGTCTCGGTCGCCAGCGACGGCGACGGGAAGGGGAGCACGTTCGAGGTGCGCCTGCCGCTGGCGGCGGGCAGCCAGCCCGAGGACGAGCCGGCGGTCCTGACGCGCGCGCCTGGCCGCGGCCCGCTGCGCGACGGCGCCAAGATCATCGTGGTCGAGGACAGCGCCGACAGCCGCGAGTTGCTGTGCGAGCTGCTCACGCAGGAAGGGCTCGACTGCGTCACCGCCGAGAACGGGGCCGCCGGCCTGGCGCTCATCGACGAGGTCTGCCCGTCGATCGCCATCCTGGACGTGGGGCTGCCCGAGATGGACGGCTTCGAGATGGCGCGGCGCCTGCGCGCCGATCCGCGCCACGCCGACATGTACTTGATCGCGCTGACCGGCTACGGCCAGGCGACCGATCGACTGGCGGGGCAGAAGGCCGGCTTCGACGAGCACCTGGTCAAGCCGGTCAACGTCGACGAGCTCCTGCGCCTTCTCGCGATGCTGCGAGGCGGGAAGACCGACGGCGTGTCACACGCCCCGGCCCCGGCGCGCGCGGCGCCGCGGTCGGAGTCGAGCGAGGCGTGACCGACTATGGGAACTCGGTCGTCCCGGTGTCGTGATGGCCGCCGGCGAAGGCGGTGGAGGTCGAGTGCGGCAGATCCTCCTCGGGCAGCCGCGGCGCCAGGGGTTCGTCCTGCAGCAGCGGTTGCCCGCGCGGCGCGCCCGCGCGTGGTCCCAGCGCCTCGCGCCACAGCACGGCCTTGAGCGTGCGCAACGCTTGCCGCCTGGGCGCCTTCTCGATGATGTCCGCGATGCTGACGACGCCCGCGATGCGGCCGTCCGCCTCGATCAGGACGACGCGGGCCTTGCGCTCCTCGGCCATCAGGTCCTCCGCCACGCGCAGGTCGCCCTGAGCCAGACAGGTGATCGCCGGCGACGACATGATCTGCGTGACCGGGGTGGACGCGGGGTCGAGCCCTTTCGCCATCCCGGCAATTACCAGGTCGCGATCGGTGACCACGCCCAGCACCTTCTGCTCCGCGTCGCAGATGGGCAGGAATCCCACTCCGGACTCCGCCATCACCTCGGCGGCGTGCGCCATGGTGTCCTCAGCCGACAGCATCTCGAAGTATTCACTCGCCACGTCGATGCACTTCATCCTCCACACCTCCCTCTTCTCCTTTGACGTAAGCATCCCACGTACGCCGAAACAGGCCGTCGACGGGCTTGCGGGAGGCGGTTACCGTCCTTAGATTCGCGGGACGCGGGCGTGCCTCGACTACTCGGTCGTGATGGCCAGGGCGCGCAGCGCTTCGGCGACGCTCCAGGCCTGCGCGACGCAGCCCCGGGGGGCGAAAGGCGGGTCGGCGTCGTAGATCTCGCTGATCGTGCCGATGCAGGCGGCGGAGAGCTCCTGGCCGAGGCCGTCGAGCAGGCGGCGGGCGCCCTCCCGATCGTCGGGGAAGGTCTTCAGCCAGGCGTCGACGAACGGCCCGATCAGCCAGCCCCAGATCGTCCCCTGATGGTAAGCGGCGTCGCGCGTGCGCAGATCGCCGTCGTAGCGCGGCTTGTAGTCGGGGTGGCCGGGCGCCAGCGAGCGCAGGCCGAACGGCGTCGCGAGCTGCTCGCGGACGACGCCCATGACCTGCGGCCAGTGCGCCGGATCGAGGACCGGATTCGGCAGTGAGATCGCCAGCAGCTGGTTCGGGCGCACGCTGGCGTCGTCGCGGGCGCCCTTGTCGTCGGGCTCGCCGTCGACGACGTCGAACAGGCACCCGGTGGCCGGGTTCCAGAACCGCCGGTTGAAGGCGGTGCGCAGGCGGTCGGCGTGGGCGGCGATCACGTCAGCGCCGCCAGCGCCGGTGCGCTGGCCCGCCTCGGCCAGCCAGCCCGACAGCAGCATGAGCGCGTTGTAGAAGAGGGCGTTGATATCGACCGCCTTGCCGCGCCGGGGCGTGACGACCCAGTCGCCCACCTTGGCGTCCATCCAGGTCAGCTGGTAGCCGGCTTCGCCCTGCGTGAGCAGGCCGTCCTGCGTGTCCAGCCCGATCCCGAACCGCGTCCCCTGCAGGTGCTTGTTCACGATCTCGACCAGCTTGGGCAGCAGGAACCGCCGCGTTTCGACGTCGCCGGTGGCGCGCTCGTAGCGATCGAGCGCGTGGAAGAACCAGAGCGTCGCGTCGGCGGTGTGATACAGCCCCTCGGTCTCGCCCTCGGGGAACAGGTTGGGGATGAGGCCGTCGCGCACGTGCTGCGCGAACGTGTGCAGGATGCTGCGCGCTTCGGAGGCGCGGCCGGTCAGCAGCGTCAGCCCCTCCAGGCTGATCAGCGTGTCGCGGCCCCAGTCGGTGAACCAGGGGTAGCCGGCGATGATCGTGCGCGCCTCGTCACCCTCGGCCCGCAGCCGCACGTCGTCGGTCGGGCGCACGCGTGGGGAGATGACGAACTGATCGGCCGCCAGCACCAGCTCGGCCCCGGGGCCCGTGCGCAGCGCCGGCGCGGCCTGCGCGATCAGCCTGAGGCGCCGCTCGTCGTCGAGACGCATCGACTCCGCGGCGCTCACCTCGACGAGGCCGTTCCAGTCCTCGGTCGACGCCGTGAAGCTGGCCTCCTCGCCAGGCGTCAGATCGAGCGTGAACGTGCCGATCGTCCGCAGCGTCCCTTGCCAGTCGTAGCCGCGGTCGCGCTCGGTCCGGTAGATGAGCTCCAGCTTGCGCGGCGTTCCGCCCAGCCCCACCGGCCGCGCGGCCCGCGCCAGGAGGCGCAGCGCCGGCAGCTCCGCGCGCCCCTTCACCTCGACGCCGTCGCCGGTCGCGTGGACCGTGTACGCGCCGGGCGGCTGATCGACGCGCCCCTCGTGCGGGCGTATCGCCAGGGCTGGCTCCAGCGCCAGCCGCACCGGGCGATCGGCCGCCGTCAGGCGATACACGATCCGCGCCGTGTTCTGCTGGTGGCTGACCACGATCCGCTTCTCCAGCCGCACACCGCCGCGCGCGAAGGTCCAGACCGGGCGGCCGTTCTCGATCCGGAACCCCTCGACGGCCGCCGGCGACGACGCGTCCAGCGTCTCGATCCCGCTCAGCACCAGCGGCGCTTCGTCCGCGGGGGCCAGCGTCTCCAGCAGGTGGTTCAGCATCAGGATGCGGCCCAGCGGCGCGGGAAGGGATGCGACCAGAAGCCCGTGCGAGCGGCGGGTCGGGATGCCGCCGGCGGTTCCGGAGGCGAACCCGCCCAGGCCGTTCGTGACCAGCCATTCGCGCTCGAACAGCGCGTCGGGCAGCTCGCCTTGCCGCCATCCCCACCGGGTCGGAATCTGCTCGGGCGCGTTCATGCGTCGCTCGCCTCGCCGTCGTTGGCCCGGGCGGAAGTCTCCGCGCCGCGCCTCTCCGGCGCCAGCACGATCGCCGCGCAGCCCGGAAATCGGAGACCATCGTCGGTGTCGACGGGCGCGGTGCCGCCGCCGCCATATCGTGGATCCTCGCTGGACCAGGCCAGGCCCCAGCGCTGGCCGGCCGGCGGCGCCAGCAGCGGCTCGGCCACCGCGGGCGCGGCAAAGTCCCGCCCCAGGTTGACCACCAGCAGGCGATCGCCGTCGCCGAAGAAACGCAGCACGAACGTCGCCGGACCCAGCACCGCGCCGGCCATCCGCTCGCGCGCGGCGGTCGCGAAGGGGGCGGAACGTCGCAGGCGGAGCAGATCGCGGTGCAGTGCCAGCGTGCCGCCGTGGCGCTCGCGCTCGGACCAGTCGAGCTTGCAGTCGGTGAACGTCCGCTCGTCGGCGGGCGGGCGGAGCGCCGCCCGGGCCGCCGGCGTGGCCGCCGACGGGAACTGCGCCAGGAACGACTGGCGCCCGGCCTCCACCTTCGCGCGCAGCTCCGGGCCGTGATCGGCGAAGTAAAGAAAAGGGCGCGTCGACCCGAACTCCTGCCCCTGGAACAGCATCGGCGTGCTGGGCGCCAGCAGCGTGGCGGCGGTCAGCGCGCGCAGCAACCCGGGCGCGACCGCGGTGGCCAGCCGCGCGCCGTGGATCGTGTTGGCGACCTGGTCGTGGTTCTCGAGATAGAGGACGAAGCTCTCCAGCGGCAGGTCGAAGGCCGGCGTTCCGCGCGGCTGCTTCTGCCAGGCATAGCGCTGCCCCTGGAACAGCGTCCCCCAGATCAGCGCCGACAGCAGCTCCTGCGGCGTGCCGTGATAGTCGGAGTAGTAGGCCTCGTCGTGGCCGGTCAGCGCCACGCGCGCGGTGTGATGGAAGTCGTCGTTCCAGAGCGCGTCCAGCCCGTGGCCGCCGGCCGCGGCGGGGCGCGCCAGGCGGGCCTCCTGCGGCTCGTTCTCGGCCACCACGAACACGACGCGCTCCCCCGCCGTCTCGCGCGCGCGGCGCCCGACGGCCGCCACCAGGTGCTCGGGCGAGGCGTCGAAGATCTGCTGGGTGGCGTCCAGGCGAAGACCGTCGAGGTGGAATTCGCTGATCCAGTAGGCGGCGTTCTCCACGCAGAGATCGCGGACGGGGCCGGATCCGGGGCCGTCGAAGTTGATGGCGGCGCCCCACTCGTTCGCGTAGCGATCGGTGAAGTAGTCGGCCGAGAACTCGGCCAGGTAGTTCCCGTCGGGGCCGAAGTGGTTGTAGACGACGTCGAGGATCACCCCCACGCCCAGCGCGTGGGCGCGATCGACGAAGCGGCGCAGGTCGTCGGGGCGCCCGTAGAGATGACTGGGCGCCCACAGATCGACGCCGTCGTAACCCCAGCCGAACCGCCCCGCGAACTCGGCGACCGGCATCAGCTCGATCAGCGTCACGCCCAGGTCGGCCAGGTGCGGCAGCCGCTCCGCGGCGGCGGCATACGTCCCCTCGGGCGTGAACGTGCCCAGGTGCAGCTCGTAGATCACACGGTTGCGCGGCGCGATGCCGCGCCAGCCGGCGTCGGTCCAGGTGAACGTCGCGGGATCGATCACCTCCGACGGGCCGTGCGGCCCGTCGGGTTGAAAGCGCGAGGCGGGATCGGGGTAGGCGTGTGGATCGTCGTCCAGACGAAACGCGTAGCGGTCGCCCGCCCGCAGGCCGTCGACGAAGCCGGCGAACATCCCGGCGGCGCCGGGCTCGGCTGGCAGCGGCACCGATCGTTCCCGCCCCTCGCCGTGCACGACCATCACGCGGCCGCGCGCCGGCGCCCAGACGCGCAGGTGCGTTCGCCCGTCGGGCAGGACCTCGGCGCCAGCCGAGAACCGTCGCGGGGGCATCACCAGCGTGTTCACTTGGGCGGCGGGCGGCCTGTCTCGGCGGCCAGCGCGGCCAGGCGCGCGGTTGCCTCGTCGGCCTCCAGCTCCTCGATGGTCTTGGGCGCGCGGTAGGTCCAGTTCGGCGCCTCGGTCGAATCGGGCACGTTGATGCGCGCGCGCCCGCCCAGCAGATCTTCCAGCGTCGACAGCACCAGCGTCGAAGGGCTCGCGTAGAGCGCCCGCAGGAGCGCGTCGCGGACCGTGTCGTCGAACGGCTTGGCGGGATCCAGCTCGCCCAGGCCCGGCAGCTTGCGCAGCCGCTCGCGGTCCTCGGTCGACAAGGCGTCGTACCACTCGGCCGTGGTATCGGTGTCGTGGGTGGCGTTGGCGGCGGCGGAGATCTCGGGCCAGCTCGCCGGGGGGCGGAACTCCTCCTGGTCGCGCTCCCACCGCAGCACGCGATAGCCGGCGATCCCCATCCGCTCCAGCGACGGGCGCAGGTAGGGCGGCACCGCGCCCAGGTCCTCGGCGATCACCTCGCCGAAGCGGCTCATCGTCCGCAGGATGCGCTCGCCGAGCTGGATCTGCTCCGCCTCGTCGGACGGGGAGAACCCGTCGAACTTGCCGCTCGGCGAGCGCGAGTAGGTTCGATAGAACCCGAGCGCGTGGTCGACGCGATACAGGCTGTAGAGCTCGCCCGCGCGCTCGGCGCGACGGCGGATCCAGGAGAAGTCGTCGCGGCGCAGGGCGTCCCAGTCGTAGACCGGCAGCCCCCAGTCTTGCCCGGGCGAGTCGCCGTCGGGCGGCGTGCCGAGGCGCCGGTCCAGCCGGAACAGCTCGCGGTGCGCCCACACGTCGGCCGAGTCGAGCCCGACCACGAACGGCAGGTCGCCCATCAGATCGACGCCGGCCGCGCTGGCTTGCCGCCGCGCCTGGTGCCACTGGAGGTCGAGCTGCCACTGCAGCCAGGCCTCGCGCAGCAGGTCGGGGCCGCGATCGCGCCGCAGCGCCGCCAGCGCCCCTGGCTCGCGCTCGCGCGGGCCGTGCGGCCAGTCGGTCCAGCTCTTCTTGAACTCCTGGTGCCAAACGGAGAACAGCGTGTACTCGTCCAGCCAGTCGCGGTTGGCGCGGATGTAGGCGGCCAGCTGCCGGCTGCGCGGCGTGCGGCGGTCCCACTCGTCGCGCCGGAAGCGCTGGAACGCCAGCTCGATCCCCGCGCGCTTCAGCTCGCGCGCCGGACCCCACTCGACGCGCGGCGCGCCCTGCAGCTCGTCGATGCGACGGCGCAGATCGCCCGGCAGCGCGTCGCGCCCGCCCGCCGCCTTGAAGTCCTCGCAGGCGTCGAGCGACAGGTAGATCGGATCGAGCGCGAACGCCGACATCGCCGCATACGGGCTGGGATCGGCGCCCGAGGTCTGGCAGACCGGCAGCAGCTGCAGCACCGAGAACCCGGCCTTGCTGGCCCAGGTCGCGAAGGGCACGATGTCGGGGATCTCGCCCAGCCCCCAGCCGTTGCCGGAGCGGATGGAGAACAGCGGGATCAGCACGCCGGCGCGCCGGCGGCGGCGCTGCGCTTCCTTCTTCACCACCCGCGCCGGCGCCGCGGCCGCCTCGTGCGCCGCCGACGGATCGAGCGGCTGGCGCAACAGCACCAGCGCGCGCCCCTCGACCTTGTAGCTGCCGGTGCAGGTCGCGCCCGCCGGCTTCTTCGGGTCGGAGGTGTCGATCTCCAGCAGCCAGGCGCCGCCCTCGGCCTCGGCGGGCAGCTTGAACTCGATCGGCTCGTGGTGCGCGTTCATCAGCATCAACAGGCCGTCGTCCAGGAGGCGCTCGCCGCGCTCGTCGACCATCGGGATGGCGTCGCCGCCCAGCACCAGCGCCAGCGCCAGGATCCAGGGGCGCTGCCAGTCCTGTGGGGTCATCTCGACGCCGTCGGGGCGCAGCCAGGCCAGGTCCTTGGACTGCGACTCCCAGATGTAGTCGCCCACGAAGAACCGCCGCTGCTGCAGGATCGGGTGACTGCGGCGGAGCTGGATCATGCGCCGCGTGAACTCGAAGATCCCACGCCTGCGGTCGTCCAGGTTCCAGTCGAACCAGGAGATCTCGTTGTCCTGGCAGTAGGCGTTGTTGTTGCCGCGCTGGGTGCGCCCGATCTCGTCACCCCCCAGCAGCATCGGCACGCCCTGTGACAGGAACAGCGTGGCCAGCAGGTTGCGCGTCTGGCGGTCGCGCAGGTCGCGGATCGCCTGATCGTCGGTCTCGCCCTCGGCGCCGTGGTTCCAGGACTGGTTGTCGTCGGCGCCGTCGCGGTTGCGCTCGCCGTTGGCCTCGTTGTGCTTCTCGCCGTAGCTGACCAGGTCGTGGAGCGTGAACCCGTCGTGCGCGGTGATGAAGTTGACGCTGGCCTGCGGCTGCCGCCGCTCGCCCTGATACAGATCGGCCGAGCCGCTCAGCCGGTACCCGACCTCGGAGGCCAGGTTGTCGTCGCCCTTCCAGAACCGGCGGGCGGCGTCGCGGTACTTGCCGTTCAGCTCGTGGAACGGCTCCGGGAAGTTGCCCACCTGATAGCCGCCGAGCCCGGTGTCCCACGGCTCGGCGATCAGCTTGACCCGCGACAGCACCGGGTCCTGCGCGATGATCTGGAAGATGGGCGCCTTGGGGCTGAACTCGCCGCGCCCCACGCGTCCCAGCGTGGCCGCCAGGTCGAAGCGGAAGCCGTCGACGTGCATCTCCGTCACCCAGTAACGGAGCGAGTCGACGATCAGGCGGGCCGCCTCCGGGTTGGAGGCGTTGATGCTGTTGCCGGTCCCGGTGAAGTCCAGGTAGTAGCGCGGCTCCGGCATCAGCCAGTAGTAGGTGGCGTTGTCGATCCCGCGCAGGCTCAGCGTCGGGCCGAGGTGGCTCCCCTCGCAGGTGTGGTTGTAAACGACGTCGAGGATCACCTCGATCCCGGCGGCGTGCAGCGCCTTCACCATCGTCTTGAACTCGGCGACCTGCGCGCCTGGCGCACCGGCGGTCATGTAGCGCTGCTCGGGCGCGAAGTAGCCGAGCGTGCTGTAGCCCCAGTAGTTGCGCAGCGACTTGTCTTCGAGGAAGCCGTCGTCCGAGAACTCGTGCACCGGCAAGAGCTCGACGGCCGTGATGCCGAGCCCCTTGAGGTGGCCGACGACCGCCGGATGGGCCAGCCCGGCGTAGGTGCCGCGCAGGTTCTCGGGCACCTCCGGGTGCAGCTTGGTCATCCCGCGGACGTGCGTCTCATAGGTGATCGTATTGCGCCAGGGCGTCTCGGGCGGGCGGTCGTCGCCCCAGTCGAAGCGGTCGTCGACGACGACGCTCTTGGGGACGCCGGCCGCGCTGTCGCGCTGGTCCAGCGACAGGTCGCCCGCCTCGTCGCCCGGCTTGTAGCCGAGCACCGGCTCCTTCCAGTCGACCTCGCCGAAGATCGCCTTGGCGTAGGGATCGACCAGAAGCTTGGCCGGGTTGCAGCGGTGCCCCTGCTGGGGCGCGTACGGCCCGTGCACCCGCAGTCCATAGAGCGTGCCGGGCGGAAGCTCGGGCACATAGCCGTGGAACGTGAACCCGGTGGTGGCGCCCAGATCGAACTGATCGATCTGGCGGCGCGGGTCGTCGGGGTCGAACAGGCAGACCTCGATGCGGGTCGCGACCCGCGAGTAAACAGCGAAATTGACGCCTCGTCCGTCGAAGGTGGCGCCACGGGGGTTGGGGCGCCCGGGCCATACGGCTCGCATTGGTTGAAAGAACCTAAGAATCAGCGCTCGGCGCACAAGGCGCAGTCTGCACGAGGGGACATTTCCCGAACCGCGGTTGCGGTCCGACTCTATGAAACAGCCGAACCGCGCCTAGTTTTCAGATGATGGCGATTTTGCAGGCGCTGCTGGCGTTGATCAGCAAGACGGCCGGGAAGGTCCTGAACGCGATCTTCGGGTGGGCGGTGCGGGCGCTGTTCGGGCAGACCACGGCCCGCGAGCAGACCTTCCTGTCGGTCATCGTCGGCGCGGCGGTGGCCTGGCCGATCCTTTTGATCGGCGTGATCGCGCCCAAGGTGGCCGCATTGCTGATCGCCTTCGTGCCGATCCCGCACTGGATTCCCTCCTGGATCGTGCGGTTGGTCTGGCTGGGGCTGGCGCTGTTCATCCCGATCGGCGTCGGGATCGCCGTGGCGGTTCGCTCGCCGCCGTCGCTCCGGCACGAGTCGCAGGTGGTCCGGGTGCTGCGCGGATTTCCGATCACGATCGGGCTGGCCGGCGCGTTCGTGATCATGTTCGTGTCGGTGCCGATCATGCGGCTGGCGGCGCTGGCGCGGCGGGAGAAGAGCGCGGACGTCCCGCTCATCACGGACGCGGCGGCCTATCATGAGGTGGCGGCCGCGATCTGCCGCGTGCTGAACCGTCACGGGTTCTCCTTCCGGCCGGCGGCGCCGGGGTGGTGGGTGGCGGCGCCGACGCGCCTCCTGACCGTGATGGGCGGCGACGCCTTCCGCGCCTACGTGCCGGCCCGCCTGGAGCACTTCGTCTCCGACGGGCTCGAGATGTCGATCTATCCGAGCGGCCTGCTGTTGCGAGGACGGTCCAACCGGCTGACCTGGGCGCACGGGCTGGTGGCCGAGACGGTGGTGCACACCGAGGGACTTCAGACGACCGCGCCGGAGGCGCAGGCGCTGGAGCGGCGGTTGCGCCGGATCTGGAAGAGCCATGACGCCGATCCGACGGGCGCCGGGACGGCCGGCCTGGAGCGCGACCTGGACCAGGTCACGCACGACCTGGGCGAGCTGGACGTGGACTTCGACGATTGGCAAGTGGTGTATCGACAGATCTTGCAAGTGGGCCGGTCCATTCACGGCCAGCGGCAGCTGCTGGACATCGAGGCGCCGCGGGTGGTCGAGGCGGGGGGAAGTGCAGGCATGGACGAGAATCGGGGAACAGGGGACGACGACCTGCGCCAGCTGAGCGCGCGCGATCTGGTGAGGCAGATCGGCTCGCAGGCGGAGGCGCTGGTGACGAAGCAGATCGCGCTGGCGAAGGCCGAGCTGAAGAAGGATCTGCGGACGGAGGCGACCGCGGCTGGGGGGCTGGGGGTGGCCGCCGTGCTGGCGCTGCTCAGCCTGGCGCTGCTGCTGGTGACAGGTGCGCTGGGGCTGGCGCTGCTGGTCCCTGCCTGGGCGGCGGGGCTGATCGTCAGCGGGCTGCTGCTGGCGGCGACGGCGATCGTCGCGCTGGTCAGCTGGCGCAAGCGGATCGCGCGGCCGATGGATCGCACGCGCCGCACGCTGAAAGGCGACCTGGAGTGGGCGAAGGGGAGGCTGACGTGAGCGCCGGCGAGACGAAGGATCACCCGGCCGCGGCGCCGGATCCCGACGCGCTGGAGCGCGAGGTGCTGGAGGCGCGCGCCGGTCTCGATCGACTGACGACGGAGCTGGGACGCCGCGGCCACTCCTTTTTCGACGTCCGTCGCCAGGTGCGCCGGCATCCCTTGACGCTGGTGCTGACCGGGCTGGCGGTCGTGGCGGCGATTGGCGGCGTGACCACACTGCTGGTCCGTCACCACCGCCGGCGCAACCACTGGCTGGCCCGGGCGCGTCGCTGGCGGCGCGAGATGGCGGAGGCGCTGAAGAGCCCGTCGGAGCTGCGCCGCGAGCCGAGCGCCACGCGCAAGCTGGGCGTGGCGGGCGGCACCGCCGCCGCCTCGGTGCTCGCCAAGGCGGTCGCCGAACGAATGGTGCGCGCCGCCCGCAAACAAGGCGGGTAGGGCCGCTTCGACGCCGCTGCTCCTCTCCTTCTGTATCCTCGCCAAGCTTCACGGGGCGAGGACACCCGGTTGGCGGTGTCCCGGGCGCTCAGCCCGAGACGATCCTCGCCGCGCCCGACGCTGCGCCGGTCTCAGAGCTTCACGTGGCCTGTGTGCCGCTCGTCGCCGTCGGCGGCCGGCCGGGTGTGCGTCAGGTAGCCGCGCGCCATCTCGTAGAGATAACGCAGCCCCCTGGCCCCGGAGGCGTCCCAGTAGCTGGCCTCGATCGGCTCGACGATCAGCAGGCTCAGCGACGGGTCGTCCTGTCCGCCGGGGAACCAGACCCGCCACGACTCTGACCAGAGCCTCCGGATGAGCGCCGGATCTCGGTCGACGTGCGCCCAGCCGGACAGCGAGACGAAGCGGCGGCTGTCCTGCATGACCACCACGACGTTCGGGTTGTGCTCCAGGTCGTCGACCTTGCCGCTCTCGATCGCGGTCGAGAACACCAGCCGGCCATCCTGGTCGTGATCCGCGATGGTCAGCGGCCGCGCCCGCAGATCGCCCGCGGCCGTGTGGGTCACCAGCATGGCCGTGCTGAAGCCATCGATCAGGTTCACCACGTGCGTGCGCTTTTCCTGGTCCGACACTCTGGTTTCCATTTACCGGTCAACATAACCATCGGCGTCGAAGCGCGGCCGGGCGCGGCCGTGCTACGGTCGCGCGCGATGCGAGAGACGAGACGGTCGCCCGGGGCGACGGCGGTGCTGGCCCTCTGCGTGGGGGCGCTGGGTTGCGGATCATCGTCGCCGTCGGCCGTCACCAGCGGGCCCATCGACGCGCCGGCGGGGATCTGGACCTGGGTGGCGTTCCCCGACGCCGTGTGCGCCGACGGCTCGGCGACCGGCATCGGCGTCAACCTGGGCGCCCCCGGATCGCGGCCGCTGATCTACCTGGAGGGCGGCGGCGCCTGCTGGAGCGAGCAGACCTGCTACACGCTGATGACCGCCACGAACTTCGCGACTGGCTACGGTCCCCAGAACTTCGCCGCCGACATCGCCGACGTCACGGAGATCGCGGCGCCGGGCGGGTTCTTCGATCGCACCGCCGCCGACAACCCGTTCAAGGACTGGAGCTACGTCTACGTCCCCTACTGCACGGGCGACGTCCACGCGGGCGACGCCGTCGTCCAGTACGGCAGCCACACCGCGCACCACGTCGGCTACACGAACCTCGCCGCCTACCTGGCGCGCCTGGTCCCGACCTTCGCCGGCGCCGACCGCATCGTGCTGGCCGGCAGCAGCGCCGGCGGCTACGGCGCGCTGCTCAACTGGGGGCAGACGCAGGCGGCGTTCGGGTCGGCGCGGGTCGACATGATCGACGACTCCGGGACCTTGATGCCGCCCGACATCGTGGCGCTGGGAAATGGCGACGAGGCGGCCGAGAAGGCGAGCTGGAACCTGGCCGGCGCTGCTCTCCCCGCCGGTTGCACGACCTGCGCCGACGACCTGAGCGCCGTCTACGGCTACTACGCGCAGACCTTCGCCGACCACCGCGCGGCGCTGCTCTCGTACACGCAGGACTCCGTCATCCCGATCTTCTACGGGATCACCACCGCCCAGTTCACCACCGGCCTGGACGAGGTGATCGCCAGCCAGATCGCGCCCGCCGCCAACTTCAAGTCGTTCCAGGACGACGCCGCGGGGCACGTTCTCTGGTTCGCCCCGACGCTGGCCAGCTCCGGCGTGACCGTGAAGCAGTTCGTCACCCAGATGGTGACCGACGACGCCACCTGGGCGAACGTCGCGCCTTGATCTGCGGACGTCCGGCGGACGTCCGACGCCCATGAGGCGAGTCCCCGACGCGGCCCGACGGCGGCGGCTGTCATGCGCCTGGCGGCTGGTGCGGGCATTGCACCCGGTCGAGCCACACACAGCAGCCGTCCCACATCCGATCTGTGAATGGAGCCCGCAATGCAAAGTCCGAAGCTCGGTTTGGCTGGTCCGACAGCGGTGTCGCTGGTCCTCACGTCCGTTCTGGGCGGCGCGCTCGTCGGATGCGGCGGCGGCGCGAAGGGGAGCGCGGACGCGGGCGCCGGGGGCGCGGGCGGTGGTCCGCTGGTCGCCGCCGCGCCGCTGGTGATCGCCGCCGACGCCCGCACGCCGCGCACGACCACCTGGTCGGTGAACTATTGGCAGTGGATGCCCGCCTACACCGACGCCGTGACCGGCACCGAAACGGAGATCGCGGCGCTGCACCCGGCCCTGATGCGGATCGGGGGCTACAACAACGACGCCAACACGCCCGACCCGTTCGACGACGCCGCGTTCGATCACGCGGTCGCCTACGCGCGCGCCATCGGCGCCCAGCCGATCGTCCAGGTCCCGCTGCTGGCCGACATCAACGGGCAGTCGCCCACGGCGGACACGGCCGCGGCGATGGTGACCTACGCGAACGTCACCAAGAGCTACGGACTGAAGTACTTCGCCATCGGCAACGAGCCCGACCTGTATCCCGATCAGGGGCTGGTGTCGGATCCGACCAAACCGGCGATCCCGGGCTATACGCCGGCCGCCTACTGCACCTCGGCGCGCGCCTTCGTCACGGCGATGAAGGCGGTCGACCCGACGATCCAGATCGTCGGCCCCGATCTCGGGTGGAAGTTCCTGGCCGGGACCAGCAACGATTGGCTGACGCCGATCCTCACCTCGTGCGGCGATCTCTTCGACGTGATCACGTTCCACCGCTACCCGTTCGAGGCGGCCGCCGCCACGCTGCCGGCGGCCGCCGCCGACGCCGCCGCCTTCCAGTCGGTCGTGGCGATGGTGCGCGGGATCCTGCAGAAGACCGGCTACGGCGCGAAGCCGCTGGCGCTGACCGAGATGGGCGTCGCCTACGACGCCACCAGCTGCGTGCTGGAGGCGTCGCCCGGCACCGTCGGTTCGGCGCTGTGGCTGGCCGACGCGCTCGGCACGGCGATGGAGCTGGGGCTCTGGACGTCGGCGGTCTGGGACATCGCGGACACCGACGGCTGGGCGCTGGGGCTGATCGGCATGCCGCCCGACCACACGCCGCGGCCGGGGTACTACGCGTACAAGCTCTACGCCGATCACGTCGGGCCCACGCTGGTGGGCGTCAGCGCCACCCCCTCGGGCGTGAAGGCGCACGCCAGCCGCAACCAGGCCGACAACGCGACGGAGATCATCGCCAGCAACTGGAACGAGGCACCCACGGCCGTGGCGGTTCAGATCACCGGGCTGGCGTCCGCCCCGGCGACGGCCACCTTCGTCCTGCCGGCCGTGTCCATCGCCGCGATCGAAGTCCCCGACCAGGGCACCGCCAGCGCCGTCGTCTACGGCGAGACGCAACGCTCGGTCGCCGCCGGTCCGGCCGCGCTGGCCGCGGGGTCGCCGGCGCAGCCGTCCAGCGACGGCGGCACCGGACCGGGCGCGGGTCGAGTTCCCGGCACCAACTGCGCCAGCGCCACCGACGGCGGCGTGGTCTGCCCGACGGTGATGCTGCCCAGCGCGGACATCACCATGGCGGGCACCGGAACCGACGGTGGATTGACGTTCGGGGCGGGGAGCTTTGCCTGGGGCTCGTACAGCTACGCGGGGGATGGTCAGGCGCTGCCGTCGGCCAGCGTGACGGCGGACGGTGCGGGCCTCCACATCACGGGCGGGTTCGTCCCGCCCATCCCGCAGAACTGGGAAGGGTTGGGGCTCTACCTCAACAGCACCAGCTGCGCCGACGTGAGCGCCTACACCGGGATCGAGTTCGACTTCGCCGGCAGCCTGGGCGGCTGCCTCCTTCAGCTGGGCGTCAACTTCAGCGCCGACACGACCCCGTCCGACGATCCGAATCGGGGCGGTTGCAACGCGTCGACCTGCTACGCGCCGGCGGCCGACGTGACCACCGCGGCGCTGGCCGCCACGACCCAGTCGCCCACGGTCAAGGTGCCGTTCAGCTCGATCGTTTCGGGCATGCCGCGCTCGACCGTCGACCCCGCGCACCTGATCAGCGTGCAATGGCAGCTGTCCGCGCCGACCACCGGCGCGGCCGACGCCGGCGGCTGCGCCGCCGACTTCACGGTCGAGAACGTCAGCTTCTACTAAATCGGGGAGCGTTCGCTCGCTGCGCTCGCTCGGCGCCCGCGCGCCCCCGCTCGCTTCGGTCAGCAAAAGCTTCTAGTAGACCCATTTCAGGTTGAACTGAATTGGGTAGATTCGAGGGCGGGCTGGCGCCCCAGCCGAGCAAGCGCCCTCGGGCCTCGATCAGATCAACGTGAGGTGGCGCCAGATAAAAACCGCGGCCGGCTACCACCACTGCGATTGGCAGTCCCAGACCAGCCAGCTGGACGACGACTGCTGGTAGTAGCCGGGCTTGTAGACGCACATGCAATACTTGCCAGAGCCGTCGGTGGCCCAGGCCCACTCGCTGGTGCAGGTGGTGTTGGTGGTGACGGTGGTGGTCGCGCTGGCGGCGTTGCTGCCGGCAAAGTGGGCCGCGATGGTGGGATCCGACGGCAAACCACAGCTGCCGGAGTCGGTGTACGTCCCGGCCGTGCCGCACGTGGCGCCCTTGAAGCCGTAACTTCCTGGCGCGCAGCCCTTGAGGCAGGAATCGAATCCGCTGATGCAGGCGGTGGCGGTGCTGCCGCTCTTCACGGAGTTCGCGCCCGGACACAAGACGTCGGTCTGGAAGCTGCCGGTGACGTCGCTCAGCAACGCGTGCGTGTCGGTCCCGGCGTACTTGCAGTTCGCGTCGGGGCCTTCGTTGGTGCCGTTGGCGCCGGTGGTGGTCTCGGTCTCGCTGCCCGGCTTGTAGGTGCGGCACAGGCTGGGCGTGCGGTAGGCGCAGATGTTGCTCAGCGTGACCGTGTCGTTGGTGCTGACGCCGGCGATCTCGCTGGCGCCCAGCGCGACGACGTTGCTGATCTTCGCCGTTCGCTTGGCCGAGCTGCTGCATCCCTCGCCGCACGACCGATAGAGCTTGCCGGCGATGTTCACGTAGACGTGATCGATGGTGACGGTGCTGCCGTCGCCGTTGTGCTGGATGGTCTTGTCGCGCGCGCCCATGAAGCCGCTGTTGGTGATGGTGGCGGTCTTGCCCGAGCCGCCCAGCATCGTGATGGCGTCGTCGCAGACGTACTGGAACCAGACGTTGTCGATCGTGCAGCTTCCCAGGCAGTGGATGCCGTCGCCGACCTTGGCCCCGAAGACCACGTTCTTTACTGTCCCGCCGTCGGCGATCTCGATGATCGCCTTGGTGCTGCTCTGGTCGCCGGTGGTGCAGTCGTTGAGGTCGCCGTTGTGCAGCGCCATCTTGCCGTCGTAGGTGCCGCTCACCGACTTGGTGCCCGAGATGGTGACCGGCGTGCCGGTGGCGGTCGGCCAGGTCGGGATCTGGCAAGTCGACGACTGCGTGACGCCGCCGGTGGTTCCGCCCGTGGCGGTCGCGCCGCCGGTTCCGGTCGTTCCGCCGGTGGCCTTCGTTCCGCCGGTTCCGGCCGTGACGCCGCCGGTTCCGGGGGCGCCGCCGGTTCCGGGGGCGCCGCCCGTTCCCACGCTGCCGCCCGTTCCCACGCTGCCGCCCGTTGCCTGCGATCCACCGGTGCCGCTGGAGGATCCGCCCGTGCCCGTCGAAGAGCCGCCGGTGCCGGTGACCGTCGCGCCGCCCGTCCCGGTGGCGTGACCGCCGGTGCCGGTGCTCGTGGCGCCGCCGGTCCCTTGGTTGCCGCCGCCGGTTCCGGTCGTTCCGCCGGTGGCCTGGCCGTTGCCGCCGGTGCCGGTGTCATCCGTTGACGTGCCGGTCGCGCAGCCCGCGCCGACCGCAAAAAGCAGGACTCCATAAATTCGAACGAGCTGAGCAATGGATGCGTGCGTGCGCATGAGAACGGCCTCCGGCGACATGGTTGCCCGTCGTCGTCGGAACGGCTCGTCGTGTGAGCCGCGCCGCTTGACCTTGGCAACTCACGTCTGGTCGACGCGCAGGCGAGACGACGACCGCAACGGCAGCGCAACGACGCAGCCCCTCACCAGGTGAGTCCAACCATGCTCGAGCCCCGCTTCTCACGTTCGATCCTGATCTCATTGTTCGCGGTCGTCATGCCGGCGATGGTCGCCCTCGGCTGCGCGACCGACGACGGCGGCGGCGCGAAGGGCACCGGCGGCTCATCCGGGACCGGCACCGGCGGGGCGACCGTCAACGGTACGGGCGGTTCCGGAAATGCAACCGGCGGCGCAAGCGGCACCGGCACCGGCGGCGCCACCAGCACCGGCACCGGCGGGACCACGGTGGGCACCGGCGGCAAGACCAGCACCGGCGGCTCGACGGGCACCGGCGGCGCCACCAGCACCGGCACGGGTGGTTCATCGACGGGCACCGGCGGTACGATCGCCGGCACCGGCGGGTCGTCAATTGCCACCGGCGGATCGACGGGCACCGGCGGCACCGTCGGAACGGGCGGAACGGTCGGCACCGGCGGCGCCACGGCCACAGGCGGATCGAAGGGGACGGGCGGCACCGTCGGGACGGGCGGCGCCGTCGGGACCGGCGGATCGACGGGCACCGGCGGCAAGAGCGGACCCTGCGACATCTGGGTCTCGCCCACCGGCAACGACGCCAATGCCGGCACGCAGGCGTCGCCGGTGGCCACGCCGCAGCACGCTTATGATCTCGTCTGCCCGGGTGTCACGGGCGCGGCCAACGGCGACGTTTGCTCGGGCACGCTGACCACGATGTGCCTCATGGCGGGCACGTACAAGCTGCCCACGCGCATCGAATTCAAGAAGACGCGTATGGGGACGTCCAGCCGGATCATCACGATGATGGCCGACCCGGCGGCGACGACCAAGCCGATCCTCGACTTCTCCGGCCAGCCGCGCCTCGCGTGCGGCGACAACCCGGCGGACAAGAACATCTACGGGATCGACATGGGCGCCGACTGGTACCGCGTGTCGGGGCTGGAGATCAGCGGCTCGAACGACACCGGCATCCTGGTGCAGGGGGCGCACGACTTCGTCACCAACTGCGTCGTCCACGACGCCGAGGACACCGGCGTGCTCATCAACTCCAGCTCCGGCTACACCGGCAGCGGCAGCTACGCCACCATCACCGACGTGGACTCGTACCACAACCACGACGAGCGCTGCGACGGCGCCAACGCCGACGGGTTCGGCGCCAAGAAGGGGAGCGGCGTCGGCAACGTGTTCGACGGGTGCCGCTCGTGGGACAACTCCGACGACGGCTTCGACTTCTACGCCTGGACCGACCCCGTCACGGTCAAGAACTCCTGGGCCTTCAACATGGGCGCCGACACCGCCGGGGCGCAGAGCAACGGCAACGGCTTCAAGATGGGCGGCAACAGCGTCTCCGCCAAGCACGTGATGTCGTCGCTGTTCGCGTTTTACAACAACGGCGACGGCGGCCACAAAGCCGACTGGGGATTCACCAACAACAGCAACCCGGCCAGCATGACCTGCACCGGCTGCGGCGCCTGGAACAACGAAGGCGGATCGTTCCAGAACATCGGGCACACCGGCGACGTGACCGCCAAGGCGACCGCGGCGGCCGCCGCGGCGGCGAAGCGCAACGCCGACGGCAGCCTCCCCGACATCACGAAGCTGTGATAGGACGCGGTCCCGCGTGCGCCCGCGGGACCGCTACTGCTCGACGATCAGGTACGGCGGCTCATCGGCGTCGACCAGCGTCGGGTGCCCTTCGACGACCAGCTTGGCGCGTACCACGGTGGGTCCGCTCTTCGGGACCCGGGCCGAGCAGGTCATGCGGCAGGTGATGTGGCGATCCTCGTTGTAGCTGACCTGCCGAACCGCGCAGCTGGGGCTGTCCTCGGACAGCTCTTGCAGGCAGCGCGCCTCGGCGACCGCGTGCCCGCCCTGCAGCAGCTCGATGTCGTACTCCGCCCGCACCGCGCCGACCTGCGTCGGGTGGACGTCGGTCTCGAACTGCACCGCCGTCCCCGCCGACAGCGTCAGTGTCCGCTCCGCCTGGCCAGAGCGCGACAACGGTATGGCGCTGAGGGTGCTGCCGCACGAGCCGGTGCCCGCCAGCATGCCGAAGGCGACCGCCAAGACCGCGCCGCGTACCACCCTTGCAATATAACAACCGCCTCCCGGCTGTCGCGTCGGGTCCAGCACTTTGACCAACTTGGATCACGCCCCCGACCGAGCGGAAACGTGCGCGCCGCCGACGCGTGAGGTCAGACGGGCGCTGCCTCCCCGCTCGCCTGGTGGCCGCTGATGGCCTTCTTCAGGAGAGCCTGTAGGGACTTTCCCTGTTCCAGCGCCACGCGACACTCGACGCATCGCTCGGCGTGCCTTTCGGCGGCGGCTCGTTCACCATCGTCGGCGCCCAGGGCGGCGATGAAGGCCGCACGCGGCGCAAAATGCTCGTCCATTTGAATGTACAGTAGCGGTTGCACCGTCGGACGGTTCATGTCGTTGACCGTTCTGCGGAGCTAACCGCCGCCCCGTCCGTGGTCCCTAACCGATCGGAGGCCTCATGATCATCGCGACCGCCGACCTGACGCCGCACCGGACCGAGCGCGAGACCAGCGGGCGCTTGGGACGCGTCGACCTCGACGTCCCCGTCCACCTCTCGAACGACGCGGGGAGCCTGCTGGCCAAGACGCGGAACATCTCGTTGGGCGGGATGTTCGTGGTGGCCCCGCGGCTGCTGCCGGTGGGCGATCGGCTGGCCGTCCGGCTGTCGATCCTGGACGAGTGCGAGCCGATCGAGATCGAGGCCGAGGTGCGCTGGTCGCGCCACGTCGCCGACGGCTCGGCCGGGATGGGGCTGCGGTTCGTCGAGCCGCTGCTGCAGTCCGCCCTGTTCGTGCGGGTGCTCCTGCGCCTGCGCGAGCAGGGAGGTTGAGCTCACGGCCCGGCCGCCGCGGCGAGCGGGGCGCAGCCGGGCGCACCGTCGGCCAGCGTCGCGCAGACCGTGCCGCCACAGCAGGCGTCGCTGGCGGTGTCGCAGGCGAGGCCCGCCGCGGCGCAGGTCGGTCCCGTCTGGGCCGGCTCGACCGGCGCGCAGATCAAGCTTCCGGGACTGCCGACGCAGGCGCCCGCGCAGCAGTCGTCCGTCGCGGCGCACGGCGCCCCCGTCGGGGCGCAGGCGTCGCGGCAGGTGAGCGCGCCGGTCGTGTCGGGCCGGCAGAGCTGGCCGCAGCAGGCGTCGCCGATCGCGCATGGGTAGCCGTCGCCGAGGCAGGCGCCGCCCGACGGTCCGCATCGCTGGCTCCCCGACGCGTCTGGGGTGCAGGCCTCGCCGGCGCAGCAATCGCCCGTTTGCTTGCAGAGCTCGCCCGGCTCCAGGCAGCCGCTCATCTTCATCTTCGGTGCCGGCATCCCGTCGCAGCGCCCGACGCCGGGGGGGCCCGGCTTGCAGCTCCCGGCGCAGCACTCGCCGTCCGACGCGCACCGCTCCTGCGCGGGGCGGCACCCGGGTGCCCAGGCGCAGCGGAGCGCCCCTTCGGGCGACATCTCGCACCGGCCCGAGCAACAGTCCATGTCGGTCTTGCAGATCTCCTGCGCCGGATGGCAGGCGGGCAGCGCCTGGCAGGTCATCCCGCCGTCGGGACCGCCGCCGCACTGGCCGCTGCAACAGTCGCCGGCCGTGGTGCAGGTCTCGCCGGCGACGCGGCAGCCGGCCAGCAACGCGCAGGTCATCGGGTTCCCCTCGTTGACATCGGCGCAGACGCTGCCGCAGCAGTCGCCGCCGGCCATGCAGGTCTCACCGGCGGGCCGGCAGCCGGGCATCGTCACCGCCGCGCACAGGCCGGCCGTGCAGGTGCCGTCGCAGCAGTCGGCCGCCGCCGTGCACGGGCCGCCGGCCGGCGCGCAGGCAGCGCCGCCGCAGACGCCGCCGGTACAGCCGAGGCTGCAGCAGGCGCCGGCGCGGGCGCAAGGCTGGCCGTCCGAGGAGCAGCCGGCGGCGTTCAGGCAGACAGTTCCGGGGCTGCCGGCCGGATTGGGGCCGCACAGGAACGAGCAGCAGTCGGCCGCCGCGGCGCAGGCGCCCCCTTCGGGCAGGCAGACGGGCGAGGCGCAGGCGCCGTTGTTGCACAGGCCCGAGCAGCAGCCGGCGTTGGCGCCGCAGGCGGCGCCCGCGGCCGCGCAGGCGGCCGTCGCCAGCCCGCGCGGCGTGGTCAGCTCGACGTCGTTCCGGCAGCC